>JAHFPT010000127.1 GCA_023266625.1 Novosphingobium sp. | reverse complement strand
GGCGCAGCAAGTCGGCATCGAAATACGGACTCTTCGGATTGATCGCGAGGTGATCGGGCGGCACGTCGGGGCCGGACGGGGCGGCGGCTGCGCCAGCAGCTTCGCCAGCAGCTTCTGGGGCGGGTTCAAGTTCTTCGCTCATGCACTGCGCATCTAGGCCGCCCGTGGCGCTTGTCAATTCGCGCCGCATTGCCTAAGGGCGCGCCTTCCGCTCCCATCCAGATGGGACAAGCGGGCGCGTAGCTCAGCGGTAGAGCACACCCTTCACACGGGTGGGGTCGCAGGTTCAAACCCTGCCGCGCCCACCATGCTTTTCAATGACTTACGGACCATTGAGAGCGTGGCGATCCACTCCACCCCACCGCATCCCCACTTGGCGACGCCATAAATCCCTTGCCCCGCTCCGTAACGGATAAAGACATCCAGCTATGCGGTGAAAGTAAAGACATCCAGCTATGCGGTGAAAGTGAAGTCGACCATAATCTCGCCCGAGATCGCCTCCAGCGCGGTGCGGACCTGGTCCGATGTTGCGCCGGGCGGTATATTAAGGCGTGCGGCGGCGCGAAACAGGCGTTCGCCCGACCAGGCACCGTTTTCGGTCGTGCTGGCGAAATCTTCGATATTGACGCCAAGTTCAGCCAGCACCGTCGTGACCTCGCGGACGATCCCCGGGCGATCCTGCCCGACCAGCTCAAGCCGCAACACTTCGCCCGCAGCCTTCGGCTCCTCGCCGGCCGGGACCAGCGAGACAGCAAGGCCGCTGGCATCCACCGCGCGGATCGCGGCCTCGAAGTCAGCGAGCCGGTCCGCCTCGAGTTCGACCAGAACCGAGCCGACATAGCGCCCGCCCAGCCGGCTGAGGTGGCTCTCCAGCCAGTTACCACCTGCCGCCAGCACTGCTTCGGCCAGGCTGCGGGTCAGCCCCGGCCTGTCGCTACCGGCAGCAGAAAGGATCACTCTGGTTTTCATCGCTCTGTCCCTTGCCCGCAACTATCCGCTTGCGACGGCAGGCAAGTCAATGGCCCCGATATTGACGCCCGAAGTGCCACGGGGGGACAACCGCAATCTTGCTCTTCCCTTTGGCCCCCGGCAGGCGCAAAGCCTGCGGCCCATGCCAGACGAGTCGGATGAGTCAGGGTCTAAAGCAACGAGCCAGCGGGTTTTGCTGGTCACGGGCCTGCTGGGTGCCGGCAAGACCACCGCGCTCAAGCTGCTCGAAGATCTCGGTTGGGAGGTGATCGACAATTTTCCCGTCCGCCTGCTCGACCGGCTGATCGACAGTCCGGCCCCGGTGGCTAACGGCGACCGTGCCCCGCTCGCCATCGGCTTCGATTCGCGCACCCGCGGGTTCAATCCGCGCGAGACAATAGAGCTGGTCAAGCGCCTTGGCGGGCGCGGCGACATTGAGTTGGCCACGCTGTTTCTCGATTGCGGCAGTGCCGAACTTGAGCGCCGCTACAACGAAACCCGCCGCCGTCATCCGCTGGCCCAGGACATGCCGGTGGCCTCTGGCATCCGGGCCGAGCGCGAACTGCTCGAACCGCTGCGGCGCTGGGCCGATATGGTGATCGACACCAGCGCCTTTTCGGCCAACGAGCTGGGTCAGGTCATGCGCCAGCGGTTCGCTGCGGCTGACGGCCAGGCTCTGACGGTAACGGTTTCCAGCTTCGGTTTCGCCCGCGGCATGCCGCCCGTCGCCGATCTGGTGTTCGACATGCGCTTTCTCGACAACCCGCACTGGCAGCCCAAACTTAAACCGCTGACCGGGCAGGACCAGCCGGTTGGCGACCATATTCGCGCCGATCCCGCCTTCGGCGAGGCCTTTGCCCGGATTCGCGACCTCGTGCTGTTTCTGCTGCCGCGCTATCAGGCGCAGGGCAAAGCCTATGTAAACATTGCCTTTGGCTGCACCGGCGGACGTCACCGCTCGGTTTTCTTCGCCGAAGAGCTGACCGCAGCCTTGCGCCAGTCAGGATTTTCCCCCACATTGCTGCACCGCAACCTGGGTGCACGCGCGGCTGACCTGCTTGAGGAGGCACAGTCGCGATGATGTCGCATTCGAAACACCAGGTGCGATCGCAGGGAATTCGGAGCGTACCAGCTACATGATCGGACTGATCCTGGTTACCCACGGCAAGCTTGCCGAGGAATTCGTGCACGCCATGCAGCATGTCGTCGGCCGGCAAGAGGCTATCGCGACGGTCTGCATTGGCCCCAACGACGATATGGAAAAGCGCCGCCGCGAAATCGCCGATGCGATACGGGCGGTCGATAGCGGTGATGGCGCGATCATCCTGACCGACCTGTTCGGCGGCACACCGTCAAATCTCGCAATATCGCTGATGAAGGCCGGCAAGGTGGAAGTGATCGCCGGGATCAATCTGCCGATGCTGATCCGCCTGGCCAAGGCGCGCAATTGTATGGCAGTGGGCGATGCCGTCGCCGCCGCCCGCGATGCCGGACGCAATTACATAACCATCGCCTCGGAATATCTGGGCCAGCATGCATGAACCCCGTACCTGCAAACCCAGCACCAGCTAACAGCTGCCGCGAAAGCGTTGAAATCGCCAACCAGCGCGGGTTGCATGCAAGGGCCAGCGCGAAATTCGTCAATACCGTCGCAATGCTGCCGGAAACGCTGCTGGTAACCGTGTACAAGGACGGCGTGGAAGCGGTCGGCGGATCGATTCTCGGTTTGATGATGCTGGGCGCGGCCAGGGGCGATACCATCGAGATCTGCGTGACCGGCGATGGCGCGGACGTCGCGCTGGCCAAGCTGATCGGGCTGGTCAAGGACCGCTTCGGCGAGGATTGAGGCAAGGTTTGTGGCTATCCTTCGACAAGCTCAGGATGAGCGGGCCTCTATTTGGAAACCAGAAAAACGCCCGCTCAGGCTGAGCTTGTCGAAGCCCGCGCGCGGCTTGGGTGGCTAGGCGTAAGTCCATGCGCCGCACCATCACTGGCTTTTCCAACCCGGCAGTCAAATTCCTGCGCAGCCTGCGCGACAAGAAGTATCGCAAGCGCGAACAACGCTTTCTGGCCGAAGGTTTGCGGCTGCTGACCGATGCCCGCGAGGCCGGCCGCCTGCCGGAGCTGCTGGCGATGTCGTCCACCCGCACACCCCATCCGCTGCTCGATGCGCTCGAGGCCGACGTCGCGGCGGCGGGCGGTGATGTTATCGAGATGGACGAGGCGCTGCTCGCCAAAATCACCGGCAAGGACAATCCGCAAAGCGTCTGCGGCGTCTTCGCCGAATGGGGCACCAGCCTTGCGCAGATCGACCGCGTGGCCGCACCGATCTGGCTGGTGGCCCAAGCGCTTCGAGACCCCGGCAATCTCGGCACCTTGCTGCGCACCGGCGATGCAGTGGGCGCAGGCGGACTGATCCTGATCGACGATTGCGCCGATCCTTTCTCGGTCGAAGCGGTACGCGCCAGCATGGGGGCGATCTTCACGCAAGCAGTCGCACAGGCGAACTGGGCGGAGTTCATCGCCTGGCTGCGGCAAGGAGCAGGCCAGCTCGTTGCGGCATCGCTGCGCGATGCCCAGCCCTATCGCGGCGCGCCTTATGCCGCGCCCTGCTTCATCCTGATCGGCAATGAGTCGCGCGGGCTGCCGCAAGATTATGAGCACGCCTGCGATCTTCGGGTCACTGTGCCGATGCTGGGGCGGGCCGATAGCCTGAATGCGGCAGTGGCAGGCGCTGTGCTTGCCTATGAGGCACTGGCCAATTTGAAGCCTTGAGCCTTTCCCCTGCCCTGAATCGCTCCTAAGCCAAACCGATGTCGCTGCCTCCCGAACGCCTCTCGCGCTTTGCCCGCCACATCGTCCTGCCCGAAGTCGGCGGCACGGGCCAGGTCGCGCTGACCAAAGCGCATGTCGTGTTGATCGGCTGCGGGGGGATTGGTAGCCCGGCACTGCAATATCTTGCGGGTGCCGGGATCGGGCGACTGACGCTGGTCGATTGCGACGTGGTCGAGGATTCGAACCTGCAACGCCAGACAATCTTCACCACTGCCGATATCGGCAGGCCCAAGGCCGATGCCGCCGCCGCCTGGGTCCGGCATTTCGATAGTGCCCTCGAAGCCAGCGCAGTCGCCGCGAGGGTAGGGGAGGACAACGCCGCGCAAATCCTCGAGGGTGCCGACCTTGTGCTCGATGGTTGCGACAATTTCGCGACGCGGCTGGCGGTCTCCGACGCCTGTGTCGCCTCAGCCATCCCCCTCACCAGCGCCGCACTAGGCCGTTTCCAGGGCCAGATCGCGAACTTTGCCGGACATGTTCCCGGGCAGGCCTGCTATAGATGCTTTGTCGGCGATGCCTTCGATGCCGAGGATTGCGACAGCTGCGCCGCCGATGGCGTGCTTGGGGCAATGGCCGGGCTGGTCGGCAGCTTTGCGGCGATGCAGGCGATCCGCGTATTGCTCGCAGGCAAGGCCGCACTGGGCGATCCGCAATGGGGTCGCTTGCATCTGTTCGACGGGCTTGCCCCATCGCTGCGCACACTGAGCATTGCCAAAGACCCGGAATGCAGGGCCTGCTCCGGCAAGTAACGACCACGACCTATCTGCGCAATCAAGACCCGGTGAAGCTCAACAGCCTGCTAGAGCAGTACGCCCGCCAGCGCGCGCCACGCCTTGCGCGCGCCGTCGAGACCGGTGGCAGAGACCGCCTGGATGCAGACATGATCCGCCCCGGCATCGTGATGCGCCGTCACCCGCGCCGCGATCTGCTCTGGCCCGCCCCAGGCGAAGAGCCCGTCGACCAGCCGGTCGCTGACCGTGGCGATGTCTTCCTCGGTGAAGCCATAACGCCGCCAGTTGTTGGCGTAGTTGGGCAGGCGGGTGTAGTGTTCCAGCGCCCCGCGCGCCATGGCCCGCGCGGTCGCGGGGTCGCTTTCCAGCACCACCCCCTGCTCCGGGGCGAGCTGCTTGCCTGCACCAAGAATGGCGCGCGCCGCCGCTGTATGATCGGGCGTCACCAGATAGGGATGCGCGCCGCCAGTGCGCTCGCGCGCCAGCGCCAGCATCTGCGGGCCGAGCGCGGCGACACACATCGCATCCGCCGGCAGTCCGGCGGCAGCGGCTGCGTCGAGCCAGGCACGGGTTTTGGCGATCGGCTTCATCCAGTCTTCGCCGATCAGCGGGCCGTGGCTGACGCCGATGCCGAGCCACACACGCGCTTGCCGCTCTGCCGATTGCCCCTTCCACCAGGCAGCGACATCGGCGGCTTCCTGCTTCCAGATGTTAATGATGCCGGTGCCGATGACGATCTTCTGCGTCTTCGACAGCAGCCGGTCGACATCGCCGAGTACCGCATCGTCGATCCCGCCCGGAATCCACAGCGCGCCATAGCCCAGCGCGTCGAGCTCGACCGCCGCCTCGTCAATGGCGGCGGTTTCGCCGAAGCGCAGTTCCATCGACCAAACGCCGACGCGTCCGACTTGCGGTATCATCTCTCACTCTCCCGGATTGTTTATCTTGGCCGCACTCTAGAAGCCCCGGCGCTCCTGCCGCAAGCGCCATTCACCTGCGCGGCTCAACCCCCGCTGTGTTGCGGCCTCACATAAACCCGCTTCAGTTCGGGGAACTGGGCCGCGAGCGATAGTTCAATCTCCAATACTGCACGCTCGACATCGCGCGCTGAAATAGCATCGTCAAAATCCGCGCTGATGATGGCGGTAACGATATCGGGCGCCAGATGCACGGTCAGCACTTCATGCACTGCAACGATCCCGGGCTGTGACGCGGCACGCCGGGTGATCGCCTCAACCAGCGCCGGATCGGCGGCCTCGCCGATCAGCAGGCTCTTCGCCTCATAAAGCAGCAGCGCCGCCAGCACGCCCAGCACCACGCCGATCAACACCGAGGCGAAGCCGTCCCAAAAGGGGTTGTGCGTGATCAGGCTGAGCGCCAGGCCGACCCCGGCAATACCCAGCCCAGCCAGCGCTCCGGTGTTTTCGAGCAGCACGACCATGGTCGGCGCGTCCTTTGAATGCCGGATCGATTGGAGGAACGAACGTCCCTCATTGTTGGTGTCGAAGTCCTTCTTGGCCTCGAAAGTCGAATAGCCTTCCAGCACGATGGCGACGGCCAGCACGATGAAGGCAATTTTCGGGTCCGCCGCAGGTTCGGGGTGCTGGATATGCAGGATGCCCTCATAGATCGATACTCCGGCCCCCAGCGAAAACACCAGCACCGCGACAACAAAGCTCCAGAAATAGAGCTCGCGCCCATAGCCGAAGGGGTGAATGCTGTCCGGCGGGCGAGCGGCCTGTTTGCGTCCATAAAGCAGCAGGAGCTGATTGATGCTGTCCACGATGCTATGCACGCCCTCGGTCAGCATCGCCGACGATCCGGTGATTGCCGCCGCAACGAATTTGGCTGCGGCGATCCCGGCATTGGCGGCAAGCGCCACCACCAGGGTTCTGGCCGAACCGCTAGCCGACATTCAATCTCCCCCCGCCCATTTGCTCACAGCCAGCCGATTTTGCGGAAGCGCAGCCACAAGCCACCGCAGATTGCAACAATCACTCCCCAAACCGCCGCATAGCCATAGTGCCAGCGCAATTCGGGCATGACGTCGAAATTCATCCCATAAATCCCGGCAATAGCCGTCGGCACCGCGAGGATCGCGGCCCAGGCGGCGAGCTGACGGGTCATGACGCCCTGGCGGTGCTGTTCGAGCAGACTCGCGGTTTCAACGATGCTCGCAAGTGTCTCCTTCAGCCCGACCATCCGCGTCAGGCTGCGGCGAACGTGATCGAGCACATCGCGGAACCAGATCTGGGCGGAATGATCGACAGCGGGCAACTCATGGGTGGACAGCCGCTCGCAAACTTCCTCCATCGGCCCGATGATCCGCTCGAACCGCCGCAGCTGGCGGCGCAGGCGGAAGATGCGGCGCAGGGTCGAAGGTTCGGGAAAGCTCTCGATCGCCCGCTCTTCCATCGTCTGCACCGAGGTTTCGAGCTTTTCCATGATCGGCTGGTAGCCATCGACGATGAAATCGAGAATGGCATGGGCGACGAAGTCCGGCCCTTCCGACAGGCGCTCGGCATTGGCCTCGAGCCGCTGGCGCAGGGTGCCATGATCCCGGTTTGAGCCGAACCGCACGGTAACGATGAAATCGCCCCCGAGGAAAATCGCCGTCTGGCCATAGACGATGCTCTCGCCTTCCTCCATCGCCGCAGTGCGCGCGACGAGGAACAGCTGCTTGCCAAAAACCTCGACCTTGGGCAGCTGATTGGGATTGAGTGCATCCTCCACCGCCAGCGGATGCAGGCCGAACTGGCTGCGGACGAGGTCCATCTCCGCCAGTGTGGGTTCGGCCAGGCCAACCCAGTCGAAGCCGTTCGGCGGCTGCAGCGTTCGCTCCACCCCATCGATGGCGATAGCATCCTCGGAGGGCCTTCCGGCGGTATAGCGGCGGGCTGCGATGACAGTCATGGGCGGCTTGTGGCAAAGGCAGCAGGCGCTGGCAATCCGCAGAAGGATTGCTAATACCAGATCCCACTGGAGACACACGATGAATGCGATGAACCCGGCCCGTGCGCCGCTCGATCTGCTGATCGTCGGCGCAGGAATTTCGGGCATCGGCATGGCGGCCCACTTCAGGCGGAAATGCCCGGGCAAGCGCTTCGCGATTCTCGAGCGCCGCGAACGGCTGGGCGGCACCTGGGATCTGTTCCGCTACCCCGGCGTCCGCTCGGATAGCGACATGTACACGCTGGGCTATGGTTTCGAGGCATGGCGCGACGAACAGGCGATTGCCGGGGGCGCCCGCATTCTCGATTATCTGGATCGCGTCGTCGATGGCCGTGATCTGCGCCGCCACATCCGCTTCGGGCAGCAGGTGGTATCCGCCAATTGGGACAGCAAGGCTGGCTTGTGGACGCTCAAGATGGCGGACGGGGCCAACATGCAGGGCCGGTTCCTGTTCCTCGGTTCCGGCTATTACGACTACGATGATCCACATGACGCGCAGATACCGGGGCTGGACGCATTCGGCGGAACGGTAATCCATCCGCAGTTCTGGCCTGAGAATTTCGATTACGCTGGCAAGCGCGTCGTCGTCATCGGCTCAGGCGCGACCGCCGTTACGCTGGTGCCGGCGATGACGGAGCAGGCCGCACATGTGACGATGCTCCAGCGCACCCCCGGCTGGCTGGTCAGACGGCCGGTGAAGGACGGGCTGGCCAGCGCCTTGCGACGCTTTCTGCCCGCAAGCTGGGCCTCCCGTCTGATGCGCGACTTCAACGCGCGGCTGCAAGGCTGGCTGTACAATCGCTGCCGGACGGCTCCGGAAAAGTCCGCCGAATATTTCACCAATGAACTGCGCAAGGAACTGGGCGAGGCCTATGATCCGGTGGCCTTCACTCCGCCCTACAAGCCGTGGGACCAGCGGCTTTGCGTGGTGCCGGACGGGGATTTCTTCGACGCGGTGAAGAGCGGCAGGGCGAGCGTCGTCACCGGCACAATCGCCCAGGTCGATGCGGCGGGCGTGAAGCTGGAGGATGGACGGCACATCGACGCCGACATCATCGTCCCCGCCACAGGCCTGCGGCTGGCGCTGATGGGCAAGATCGCGGTGAGCCTCGACGGCGAGCCGGTGAATTTCGCCGAACGCTTTTATTATCGCAGTTGCATGTTCTCCAATGTGCCCAATTTCGCCGCGCTGTTCGGCTATCTCAACGCCGGCTGGACATTGCGGGTCGATATCGTCGCCGATTGGCTGTGCCGGCTGTTCAACCATATGGACGCCTGGGGCCGGGAGGTGGCGACGCCCTATCTACCTGCCGATCACGGGTTGATCGAGGACGACCCGATCGAAGCCTTTTCCTCCGGCTATCTCCAGCGCGCGCGCACGATCATGCCCCGGAACGCGGCCACTGCCCCCTGGCGCATCGGCATGAACTACCTCACCGACCGCAAGGAACTGCGCGATGCGCCGATTGACGACGGGGTGCTGCGGTTTGAGCGGGCGGGGGTGGGCGCGGTGCTTCGTCCTTCGACAAGCTCAGGATGAGCCCAGCATGAGCCCAGCATGAGCGGGGTTCGGGGACTGCCTGCCAACGCCCGCAATGCTGGCCCGCCGCAATCTGGCACGCTTGTTGCTGCGCATATTGGCAGGAGGCTGCCAAGGGACGAATATGGGCAATATTGAGCAGTAAACGCCCAAGATTTGGGCAGTTACTGCCGAAAGAATGGGCAGGCGTGTGCTCGCAAGGTGTCAAGGAGGGCGGCATGGCTCTTGAAGACCGCAAGGATACCATCGAGCATGAATTCGACAGCGCGCTGGAGCGGGCCTGGACAGCAAACCGCAGCAATACAACAGGTGCGGTTGCCAGTTATATTCCCGAACTGAGCAAGGTCCCTCCCGATGATTTCGGCTTGGCGATCGCCACGGTCAGCGGACGGCTGCATGCCGTTGGCGATACCGAGATCCCCTTCACCATCCAGTCCGTCTCGAAGGCCTTCGCATTTTGCCTTGCACTGGAGATAGCCGGCCCTGCGCTGGTTTCCTCGCGCGTCGGGGTCGAGCCCAGCGGTGATCCGTTCAACGCGATACTCTTCGATCCGGTCAGCAACCGCCCGTTCAATCCGATGGTCAATGCCGGGGCGATTGCCATAGCGGGCATACTTCACGAGCATCTCGGCGCCAGCGCCTTCGAGGTCATGATGGAGCGTTTTTCGGCAGCTGCCGGACGTCCGCTCGGCCTCAACGAGGCGGTCTACCTGTCCGAGGCCGAGACCGGCCACCGCAACCGCGCGATCGCGCATCTGCTGCTGGCCAACGAGGCGCTCGCGGTTACGGCCGACGATGCGCTCGACCTCTATTTCCGCCAGTGTTCGATCGCTGTCACCGCCAGCGATCTCGCCTGGATGGGTGCCACCTTCGCCAATATGGGCACCAATCCGAATACAAGGGAAACCGCATTCGATGTTGGTTCGGTCCGCAGTACGCTCGCGGTGATGTTCACCTGCGGCATGTACGACTATGCCGGCCACTGGGCCTATGACGTCGGCATTCCGGCCAAAAGCGGTGTCAGCGGCGGTATCGTCGGGGTGATCAACCGCCAGCTCGGCATCGCCAGCTATGCCCCCCGCGTCGACGCCAAGGGCAATTCCGTGCGCGGCGTAGCCAGTTTCGAGATGCTTGCGGAAGACTTCGGCCTGCATGCTTTCGACTGCACCAATATCGGATCGTCCTTTGTTTCCTCGCTGATATGAAAGATGACCGCTCATTGCCACGCGTCCGGCCGACCGGCGGAATATCCCGTCGGCCATGCCATAATGGGACGGCGGCTGGTCTTTTCTGCCAATTGTAACATGACTCGTGATTGGTCATTATTGTGTAAAGGGAGTTCGGCTTCGCTAATTTCGGGAAAAGGCAGGGCGGCATGAATCACCAACGGACTATGTTTGTACCATTCGCGCCCCGTGCCGAAGTCGCGCCGATTGACCTTCGCTTGCATTGCCTCGAACTGGTCAGCGGTCCGGTTTCCAGGTTGCGCCACATTATTGGCCAGCTGGACATGAATATCGGCCGGACACCGCCCTCAGACATCATCATTGCGGATACCGAGATTTCGCGGGTTCATTGCAGTGTTGCCCAGCGCGACGGCCAAATTATCGTCACCGATCTCAATTCGACGAACGGCACCTTCATCGACGAGGTCAAGCTTGCCCAGCCGACCAAGCTTCCGGTTGGTGCGGTGCTCAGGATCGGTCGCCAGGAATTCAGGCACGAATGGCGCACCCAGAGCGAGATCGCCCAGACCGACGAGTTCGATCGTGAGCTTGAACGGGCGAACAATTATGTCCGGGCGCTGTTGCCTGAGCCCCGGCTGGGCGGCCCGATCAGGGCTGACTGGTTTCTGCAGCCTTGCGCCAGGCTTGGCGGGGATGCCTTCGGTTATGGCGATGTGACCGAAAACCATTTCTCCGTCTACCTGATCGACGTCGCAGGCCATGGCGCCGGAGCGGCAATGCACAGCGTCGCGGTCATGAACCTGCTGCGCCAGCGCGCCTTGCCCGATACCGACATGACGGACCCGGCCCAGGTCCTTGCGACGCTCAATGACCTCTTCCAGATGGAGCGCCACGCCGAACTCTATTTCACCATGTGGTATGGCGTCTACGACCGGCGCTCGCGGCGGCTGGAATATGCCAGCGGCGGCCATCACCCGGCCTATATGGTATCGGCGGACCGCAACGATCTGGTTGCCATGTATGCGCGCAACAGTCTGATCGGCGCCGTTCCGGGCAAGACATACAGGGCGGAATCGGCCGTCCTGCCGCCCGGGGCATCGATCTATCTGTTCAGCGACGGTGTGTTCGAGATTGTCACCAGGGACGGTGCGCAGTGGGGGCTGAACGATTTCCTGCCACTGCTCCGGAACCAGCCGGCGCCGGATCCGCTTATGCTCAATCCCCAGCCACCAGGCATGACCCGCTCGCGGCAGCTCTTCGAACAGGTCAGCAAGATCGCGCGACCCGGCGGTTTCGATGACGATTTTTCACTTGTGGTGCTGACGTTTGACTGAGCCGGAAGGCTGCGAAAAAGGAAATCCTGGATGGGAATGCAATTTTCAGCGGTGGGTAACATCACCAAGGTCGAGCTCGATGGCCGGCTCGATTCCGTAAATGTCGACCGCATGGAAACCCTGTTCGCCGCAAATCTGGTGCCGGCAGGAAAGAGCGCAATCGTCGATCTGTCGCAGGTTGTCTTCCTTGCCTCGCTCGGCATCCGCATGCTGATCAGCACGGCGCGCGCGCTTTCGCGATCGGGCGCGAAGCTTGCGCTTTTTGGTGCGATTGCGCCTGTGATGGATGTGATAGAGACAACCGCGCTCAATGAAATCGTGCCTGTCGTGCGAACCGAATCCGAAGCGATCGCCCTCGTCAGCACATGACGTCGATGGATCACAGGACCCTGAGAGCGGGCAGGCCGCGCCAGCCAGAGATCGTCGATGGTGAATTGCGGCTGCTGCTCGGAAGCGAGCTGACAGCGATTGAATACGGACGCCTCGGTCTCGCCAGGTTCCTCGCTCCGCTGGCGCTGGACAGCCGGGTGGTCAACCGGATCGAGGTGATCTTCGAGGAGCTTATCGCGAATATCGTCCGGCACGGCTTCAAGGACATGACAGGTGGCGTCATCGCGGTGAGCGCCTTTGCCAAACCGGATGGCATCGTCCTGACCATCGAGGATAATGGCGCCCCCTTCAATCTGCTCGAAGCGGAAGAGCCGGCACCGTTCGAATCTTTGGCGACCGCGCGGATCGGCGGTCTGGGAATTCCCCTCATCCGGCGGTATTCGAGGAACATCCATTACGAGCGCCTGAAGCCGGCCCCGGGGGCAGCGGGAGAATTGGGCCAGGCGCATTCCGGCCGCAACCGGCTGGTCGTGGAGGTTCCCAGGCGCTGACCGGAATGATGGCTCCGACGTCGCCATCGGACCAGGGGGATGTCCTGACGAATACGAACGTCGGCGGACAGGAAGATGGAGCGGGTAAGGGGAATCGAACCCCTCTAGCTAGCTTGGAAGGCTAGTGCATTACCACTATGCTATACCCGCTTAATCAATTGCTCAGCCGTGTTGAACGAAACGCATTTTACACTTTGATTTACAGTGCCCCGGCGAGGCGTTGGCCGATTGCCACTACTGAGGCAGTTTCGTCAACGTATCTCTTGCGGATCGCGGCGTCGCAATCGACTGGCTCTACCCGCGAAACGAGGCCTGAACGGAGTTTTTGGCCGGACTGCGGCATTACCGCCTCAGTGTGGCACGATTCGTCCTGCTGATTGCAGACAAGTCTTGTAACAAAATTGTCGGCACCTCCATTATAATGTGCGATTCGTCACAGCAGGCGGAGATCGAACATGCTATGGAGCCACGCAATGGACATGCCCCGGCAACGCCCACCCCTGGGCCCACCCCAGGGCCCACCCCAGGGCCCACCCCAGGCGGTGGCCAAGCCTCTGCGCCGGCGCGGGGCGCTGGAGCTTGTCATGGGCTCGCGGCTTGGCAAGCTGCTCGGCCGGATCGGCGTGGCACCGCGGCTCGCCAGCAGCGACGGGCTGCTCGATCTCGCTGGCGCGCTGCTCTCGCTGCGCGGCCGCGCTTCGGGACCGGCCTTGGCTTCGGCCTTTTTCGACCTTTACGAGGCCAGCGACATTGCCGAGCGTCAGGCCTTTCTCGCCAAGCTGCATGCACTCTATCCCCGCGATGCGGCGGCGATTGATCTCGCCATCGCCCGCTGGAAGGAAGCCCGCGACGAGAGCGCGGCGCAGGCACTCAACGATGCCAGTGAATCGCCCTGCCTCAAGCTGATCAATATGCTCAACCTGGCGCCGAGCGGAACCATGCGGCTGCTTGCCATGCGCACCGATTTGCTGGGTACACCACGCGGCAATGCCGGGCTGAAGGCGCTCGATGCCGAGTTCGAAGCTGCCTTCACCGCCTGGTTCAACGCCGGCTTCCTCGAGATGCGGCGCATCGGCTGGGACAGCCCGGCGGCGGTGTTGGAAAAGATCATCCAGTATGAGGCGGTGCATTCGATCGCCGGCTGGGACGATTTGCGCGGACGTGTCGAGCCGGTCGACCGGCGTTGTTATGGCTTCTTCCATCCGCAGATGCCCGACGAACCGCTGATCTTCGTCGAAGTGGCGCTGACCAGCGCATTACCGGGGGCGATTGGCGATATTCTCTCGAAAACGCGGCGCACGGTCAATCCGCGCAAGGCAAGCCATGCGATTTTCTATTCCATCTCGAATTGTCAGGAAGGTCTGCGCGGCATTCCCTTTGGCAATTTCCTGATCAAGCGCGTTGTCGGCCTGCTGCAAGCCGAGCTCCCCCAGCTCAAGACCTTCGCCACCTTGTCGCCGCTGCCCGGCTTTGCCGACTGGCTGAAGACGGAGCAGGGCGACAAGGCCAAACTGCCCTCAGATGGCCAGTTGCGGGCACTGGCCGCGCGCTATCTGGTCGTCGCCCGTTCGGCCAGGGGCCAGGTGATCGATTCCGTCGCCCGCTTCCACCTCGGCAATGGCGCGCGGCTGGAGGCAATTCACAGCGGCGCCGATCCTTCCGCCAACGGCCTGCGCCAGTCGCACGGGGTCATGGTCAACTATGTCTATGACCTCGCGGAGATCGAGGCGAACCATTTCCAGCTGGCCGAACTGGGCACGGTGCCGGCGTCCAAGGCGGTGCTGACCCTGGCCGGGGTGGAAGTGGCAAAGGATGCCAAGGCGGGCAAGAAGGCGGCGTAAAAACTCCGCCCCAATGCCGCCGACCTCAGTGCCCGGGAAAATCCACCAGCGCATCGACCAGCATTCCCGCACCGCGCAATCGATCCGCGCCGCCCAGGTCGGGCAGGTCGATGACGAACAGCGCCCGCTCGACCAATGCACCGGCTTCACGCAATAGTTGTGCGGCAGCCAGCGCCGTGCCGCCGGTGGCGATAAGGTCGTCGATCAGCACCACTCTCTGGCCCGATGCAATCGCTCCGGGATCGACCTCCAGCGTGTCGGTGCCATATTCCAGCGCATAATCGAGCGCGAGCACCGGCACCGGCAGCTTGCCCGGCTTGCGCACTGGCACGAAGCCCAGCCCCAGCTGCGCCGCCACTGCCGCGCCGAAGATGAAACCGCGCGCCTCGATCCCGGCGATGGCCTGTGCCCCCGCCGCTTGCGCCCGCTCCGCCAGCATTGCCACTGTCGCCGCAAGCCCGGGGCCATTGCCGATCAGCGTGGTGATGTCGCGGAACAGGATGCCGGGCTTGGG
>JAHFPT010000021.1 GCA_023266625.1 Novosphingobium sp. | reverse complement strand
GCCTTGCACGGCCTCGGGGTCGTGACGCTGAAGGAGATCGCCGATCATTTCAGCAGCATCCTCGTCGTGGTGCTGCTTGGCCTGGTGACGGCGAGCGCGATCGTGGTCGTCAGCCTTGGCATCGGTCCGATCAAGGAGAGCACGGCCGAGGATCCGTTCCTGTTCCTGCGGTTGTTCACCCGCAGCACGCCCTTGCCTCTGGTGGCGTTGCTGTCATTTCTCGTGCCTTTGATCGCGATCGGCCTCGGCTTCGATGCCGTGAACGGCGAGCACAACCGGCGCACGCTTTCGCGCATCCTGTCGCAGCCGATCTATCGCGATGCGCTGCTGTTCGGAAAATTCGCCGGTGGCCTGTTCACCTTGGCAGTCGCCCTCATCGTGCTTTGGCTGCTGGTCATCGGACTTGGCTTGCTGGGACTGGGAATTCCACCGAACGCCGAGGAAATGGCACGTGCCCTGGTCATGCTGATGGTCACGATCGTCTATGCCGGCTTCTGGTTCGCACTCGCGCTATTGTTCTCGATCTTGTTCCGGTCGGCTGCCACGGCCGCGCTGGTCTCGCTGGGGCTGTGGTTGTTCGTGACCATTCTCTGGCCCCTGTTCTCTCCGCCACTCGCCAATGCGGTGACGAATGCGGGGGATATCCTGGGAGTCCTGGAGACTCAGCAGGCATTTGCGCGATTGTCCCCGACCGTCCTGTTCAACGAAGTGGTGGCGGTCGTGCTCGATCCCTCGGTGCGCTCGACCCAGCAATCGATGCTGGCCGGGATGGGGCTGATGCTGATCGAGCGGGGCGCCATCCCGGACGCTCCGATCCCGCTCCTGCAAAGTGTGCTGGTGGTTTGGCCGCAGATCGTCGGCCTGGCGGCCGGCTCGATCCTGCTCTTCGTCGCAGGCTACATCGTGTTCCAGCGGCAGGAAGTGCGGGCCTGACGGATCGCGCGCCGTGACACGGCGCGCGGTCCCAAGCCGGGCCTTTGGATCACGAGGCTTTGGATCACGAGGCTTTGGGTCACGAGCCCTAGGATCACGAAAGCGACGAGGGCATCGCCTTCGTTTCTTGCGGTGCGGCGGGTTTGCTCTAAGTGTCTGTTCGGCCGCATGATCTCATCCGAAAAGTCTGGACTTTTCGGGATGATGCTCGCGCCGCCGGTCGGGTCAGCCTGCAATCTTCTTCCAGCCTTCGCGCGCGAGCGCGGACACGCTGTCCAGATTCTTGGCGACCACGCTCCAATTCACCATCGGTTCGGCCCCGCCCGATGTCCTGTCGAGCACATAGGCACCCCCGACCGTCAACAGGCCGCCGATGATCATCCCGAAAATGAAACGCATTTAGCTCTCCCCCATCCAGGCCAAGCTTGCAGGCCGAACGCGTATTCCCGCGACGCAGGATCCAGGTCCACTGAACAAATCCGTCGAGCGATACAATAACCGAAAGCGGTTTCCGGTTCCGAGGGAACGCAACCACTCTCTGGTCAGCCGGTAGGTCATGAACGCGGCACCATTGTGTTCCGTGGGGCGCCGGCGACCGCATGCTGGAGCGCGTTACCTCCAGCCGCGCCAGTTGGTGGATGTTTGATGGGATTTTCGTTCGCGCCCCCGTTCGCGGCATGCCGGTCATGACAGCGGCTGGTAGCAACCAATCCAATCGAGTATTCCATTACAAGCTATTGATAATATTATTTATTTCGTAGTGTTCCCGGAATGAAACCAAGCTCGAGGTAAACGTGGAATTTTTGAGGCAATCGCGGATTTCGCTGCTATATTGCGCGCCGATCGGGGGGAGCATCGCTCGAAAGGAGCAGTGCCGTGTCGTACGAGTTCAGGAGAATCGCGTTGAAGGAACACAAGTTTCAGATCGGCCAGTCCGTTTACTTCACGTCGCGTCCGATCGGTCATATGGCGGCCAACAGCACCTATCAGGTTGTGAAGCTTCTTCCCTCCGACGGGGCCGATTATCAATACCGCATCAAGAATGCGAACGAAGCGTTCGAGCGCGTGGTGAGGGAAAGCCAGCTCGAATATTCGCAATGAAGCAGCCCGGCATTGGCTGCCGCAAAATAGGCGCCCGCGCCATCGTTTCGCGCAAATCGCAGGTTCCGCGCAAATCGCAGGTTCCGCGCAAATCGAGGGTGGGATAGTCACCGCCGCCCCCGTGGGCCATACTGCCTATGGGGTGGTGGATTTGCCGTCATGTCTGATCGCGCCGGGGAATGGGCGACTACCTTCGATTTGAGCGGCCCTGCATCGCTGCCGGGATGGATGGCTGCCGTCTTCGCCGCCCTTGTCCTGCTTGCATGTATTTTCGAGTCGATACGGGCCGGCCCCTACCGCAGAAGCGGGCCATTGGTAGGCGCCACGGTCGTGTTCTTCGTCGTGCTGACGGGATGGTGGGGGCTCGATCATCTGGCTCGCCGTGACCTCGCCGTCGAACGGGGCGCGCTCGACATGCGCGCATTCGAGCTGTCGACGCGTGCGCTCGTGCCGGGCTCGGGGTTGGCGTGCCTCGACGCAATCGCCGGCGAGACCGTCGAGGCCGCGTGCGAGAAAGTGCTTTTCGGCAGTCCGGACGTAACGGCCGCTGCCGTATCCTATGTGGCTGCGCAGCTTTCGCTCTTGGCTTCCGCCGGCTCAAAAGGCGGCTCAAGCCCCGCGATCGCTAACTTGCGCCGCGCGGTCGAAGCGGATCGGTTTGGCTTCGTGGCGCATGTGCTGGCCGCGCGTGATCGCTGCACTCCGGATCAGTGCGGCGCGTTCTTCCTGCTGCAAGATGCCAGCAGGATCCGCGAAAATCTGGCTCAGGGCTCATTCGAGTCCCATGTCAAGCTTCACATGGCCAATTGGTCAGCCGCCGACAATCAGCCGGTAGCGAGCACTCCTCCCGCTGCCGGGCCGCCGGCTCCGGTCGTGGGGGCCAGAACACCGAACAACCTCTATTTTCCGTCGGCAGCGTCGATCCCGCCGGTCAACATCATGACCGCGGAGCCCCCCGCGCAACGGCAGAATGACACGACCGGCGCGGCTGAGCCCGCAACGCCGACACCGCCACGCAAGCCGCCGCAGAGTGCCCAGCCGGCTCGCCAGCCGCCCCCGCTGCCGGCCAACCCAAGCAACGCGCCGGCTCGCGCGGCACCGATGCAGATTGCTCCCAACCCGCAATAGATCGAACCTTCTGCGGAGAGCGCATTCCGACTAGGATGAACGCGAGTGCGCTATAGATTCCTTTAGAGCATGATCCCGAAAAGTGGACACCGGTTTTCGGAAAAGATCATGCTCAAACAAAAAGCTAGACCATGATCCGATTCAATCTGATCGGATCATGGTCTAGTGGTCGCATTTTCTGCGGAAAACTGCCCAAGTCGGCTATAGCCGACTTGGGCAGTTATTGAGTGCCGATCTCGGGTAAACCCGAGATCGGCGTCCACTTTTCCGGAAAATCCTCTGGTATCCATCGTGGCACTTCATCTCATCAAGCTTTGCGTGGGCTGTGACTCCATCGGGGAGCTCGAGACCTGGATCCGCGCGCGGCTCAAGGACCGCAAGAAGCGCGGCCTGTCGCGCGAGCATCTGCACAGGACGCGCATGGTTCCCAAGCGTGCCGACGAACTGCTCGACGGCGGCTCGCTCTATTGGGTGATCCGCGGAGAGGTCATGTGCCGGCAGCGGCTCATCGATATCCGCCCCTTCGTCGACAAGGAGGGAGTCGGTCGCTGCCACCTGGTGCTGGAGCCGAAGCTCACCCTGGTCGAGCCGCGGCCTCGGCGGGCGTTCCAGGGCTGGCGCTATCTCGAGGCCAAGGACTGTCCGCGCGACCTCGTCCGCGCCGCGCCCGGCAGCAAGAACATGCCGGAAGCCCTGCGACGCGAGCTTCGCGAGCTAGGGCTGCTATGACCGCGCCGGGGCACCACTGCAGTCCTGTGCTTCTCACACCGCCACATTATCGATCAGGCGCGTCTTGCCGATCCGGGCGGCCACGAGCAACCGGATCGGGCCATCCTTGACGGATGCGATCGGTTCGAGGGTGTCGGCGTTGCGGGCTTCGAGGTAGTCGAGCGCAAATCCTGCACGCTCGATTGCCGCGCCCCCCTCGTCGAGGACGCGGGCGAGCAATTCCCCGCTTGCGATCCGGCGTGCGCATTCCTCGATCACCTGGCGCAGCGTGGGCGCCATCGCGCGCTCGCTCGTCGACAAATAGGCGTTGCGTGAGGACAGAGCGAGGCCGTCCCGCTCGCGCACGGTCGGGACGCCGACGATCTTCACCGGCAGATCGAGGTCTTTTGCTATCCGCGTGACCACCTTGAGCTGCTGATAGTCCTTCTCGCCGAACATGGCGAAGTCCGGCGCGCACTGGGTCAACAGCTTGC
>JAHFPT010000319.1 GCA_023266625.1 Novosphingobium sp. | reverse complement strand
TTCAGTCACTCTGTCTTCCACATATCGGTGTGCAGCGGGCCGTGATCGAAGGGATTGATGCCTTTTTCCATGGCCTCGGGGTTGTGATAGACCAGCAGCTCCATGCCGCTGTCCCTGGCCATTTTGTCGCGCAGCTTGTACATCTCCTGGAACTTCCAGGTGGTGTCGACATGCAGCAAGGGAAACGGCGGCGGCGAGGGATAAAACGCCTTGCGCGCCAGATGCAGCATGCAGGCACTGTCCTTGCCGACCGAATACATCAGTACCGGCTTTTCGGATTCGGCCACCACTTCGCGCATGATGTGAATCGCTTCTGCTTCCAGCCGTTCGAGATGGGTTAGCGTTCTGGACATTCATTTCCGCCTTTTGTGCAGCGCCGCCCTGTCAGACCGGGCGTCCCGTCGCAAACAAGACAATCTTGAAGGTAGTAATGACTATCTATTCGCCGAGCATCCGATCGATTTCGGCTATCTCCGAACGCAGCCACATGGTCTCGCTGAGATTGCTGCCGCCACACCCGGCAAGCAGCGCTTCGCTGGCCTGTTTCTTCACGGTCAGCGCATCGCGGTTGCCCGGCTCTGCGCCCAGCGCGATGTCAGTTAAGTGCAGCGCTTCGAGCGGCCGCCCGGCATCGACATGTGCCTGTGCCCTGGCTGCCAGGGCCCCTGCCCCGCCCGCCAGCTCGGCAATGTCCTTATGCACCGAGGAGCGCGGCACGCCGTAAAGCGCGGTGGTGCCGTCCTCATAGTGGAACCAGCCGGAATATTCCCGCCAGATCGACTTGACCGCCCAGCTACCCTTGCCGTGGAATTCGCCGATGGCAAAATTGTCGGGGAAGGCAAATTCACGCATCAGCTGGTGGACAGTCTTGCCCGCCTTCATGCCTTCGAGCGTATAATCGCGCACATAGCTGACGGCGGCGTGCATCCGGTCAAGATCGGCGCGGATCTTGTCGGCCCCGATGATCGGCGCGCCGTGACCGGTGATGAGAATCTCCGCCCCGAGATCGCGGACCTTTTCCAGCGACTTGAGATAGGTGCGGACAAGGCGCGGCTTGTCGCCGCGCAATGTGTTGAGGAACGGCATCGACAGCCAGACCGGGCCAAAAGTGTTGCCGGTGAAGACCACCTTTTCCTTTGGCATCCAGACGAGGATATTGTCGACGGTTTCGCCCTCGGGAGCGCTGATCAGCACGAAACTGCGGTCACCGACCTCTAGCGTCATCTCACGGTCGACCAGCACGTCGGGCACCACCAGCGGCGGCGGCTTGGGGGTGCCGCCGCGGTTCATCGTGCTGCCCCACAGCTTCATCGTGCGCGGGCCGAAGAAGGCCTGCATGCGCATCATGTCGCCGTTCGCCTCGTTATAGTCCGGTCCGCCGATGACCTGGGTTCCGGGTTCCCGGAATTCCGGCACACAGCCATAATGGTCGGCATGGCTTTGCGTGAGGATGATATGGCGCAGCAGCCCGGTGCGGTGCGGAGTCAGCAATGCGACATTGCGTGTCGCATTGTCCATCAAGCCGGTGTTGACCATGACATCGCCATCGGAGGTGGTGACCAGATAGGCGTTCGACACATCATGCGCCATGAAGATGAACGGCGTGATCGCCTCCGCCGCGGTCTGCGCGTCCCCGGCGCGGACCAGATTGGCGAGCGGCGTTGCCGGTTCCTGGGCCTTTTCCTTGACCTCGCTCATGTGTCGGCTCCCCCGAAATGGACCATGACTTTCGCGGAATCCGGCTTAGCGGCAATTGCCAGCCCCGCAATGACGTCATCGAACGTCACTCGGTGACTGATCAGCGAGGCGATCTTGTCCTTTAGGCGCGGCATGGCCGCGATCACATCGGGCATCTCGGTCGGGTAGCCGACCGCTGTGGTAACGGTCATCTCGCTGGTCAGCATGGTGCTGAACGGCACTTCCACCGGCTTCATGTAGGCCGCAGTGACGACCAGGCGAGAATGGAACTTCGCCATATTGACTACGTCGCTGATGACAGTCGGCCCGCCGGCCGCATCTATGTAGGCGTCGGTTCCAACCGCGGGCTTGTGCATGCACATCTCGGTGCCGTGCAGTTTGCCGATCTCTTCCTTGATATCGACCTCGCGCGGGTTGAACACTGCGCGCGCACCGAGCGCCAGCGCACGGTCGAGCCGTTCCTGCGCCAGATCGAGCGCGATGACGTCGGTAACGCCGCGATCGACCAGCCAGAGAATCATGCCGAGACCAATCGGACCGCAGCCGAAGACAACGACCTTGTCGCCCACCTTCACCTCCATGCGATTGACGCCGTGCATGGCGACCGCGAGCGGCTCGCACATGGCGGCAACCTCATAGGAGATGCCTTCGGGGATCGGCAAAATGCTGTCCCCCAGTCGGGCGTCGCGCACCAGCAGCTCGTGGACAAAGGCACCCTCCGGCCCGCCGCTGCCGACATTGCTGGGCGTGTTCATCGGGTTGATGATCACCGGATCGCCGACTGAGATGCCGTCGACCTCGCTGCCGACGCGAAGCACCTCGCCCGCACCCTCATGGCCGATTGGCGTCACTCCACCCGGCTTGCGCATGATGCCGCCCCATTTGATGTAGGAGAGGTCGCTGCCGCAGATACCGACAGCCTTCATCTTGACGACGACATCCTTGGGCCCGGCCTCGGGCAGCACATAATCGTCGAGCCGGACATCGCCGACTTCGTGAATGTTGAGAACCTTCATTGTCACTCTCCCAGGAATGTCTCGCCTTACGGGCGGATCATGTAGCCGCCGTCGATGATGACCGTTTCGCCGGTCATGAACGATGAGGCGTCGCTGCACAGATAGGCGCCGATGCCCTCGAAGTCTTCGGGATAACCGAGGCGACCCAGCGGCGTTTGCGGACCGTAAATGCCCAGCAAGCCCTGTTCGACGGCAGGATTATCACCCATCATCGGGGTCAGGATCAACCCAGGCGCGACAACATTGGCGCGGATTTTGAACTTGCCGAGTTCTGCCGCAAGGCAGCGGATGGTCGCGGCGATGGCCGACTTGGAAGCGGCATATTCCATCTTGCCCGCCAACCCCTGAAACAGCGACAGGCTGCCGCAAGCGACCAGTGAGCCACCCAGTTCGCCGCCTTCGGCCCGCTTGACCATGTGGCGCGCGCCTTCACGCAAGGTGTAAAACGCGCCGTGCAACGCGACGCTCTGGAATTCGTGCCAATATTCAGTCGAGATATCGAACACCGAGTCATAGCGCGGCGACGCACCGGAGTTGGCGAAGACGCAGTCGATCCTGCCAAAATCCTTCATCAGCCGATCGTATCCGGCAATGATCTGTTCCTCGGAAGAAACATCGACGACATAGGCTTCCACCCGCCCTGCCCCGGCTTCGAGCAACTGCGCCTTGGCCGCAGCGTTCTTTTCCGCGTTGCGCGCCCAGATGGCGATATCGCCGCCCATTTTGGCGCAGCCCATGGCGAAGCCGAGGCCGATCCCACCGTTGCCGCCGGTGACCATCGTGACCTTGCCAGTGCAGTCGAACAGGCCTTGAGCCATCTCTTTCCCTTTGCTGATCTTTTGCTAATGCCGGACCAACGCGGCACTGCCATGCCAATCCTTATCGCTTTGACGATGAGGCGTGCAAGCGGCATGATTGCCAAAAATGAGATGGGAGAGTTTTTGTATATGGCCCAGCCACTCGTCGCCGATGCAATCATCGAGCAAGCCCACAAGGACACCGGCATCGACGCTTTCGATGCGGAGACTTACCGGGAAGGCCTCGACGTCTTCATCGAGGATTTCAACGATGGCATCGCCAAGGGGCTTTATGTCGATGCCGGGATCGAGCGCGCCCGGGCGGACTGCCTGCATTATCTGTCGAATCGCCTCAAGGTCGCCGATTACCTGCGCCAGCGGCCCGAACTGCTCGAGCGCAAGATCGAACGCCCGGTTTTCGTCATGGGTATGGCCCGCACCGGCACAACGCTGATGTCGAACCTGCTGGCCGCCGACCCCAATCGCCGCTCGCCGCTAACCTGGGAAATCGACGATCCGGTCCCGCCCGCCACCACGGCCACGCTGATCTCCGACCCGCGCGCGCAGGCCCGGCTGGCGCAGGAAAAAGCGATGATGGCGGCCAACCCGGAGATGGGGAAATTCTATCGCGGCTCGGCGATTTATCCGAACGAATGCGTGTTCTTCATGGCGCATGACTTCAAGACGCTGATGATCGAGAGCAAGGGCATATTGCCCAAATACCGCGAGTTCATCTTCAATTGCGACATGACCAGCTCATACCAATACCATAAGAAATTCCTCCAGGTGCTCCAGGCCGAGGCACCCGGTGTGTGGAACTGCAAGAAGCCCTCACACTCGCTGTTCCTCGAATATCTGTTCAAGATC
>JAHFPT010000020.1 GCA_023266625.1 Novosphingobium sp. | reverse complement strand
TCCAGCACCATGCGGACCGCCCGATGGCGAACCTCCGGTGCGAACTTGTTGGTTGTCTTGCTCATAGTAGGCCCTTCCTCTCAGGAGTTGGGGCCTCCGACAATCCCGGGGCGGTTCAATTGGCCGCCAGCACCCACATTGCCGCGAAGTGCCATTGCAGTGCGCCGATCAATCCCCCGCCCAGGGTGATCCGCTCGGCAAACAGGAAGGGCGCGATGGGGGAGTGCTACAGTCATCTGAGCTACGGTGAGCGGTTGTCGATCATGGCTGGCAACGGTGGTCGTAACGGGCGAGGCTAGCCGTTCGATCACATGCGCAGTTCAATAGGTCGGGCCTCGTCTTTGTTGCGGGCGACAGTTTCCTCCGCACCGATTTCGTGGGCGAGCCGCCAGAATCGCTCCGCGGCATTCGAAAGGACGCGGCGGTAGCGGATCAGGCTGAGATTGAGATAAGGGCGCGGACCGGCGATCGGCAGGCGCACGAAGCTCGCCGGGATCTTGTCGATGTCTGTAAAGCACACGAAGATCGCGCGCTCGCGCTCGGCCACGTCGAAAACAAAGCGGCGCCCCTCGGGTACGTGGCGCAACTCTGCACCGACTTCCTCGATCCAGCCGAAGGTATGGTTGTGGAGATGGGCCTTGATGTTCTTCAGGCCGACCACGACCTTGCAGCCCTTGAGATCGGCAAGCGCAATCGCGCTCAGGCTTGCGAGGGGCGATTCGGCCGGTATGGCAAGCGTCATCTCGATATCCTGGAGCACGCAGATATCGACATCGGCGGGCTCGACCGGGCCGAAGCAAATCCCGAAGTCGAAAGTCCCGTCGAGCACGCGGTCGATCACCTCTGGAGTGAAGGGGCAGGCTTCGCACTCGAGCTCGGTGGAGGGGCGAAGTTCGCCGTAACGCGAGAGCAGCCTACGGCGCGAGGGGGCCGCGAAACTCGAGTAGCTGACCCCCACCCGCACCACGTGGCGGCGGCGCTGGGCGATCTCCTCGGCGCACCGATGGATGTGCACCGAAGCCTCGGTGATCGCGCGGGCGGCCTCATAGAATTCGCGCCCCTCAGGGGTCAGCATGATTCCGGTGCGACTGCGGTCGAAGAGGGTGAAGCCGATCTGGTCCTCAAGCTGCATGATCTGGCGTGAGAGCCAGGACTGGTCGAGTTCGAGAAGCACTGCCGACTTGGTGATCGAGAGATTCTCGGCCACCGCCACGAAACGAAGGACGCGCGTGAGATCCAGGTTCATCGGCCCTACCTTCTGGAAAACTCTGGAGCCAGTTGACTGGCGCGATTGCCGCTTGTCAAGCTTGTGGGTCGTCCGGCATGAATTGCTCCGGGAGCCGCTAGCCACCGCGCCAGACCGGCTTGCGCTTTTCGGCAAAGGCCCGGGGGCCTTCGACGAAGTCCTGCGAGGCGATGAGACTTTTGACTGAGGCGTGACGGCCCTGCGCCTTCATCGCCTCGGCGAGCGTGGGCTGCTCGAGCGCGCGCAACACTAATTCCCGAGTTGCGCGAACCGCCAGCGGGGCGAGTGCGGCGATCTCGCCGGCGCGCGTCATCGCGGTCTCGGCGAGGGCTGCGGCGGGGACTACCTGGGCGACAAAGCCCAGCGCCAGGGCCTCAGCCGCAGTCACCTCGCGAGCGGTGAGCGCGATATCCATCGCCCGCTTCTCGCCCACGGCGCGGGCAAGGCGCAGAATGCCGCCGCCCAGCGCAACCATGCCGCGGCGCGGCTCGGGGAGCGAGAAGCGCGCGTTTTCATCCGCGACGATCAGGTCGCAGGCCAGCGCAAGCTCGAACCCGCCGCCGAAGGCCGCCCCGTTGACTGCCGCGATCACCGGCTTTTCGAGATCGAAGCGCCCGGTCAGGCCGCCGAAGCCCGCTGCTGGCCTTTCGGTCAGACCGTCGCGGGCGAGCGCCTTGAGATCGCCTCCCCCGCAGAAGGCGCTCGATCCTGTTGCGGTCAGAATGGCAACCCATTGCTCCGGATCGGCGGCGAAAGCGTCGAAGGCGGCGGAAAGCTCGAACTGGGTGGCAGCATCGAGCGCGTTGGCCGATCCGGGCCGGTCGATCGTGATGCGGGTGATCCGGCCGAGCCGTTCGATGCGGATGGATTGGCTTGCCATGCGCCCCTCAGCCCAGCGCGCCGCTGCGGCGATAGCGCTCGATCTCGTCCGGGCCGAGACCGAAACAGGCGCCGAGAATCTCTTCGGCATTTTCATTGAGGCGCGGCGGGCGCCTGCGATAGGAGACCGGCGTCTCCGACAGGCGCACCGGGCTGGCGAGCGTGGGCAGCGAGCTTCCCGGGTCGCAGGGATTGTCGACCGGGATAACAATCCCGCGTGAGATGACCTGGGGGTGGGCAAAAACCTCGGGATAGTCGGACACCGGACCGCATGGCACGCCCACCGCCGTGAGCGCATCGATCAGTTCTTCGCGCTTCCAGCCCGTCAAGGTGTCCGCTGCCAGCGCGTTCCAGGCGTGGCGGTTGGCAAAGCGCAGCTGGTTGTTGACGAAACGCGGATCTTCTGCAAGCTCGGGCATGCCGATCACCCGGCACAGGGCGGCATAGTGCGCATTGGTGCCTGCCGAGATATAGATGGGCCCGTCGGCGCAGTGGAACATGCCTGCCGGATGCCCGCCATTGCCCGCGCTTCCCGTGCGTTGCGGCACCTTGCCCGAGACGAGGTAGGACTGGGCGAGCGATGACTGGAGCGAAATGACGGTATCGAGCAGGGTCGCATCGACATGCTGGCCCACGCCCGAGCGGTGGCGGTGTTCGAGCGCGGCGAGAATTCCGATCACCGCGACATAGCCGGTCGCCACATCGACCAGGCTGGGGCCAGGCTTGACCGGCCCCGCCCCTGGTGTGCCATCCTCGTTGCCGGTCACGCTCATCAGGCCGCCCAATGCCTGGAACAGGCCGTCATAGCCAGGACGGTCGCGGTATGGGCCGTCCTGGCCAAAACCGGTGATCGAACAATAGATCAGCCGCGGATTGACCGCGCGCAGGCTGTCGTAGTCGAGACCGAACCGGGCGAGCTTTCCGGGCAGGAAGTTCTCGATCAACACGTCGCTCGTCGCAGCCATGCGGCGAACCAGTTCGGCTCCTTCGGTGCGCGCCATGTCGATCGCGATCGAGCGCTTGTTGCGGTTGGCGACGAAGAACATCGAGGCCGGGGCCTCGCCGCCGCCCGGCAGCTCGGGAAGAATGCCCATCGATCGCGCATCGTCGCCGCAGCCCGGCCTTTCGATCTTGATGACATCCGCGCCGAGATCGCCCAGAATCTGGCCTGCCCAGGGCGCGGCAAGAACGCGCCCCAGATCGAGCACGCGCAGACCCGACAGCGCACCCTGCTGGATCGCCTCCGGGGCGACGCCGGATGTGCATTGTTCGTCAGTTTCAGCCGTCATGTCGTTTCTGCTTGCCGCGCTGTGCCAATCGCAGGGGCCGGTGCCAGACCACCCCGGCGCCAGCCCCGGTTTTCAATGGGTGTATTGCAGTTTGATCCCGAAGGTTCGCGGACGCGAATCGACTGTGAAGTCAGACGTCGCGGAGTTTGAGACAGTAAGCGCATGACGCTCGTCTGTTAGATTGTCGACAAAGCCAGTGACAGAAAAATGATCGCCCGGCGCGGTCCAGGTCACGCGCGCGCCGATGCTGGTATAGGCGTCGGTGAATATCCGGTTGGCAAACTCCGAGAAAAACCTGCTCGAATGATAGAGATTGGCGGCGAAGCGCAGCGAACTCGCGCCCAAAGGAATGGTATAGTCGCCGCGCAGGTTGAAGGTCCAGTCAGGTGCTTTCGGCAGCGCCTTACCCGAAGCATCGATGAAACTGCTCGCATTGCCGACCTGCACGGTCCTGCCTGACACCACGGCAGAGATCGGGTTGAGCACTTGCGCCCCCGGGAATTCGGTGAAGCGCGCATGGGTATAGGCGAGCGAGGCCGAGAGGTTCAATTCATGCGTCACGGCAGCGTCGAGCTGAGCTTCGAAACCATAGCTCTCCGCCTTGCCCGCATTTTGCAACACGGTCAGGTTGGTCACGACATTGCGCGCGCTGACCTGAAGATCGCGATAGTCGTAGTAGAAGCCCGAGAGGTTGAACCGCAACTGGCCGCTGGGTTCGGTCTTGAGGCCAATTTCGTAAGCGTTGAGTTTCTCGGGATTGACTGGCGTGAGCGGCAGGGTCGTCGAGGACGTGTTATAGACACCGCTCTTGAAGCCCTTGGAATAGCTGGCGTAGATGCGCGCGCGCGGGCTCATCTCGTAAGTCAGCGAAAACCGCGGCGAGACATCGGTGAAACGCCGCGAACCCTCGCCCAAAAAGATGCCGCCCCGCAAGGTGTAGATCGAGCGTAGCTCGTTGCTGTAGC
>JAHFPT010000318.1 GCA_023266625.1 Novosphingobium sp. | reverse complement strand
CGGAATGAGGCGGGGCTGGCGCGCGGGCTTCGACAGGCTCAGCCTGAGCGGACCTTGGCATTCGCCCCAGACAAAAACCCCGCTCAGGCTGAGCCTGTCGAAGCCCGCGCGCCGACGGTCGAACAAGGGTCAATAGTCCGATGCTCGAACCCATCCTCTACCGCGACGGCGACATCGCGCTGACCGGGTGGCTCGCCCGCCCTGTCGGCACATCTCGAGCAGCGGTGGTGGTTTTCCCTACGATCATGAATATAACCCCGGCGGTAATGGCCAAGACCGATGCGCTGAGCAATGCTGGCTATCTGGCATTCGTCGCCGACTTTTACGGTGAGGCAGTCCGCGATTTTACGCACGCCGGAGAACTTGCAAAGGCGCTCCGTGCCGATGTCGATGGCTACAGAAGGCGATTGCGTGCAGCCCTGACAACCATGGCTTCTCTGGACGGTGCTGCCGGACTGCCCGCAATGGGCATCGGTTTCTGCATGGGAGGGCAAGCTGTGCTGGAACTGGCGCGCGACGGGGCAAACCTGCGCGCAGTGGTCGGCTTTCACGGCCTGCTGGATACTGCGCGCCCGGCCTCGGCACCGATTATCCCGCGCCTGCTGATTTGCCACGGCGATGCCGACAGGCTGGTCCCGCGCGAACAGGTACTGGCCTTCTGGAACGAAATGGACGCCGTGGGTGCCAATTGGCACTTCCATGCATACAGCGGCGTCGAGCACGGATTTACCAACCCGAACCCACCACCCACAGGCGGCCCGATCACATACAACGCCAGCGCCGACCGCCAGAGCTGGGCGGCGATGCTGGAGCTGTTCGGAGAAGTGTTCGATGCACGTCGGGACGGCTAGCGATGCGTGAAGCAAGGGTGTTCGGACTGCTTCCGCTCAGACTTTTCTATGAAGGCGATCACGCCACTGTCCTGGGCAAGGCATTTTCCTCATTCTGGGCAGGTTGGTCCGCTCTGGGACTGCCGTCGTACGGCATGATACGACTTGAGACGGTGGGGCGCAAAAGCGGCAAAGTCCATGCGCTGGCGGTGGTCGTTGCCCACTGGTGTGGCGAGAGTTTTCTCGTTTCGATGCTCGGCGAATGTGCCTGGGTTCGCAATGTCCGCGCTCACCCGGAGGTTGTGCTGTTCCGCTACCGTCGCCGGCGGGTCAGGCTTGAGGAAGTGCCAGTCGCCCAGCGCGCGCCGATCATCCAAGCCTATCTGCGCGTAGCCCCCGGCGCACGACCGCATATCGGACTGCGGGCCGACGCAAGCCTCGCCGATTGCGAGCAGGTGGCGGCAAGTCACCCGGTATTCCGGATTGTGCCGCCCTAGGGCCTGTGGAAATGGCCCGAACATCATTCCTGCGGCACATACAGGGTCTTGTTCAACCGCTCGATCACCTCGTCCATCGGCTCGACCACCGTGACACTGCGGCCTTCGCCAAAGCGGATGCGGGTGCCGTCGGTGACCGAGGAGATGAATGTGACCTGCGCGGCATTGACTGCGGTTTCGACCCGGTCCGAACTCGTGAACTTCACAAACATGCAATTCCCCTCCTCATTATCGGGCCGAGCCTAGTGGATTGATTTTGACATTCGCATCCCGTTAGCCGCAATCTCAGTTTGCGAATGTCAAAGTGTTGAAATCCACTAGAGTCATATAGTTGCTAGTGGTCCTCTTGATTCTGACATTTGCTGCTGACCTAGCCGATAGCGGATGCAAATGTCAGAATCGGACCACTAGCCGAGAATTCAGGTCGTGGCGAAGGCTTCGATGGGCAGCGCCATCATCGACTCGCTGCCCGCCTCGATCTTGCGCCGCAGCGCCCCGGCATCGGGGGTAAAGCATTCGGCAAAATAGCGCGCCGTCATCAGCTTCGCCTCATAGAAGGCCTTGTCAGACGCACCGCCCGCCAGCGCTTCGCCCGCGACTGTCGCCATGCGCAGCCACATCAGCCCCAGTGCGACGATGCCCATGATATGCATATAGGGATGCGCGCCCGCCCCGGCATTGTTGGGGTTACTCATGCCGTTCTGCATGAACCACATCGTCGCCGCCTTGAGCTCGCCATTGGCCTTTTCGACCCGTTCGGCGATCGGAGCGAGCTGCGCGTCGCCCTTGGCCGCAGCACATTCGCCATCGACCAGTGCAAACAACGCCTGCACCGCACGGCCCATGTTCGCGCCCAGCTTGCGCCCGACCAGATCCATCGCCTGCACCCCGTTGGCGCCTTCGTAAATCATCGCAATCCGCGCATCGCGGACGAACTGCTCCATGCCGTTGTCGACGATATAGCCGTGACCGCCCCAGATTTGCTGCATGTTCACCGCAGTATCGAAACCCTTATCGGTGCCATAGCCCTTGATCACCGGGGTCAGCAGCGAGATGAGATCGTCGGCCAACTGGCGCTCCTCATCGCTGGCAGCCTTGTGGCTGAGCTCGACCTGCAAGCCGCCCCACAGCGCCAACGCACGCATGCCCTCGGTGAAGGCCTTGGCGTCCATCAGCATGCGGCGGACATCGGGATGAACGAACAGCGGATCGGCCTTTTCGCCCGGCTCGGCGGGACCGGTCAGTGCCCGGCCCTGACGGCGCTCGGCGGCATAGGCGACGCCGTTCTGATAGGCCGCTTCGGCCTGCGCCAGTCCCTGAATGCCAACCCCCAGCCGCGCGGCGTTCATCATGATGAACATCGCGGCCAACCCCTTGTTCTCCTCGCCGACCATGAAACCGGTCGCCCCGTCGTAGTTCATCACGCAGGTGGCGTTGCCATGGATGCCCATCTTGCGTTCGATCGAGCCGCAGGAGACGGCATTGCGCGTCCCCGGTTTGCCATCGGCATTCACCAGCAGTTTCGGCACGATGAACAGCGAAATGCCCTTCGACGAATCGGGCGAATCGGGAGTCTTCGCCAGCACCAGGTGGATGATATTTTCGGCCAGATCGTGCTCGCCGGCCGAAATGAAGATCTTGGTGCCGGTGATAGCATAGGAACCGTCCATTTGCGGCACGGCGCGGGTGCGAATCAAGCCCAGATCGGTGCCGCACTGCGGCTCGGTCAGGTTCATCGTCCCGGTCCATTCGCCCGAGACCATCTTGGGCACATAGATCTGCTGGAGGTCGTCCGAGGCTTTGGCAAGGATCGCCTCAATCGCGCCGTTGGTGAGGCCGGGGTACATGGCGAAGGACTGGTTGGCGGACGAGAGGAACTCCTTGAGCGCGAATCCGAGCACATGTGGCATGCCCTGGCCGCCGAATTCTTCGGGCGCGGAAATCGTGCCCCAACCAGCCTCGCGGAACTGGTCAAATGCCTGCCTGAAACCTGCGGGCGTCGTTACTGAACCATCGGCATTGCGCTTGCAGCCCTCGGCATCGCCCGATGCATTAAGCGGCGCGACCACTTCGGCGGCGAACTTTCCGCCTTCCTCGATCACGGCGCTGACGATATCGGCGCTGGCGCTCTCGAAGCCGGGCAGATTGCCGTAGCTTTCGAGGCGAAGCAGCTCGTTGATGACAAACAATGTATCGCGGACGGGCGCCTTGTAACTGGGCATCGGGAAGTCCTTGGCCTGATCGAATCAAATATCGTTGCGCACCAGCGAATCGCCGGTGAGCGTGCGGTAGAAACAGCTGGTGGCACCGGTGTGGCAGGCGGGTCCCTCGGGACGAACCAGCAATAGCAGCGCATCCTGATCGCAATCGACGCGAATCTCCTCGACCCGCAGGAAATGCCCCGAAGTCTCGCCCTTCAGCCACAATTTCCCGCGCGAGCGCGAATGGAAATGGGCAAGGCCGCTCGCGCGGGTCTTGGCCAGCGCTTCGCCGTCCATATAGGCGACCATCAATATCGCATTTGTCACAACATCGACCGCAATCGCAGTGAGCAGTCCTTGCGCGTCGAAACGCGGCATAAACGCACCGCCCTGTTCGCGGCCCAGTTCGGTATCGTCTGCCGCCGGGCTGGTCATGCGCGAGAATCCCCTTGAAACGTGCCGGAAGGGCGACAGGTTGTTGCATGATAACCACATGTGCCAAGCAAAATCCATCGCTCGCGGCAATCGCGCTTTTCTTTGTCATCATTTCGAGAGAACAGGTGGCGCTGCCCGCAAGGGCGGCTCACCGAAGTCAGGTGCTTTGCAACAGCGCCAGGGTTCAGGGGACAGGCCAGAGCCCGCACAGACCGGGCCAGCCGAGACATGAGGGATCGGACGAGGCGTGCGTCAGGGGGCGTCGCCGAATTGCGCAAGCAACGTCTTTCAGTTTCGTCACGAGGACGCCCGGGCTCACCCCCGGGCGTTTTCGTGTGCGCGGCGCCACGCGCAGTTCACCCAGGCAGCGCCTCATTCAGCACCCGTGCGAAACAGGCAATCGCCACCCGCTGCGCGCCCGCCCGCTTGAGTGCGCGCACACAGGCCCCGCTGGT
>JAHFPT010000126.1 GCA_023266625.1 Novosphingobium sp. | reverse complement strand
CGGTGTTCTCGCTGAGATCGAGCAGCACCGTTTCGGTGATTTCGAGCTCGAGCCGCTTGGGATCAAGCCGTGCCTCGCGCAGCGCATTGAGGATGCCCAGGGCTGCGCCAGGTGCCTTGATCTGCACTGGCGAGAGATTGACCGCGATGGTGATGTCATCCGGCCAGGTCGCCGCTGCCTTGGCTGCCTGGCTGGTGATCCAGTTGCCCAGGGTGATGATCGCGCCGGTTTCTTCGGCGACGGGGATGAATTCGTCGGGGCGCAGTTCGCCCTTTTCCGGATGGAACCAGCGCACCAGCGCTTCGAAAGCGCGGATGCGGCCGGTTTCCAGATCGATGATCGGCTGGAAGAAGATCGACAGCTCATCGCGTTGCAGCGCCAGGCGCAGTTCGGATTCGATTTCGCGGCGGCGCACCAGATCTCGGGTCATCGCCGGATTGAAGAAGTTGACCTGCTTTCGCCCGTTGACCTTGGAATGATACAGCGCCAGATCCGCGCCCTGCAGCAGCGTGTCGATATCCTCGCTGTCATCGGGCAGGATGGCGATGCCCATCGAGCTGGCGATTTCCAGCCGGTTGCCATCGATCCGCATCGGCCGGGTGATTTCATCCATCATCTTCATCGCCAGCTGTTCGACCGCGCGCCGGTCGAGCGCCTCGCAGGCGACAATGAATTCGTCGCCGCCGAAACGGGCAACGGTCGCGTCGTCGGGAGTGACCGCCTTCAGCCGGTTGGCGACTTCTGCCAGCAGCTTGTCACCCAGCTGATGGCCCAGGGTGTCGTTGACTTCCTTGAATTTGTCGAGGTCCATCCAGAACAGCGCCAGCTTCTTGCCCGGCTCGAGCCCAGCGAGATGTTCGACAAGGTAGTGGTTGAGACCGGCGCGGTTGAGCAGCCCGGTGACCACATCGCTGCGGGCGAGCACTTGCATGCGCTCGGCCAGCCTGGCGCTGGTTTCCGCCGCAGCGATGGAATCGCGCAGAACGCGGAATAGGGAGAGCGTGATCGAGGCCATTGCCGGCAGCAGCAGCGCGAGCGTAAGCGCCAGAATGCGGAACGACGGCTCGGGAGTAACCGCACAGGCGATGATCACCGGCGTGATTGCCAGGAACATCTGGCCAATGGCAATGGGCGGACGTCCGGCGTTGCGCGAGGCCATCGCCACGCCATAAGCGATGGCATTGCCGACTGCGAGCGTCTGCACGCTCGACGGCACTGCAAACAACAAGGTTTCCGCGGCGATGATCCCGCACATTGTCGCATAGCTGAACGCACCCAGCTCATAGAGGAGTTCCAGAGCCCTTGTGTCGATGTTCTTCAGCCGGGGCAGCAAATACGCCATAACCACGCGCAAGAGCGCGATCGCGCTCAGGACTTCAGCAGAGGCGGTTAACACAAATTGGTGCCCCGGCAACGCTGCCCCCCAGGCGGAGAGAATGCCGCCCAGTGCCGCTATCATCACGCCGCTGGGCTGAGCATACAGTTTATCGACCAGAATCTCGCGGACACGTTCATCTGCCGCGCTGGTTGGAAATAATCTCTGTAGTGCGTGGCGAAAGCGGATGATCTATCGGCTCCTTCTTTATCTAGCGGTTTAGCGGCCCATCTTCACTTTTTGGTTAATGTCGTGGCAATCTGTTGCACTTCGCGGAACGACCGTGGTGTCTTGCCCGCATGTGCTGCAGGTATGGCGAAGAACCTCGAATCTGGTGTTTGCCTCTCACCATGCTTGCGCTAAGGTTGAGATTCCGTTAAAATTCCGGGATGCACATTGATTTTTCAAGACTATTTTCCCTGTGTGAGGCCAAATGACGCAACTGCAGCTTGCACCGCGATTGGAGTCGCTTCCCCGCGCGGAGCGGACGACAGCGCCGTCGCGCGCTGAAGTGCACCAGCGAATTGCGCCTTTTGCGCGGGCCAGTTCCATCCAGGGCTATCTGTCGTTCGCGATCGATATCGCGCTCTATGCGCTCGGTATCGCCGGCGTTGTGATGTCTCACGGTATGGGCGGCAAGGTCGTCGGGGGCCTCCTTGTCGGTTTCGGCCTGGTCGGTCTGGGTTCGTTGTCGCATGAGGCGGCGCATCGCGCGGTCGTGAAGTCAAGACTGGGCAACGAACTGATATCCATCTTTTCCTTTACGATGATTCTGTTCAATTACCGGCTTTGGGTTTACGATCACCATGTGCTGCATCACGCACGTACCAATGTGAAAAATAACAATTTTCTGTCCCCTCTCACTTTGGCTGAATATCGGGGGATGTCGCGGTTTCGGCGGGCGCTCTATCGCGCTTATCACTCGGAATCAGGCCTCGGCATCTTGCTTTACTACCTCCTGGAGCGCTGGCCGAGCGTGCATTTTTATCCCGGCTCCTGGCTGCCGAAGCGCTTCCATGCCTCGGCCTGGCGCTACACTGCGCTCGAAGCGGGCTATGCGGCGGCGCTGCTGAGTGTGTTGGTGCTGGTGTCGTCGGCCCGGCACGAAAGCGTGGTTGCGGCCGTCTTGCTTGGTTTCGTCATGCCCTACATGATCTGGTTCATGGTCTATTCGATGACCGCTTTTCTCCAGCACACCAATCCTCGGCTCCGCTGGTACCGGGATGCCGCCAGCGTTGCCTCGCCCCCGGAAGCACTGTCTGTCCAGGTGCGCATTCCGGGCTGGATGAACCATATGACGCACTATGTTCTGGAGCATCCGGTCCATCATATCTCCGCGATGATTCCACACTATCACCTGAAGAAGGCGCAGGCGGCGTTGGCCGGGATCAGTCAGCCGCCGATTATCACCATGCAGTACACCATCGGCAACATGCGTGACGTGCTCCGGCGTTGCAGGCTTTACGATTATGACGAGCATGTCTGGGTTGATTTCAGCGGTGAGGTGACGGCGATTCCTGTCGAAACCGTCAAGTTTCGCCAGGCTGGTGCATCCGTTCAACCGTTTGACGATCATCTTCCCGGTCTTGCCGAAGGGCAAGCTACTCCGGGCATCTTCTTCCCGCCGGATCGAGGCGCGCGGAATGCCCAGGAGGTGACCACGGTTCTGGACGAAGACGCCAGCTTGTAAGTATGCGTCGGGTTAGAGCATTTTCCAGTCAGGTGGAATCACCTGACGACTCGGAAAATGCGGTAAATCAAGAACCTAGAGCGGTCGATCCGATGCTATCGGATCAGAACCCGCTCTAGGCACCGCGACGAAAGGCTACCGCTGCGGGCATGCGGCGATCGAGCGTGGTGCAGATTGCCATCCACCAGCGATACTGGTCGCTCTCTCCGGCAAAAAAGGCAGCTTCGGCATTGTCCCGGGCGCGTTCGGCAGCGGAAAGCCCGTGCTCCGCGAAATGGCGCAGCGCTGCTTTGAGCAACCGCTCCCCGCCGATTCCGCCGCTGCCCATCCCGCTGGCCCCAATCCCGTTGGCCCCAATCCCGCTGGCATTGTCATTGGCTGCATCGAGCGGCATCCGCGCAGGGCGCAACCGGGCACGAGCGGAAAAATGGTTGGAGCAGGCAGCAGTAAAATGGACAGGCATCGCGTGATAGGCTCCGGCAGGAATAACAACACCCCGGCCTTAGGTGATAAGCAGCTAAGCCTTTGTGTTGGCCTATGGTTTCCAAACGGTTAGGCATAGGCGGCTGGCCGCGCCGGGGAATCCGGGGCCGCACGCTTTGGCCTGTGCATTTTGGCAGGAAACTCAGGTCCCGGGGCGCGCGATCCAGCGGCCGCTGTTTGCGTATTCGGGCAGGACCGTCGAGCGCTCGGGCAATTTTTCGGCACGGTAGAGTGCCTCGCCGCCGCGCTGCTGGAGCTCGGGCGCATAGGCTGGCGGCGGGGCCGGGCGGCTTGGCGCAAAGCCGCCGGTAGCAGGAGTGACGCCGCCTGGTGCCAGGTTCGCGGAAATCATAGAAGAGGATGTCGCTGAAGATGGGGCCGACTTAAACCCGGCCTCATAGGCGCGTTCCAGCGCGAGAGGATCGAGCGCCAGCTCGGCAGCAGCATCGGGAACGGCGCTGCGCTGATGCGGTGCGGCCATCGGTTCGCCGCCCATATAAGCAAAATGGAAAGCCCCGGACTCCCCGGCGCGGCCCGGGAAGCGGAAGAAGCGGTGCGCGCCGATATTGGCGACGTTGATCAGTCTGTCGCTCCAATAGGGATGCACCGCAAAGGTGTGATAATGGGTGGCAAGTCCGACCGGCGTATAAACATAGCCGGCCAGCGCCGACAGCGCGACATTGCGGGCGCGCTCCCAGAACAGGCGGTTGGGCACCCGGGCCAGCGAGCCATCGCAGGTGAAGGAAAACTGGCAACCGGTCGAGCGCTCGGAACCCTGATAGACGACACCGCACACGGTGTCGGGATAGCTCGAATGGGCGACCCGGTTGAGCACCACCTGCGCCACTGCGCGCTGGCCGTCGTCGGGCTCGCTCGCGGCTTCGTAATAGATCGCGGCAGTGAGACACTGCTCGGCGCGGCTGCGGTCCCAAGGGGCATTTGGACCGCTGTTATCGATGCGCAGCGCCCGTGCGGCGGGGCCGACCAGCGTGCCGAACTGTCCCGGTGGGCTTTCCGCATCGGAATGAATGCCCTCGCCCAGGCCCGGCGCCCAGGTCGTGGCTTGCTCGTCAGAGGCGAGGTAATAGAAGGCCGAACCGGGGAAGCTGTCGCCAGACTTTTCAAACGGCATCGGCTCGATCGTGACCACCGCCTTGCCGGCGTCGCCGATTTCGAAGGTCGGCATGATTTGCGGCGCGGCAAGCGCGGGGACCGCGATCACCAGCAATGCCGCCAGCGCCCGCCGCCCGCCTGGCGCCATGCCCAGGCGCGAGATGCGGTGCCATGTCCGCCGTGCAGCCTTGCGCTGTTGCCACGCGGCAAAAGTGCTCGGCTGTTCGGCCAGAGTCTGGGAACCTATCTGGGGACTTATGGGCTTCACTTGCTCGCTCTCGTTGCCACGCGCAAAGCGCGTATCCCCGCAGTGGTGCCGTTGCACCGGAAGATTTCGCGCCGTGCCGAAGCGGCACAGCCCCGCGCGATAGGGTAAAGCGGTTAAAAAATGGCCCGCTTGCCGTCTGCGACGGGCTGGGCTAGGGGCGCACCCACGTCATCGGTTGTCCATGTAAATGGACCCAAGAGGGAAGCGGGTTCAATTCCCGCGCTGCCTCCGCAACTGTGACCGGGGAGCGATGCGTCGCTCATGCCACTGGCCCAAGGTCTTCGGACGGCGGGCTGGGAAGGTAGACGCAAAGCGATGATCCGGGAGCCAGGAGACCTGCCGATGACGGTCGTTCCGCAGCCGGGCGGAGTGTACCGGATGCAGCGTGGCTCGTGCAATTCCGCACGGCCTCTCGCCATGAACGGCGTTTTGTTCATGACGGGAGGTTTGACATGAAGTATCTTGCTGCAATCGTTTCCACATTTGTGATCGCCACGCCGGCACTTGCCGACGACGACGCCACGCGTGAAGCCAAGTTCCTGAGCGGGGTTAGAGACAATACCATTGTCGTTGTCGCGACCGGTGAGGAGCAGCGCCTCGACAAGAGCGGCCAATCGATTTCGGTGATCGACCAGCGGGAACTGTCCGCAATCCAGGGCTCAGACCTAACCCGCGTCCTCGAACGCCTCCCCGGCGTGACTTTCAACCGCAACGGCGGCCTCGGCAATTTCACCGGCCTGCGCGTGCGCGGGGCGGATGCGGAGCAGCTGCTGGTGCTGGTCGATGGCGTGCGCATGGCCGATGTCGCTTCGCCGGGTGGCGGCTATGATCTCGGCAATCTGCTGTCGGGTGGGATCGGCAAGATCGAACTGCTGCGCGGATCGAACAGCCTGGTCTGGGGCAGTCAGGCCATTGGCGGCGTGCTGGCAGTGACCAGCCGCGAGCTGAACGGCGCGGAAGGCTCGGTCGAATATGGCTCGCACAACAGCCTCGATGCCAGCGCCAGCGCCGGGCTGACCGGGGATCGCTATGCCGTAACGCTGAACACCGGCTACGTCCGCACCGACGGTATCTCCTCCGCCGCCTCTGGCAAGGAGGCCGACGGTTTCCGCCAGTGGCGCATCGGCGGGCGGGGCAGGGTGGCGCTGGCCGAGGGCCTCTCTGCTACGCTCACAGGCCGCTATGCTGACGGCCGGCTCGATCAGGACGGCTACCCGCCGCCTAGCTACAGCTTCACTGACACGCCCGAATATTCGACCAGTCGCGAGGGTTCAGGCCGGGCCGCCCTGACCTATGACACAGGCACGCTGCATCTCGATGGCGGTTATGCGATCACCGACATCCGCCGCGCCTATTTCGACACCCCCGCCAGCACGTCGCCCAATTTTGCCACCAAGGGCCACAGCGAGCGGCTCGACCTGTCCGGCCACGCCGATCTGCCAGCGGGCTTCAACGTGACCTTCGGCGCAGACAGCGAATGGAGCCGCTATTCGACCAGCTTCGATGCCGAGAAGAAGGCACGGCTGGCGAGCGGCCATGCGCTGCTCGGCTATGCCAGTGGCAATGGCAAGCTCAACCTCGCCGCCGGTGTCCGCCTTGACGATCACAGCCGCTTCGGCAGCCAGTGGACTTTCGGGGCCAACGGCAGCTTCGTCGTGGTGGATGACTGGCGCGTCCGAGCTTCCTATGGCGAAGGCTTCAAGGCACCGACATTGTTCCAGCTGTTCTCCGATTATGGCAACGCGGCACTGGTTCCCGAGCACAGCCGCTCCTATGACATCGGCGTCGAGAAGGGCGACCGCAATGGCCCGTTGCACATCGCGCTCACTGCATTCCGCCGCGACAGCCGCGATCTGATCGATTTCGTCTCCTGTTTCGGTGTTTCCACCGGCATCTGCGCTGGCCGCCCTTTCGGCACTTACAACAATGTCCGCAATGCCCGCGCCGAGGGTGTTGAGCTGGAGGCCGATGCCAAGCTGACCGAGCGCCTCACGGCGCACGCCGCCTATAGCTACGTCAAGGCGACCAACCGCGCCAATGGCAAAGACCTCGCCCGCCGCCCCCGCCATGCGCTGACCCTGTCGGCGGATTGGACCACGCCGCTGCATGATTTGACCCTGGGGGCGGACCTGCGGGTGGTGTCGCATTCATTCGACGATGCCGGGAACTTCACCCGGCTGCCCGGCTATGCCCTGGTGACGCTGCGTGCCAGTCTGCCGGTGACCGAGCAGATCGAATTGTTTGGCCGGATCGAAAACCTGACCGACGAGCGCTATCAGACGACGGCCAGCTACGGAACGCTGGGGCGCAGCGCCACTATCGGGGCGCGGGCGCGGTTTTGATGCGCGGCTGGAAAAATATCGCGTGGTCTGCTCCTCCCCCCTTGCGGGGGAGGATACGCAGGCTTGGCGCTTCAGCGCCTGGCCGCAGTTGGAGAGGGGGCTGAGGTGCGCGCCTCGCCACCCCCCTCTCCAAGCTTCGCTAGCCCCTGCTTACGCAGGAGCAAGCTGCGCTATCCTCTCCCGCGAGGGGAGAGGAGTGGTTGGCGATCCTATTTGATAGTGTTCCCCCTTTTACTCTCCGCCTGCGCCCCCACACCTGCCGCGCATCCTCCGCCCGGCCAGCATCCCACGCTGGTCTCGCTCAACCCGTGCAGCGACGCGGTGCTCGCCGAAGTCGCCGATCCGGCGCAGATCCTCGCGATTTCGAGCTACAGCCAGAACCCGGTCTCCAGCTCGATGGATCTGGCACGTGCGCGGCAGATGCGGGCCACTTCCGGCACGGTGGAGGAAATTCTCGAACTCAAGCCCGATCTGGTGATCGCCGACCAGTTTCTGCCGCCCGCGACTGCCGCAGCCTTGCAGCGACTGGCCATCCCGGTGGAGCGACTGCCGATTGCCTCATCGGTCAACGAAAGCATGACGCAGGTAATGCGCCTCGCGATGATCGCCGGTCACCCTGAGCGGGGCCGCGCGCTGGTCGCCCGGATCGACGCCGCGCTCTCCCGCGCAGCTCCGCCGCCAAGCGCGGCGCCGGTCGCAGCCGTGGTCTGGCAATCGGGCGGGATCGTGCCGGGGCCGGCAACGCTGATCGGTGACCTGCTGCGCCGCACCGGCTTTCGCAACCTCAGTGCCGCGCGGGGGATGAAACAGGCCGATGTGCTGGCGCTTGAGGAAATGCTCGCCGATCCGCCGCAGGTGATTCTGGCGGCGGGCAACCCGCTCGGCAATGAGGACCGGCTGCTGGCGCATCCTGCACTGGCAGCTCTGAAGGGCACGCGGCGAGAGCGCTTTGATCACAGACTGCTGTGGTGCGGCGGCGGGACGATCATTCGGGCGGCAGAGCGATTGGCTGAGGTGCGGCGGCAAGTCCCCCTCCTCATCCTAGGCCTCGCCATCGCACTGCCGCTGTCGCTGCTCGCGGGCCGGGTGTGGATCGATCCGTTCCACTCCGATGCCCGCAACGCCGCCATCATCCTGTTTGAACTGCGCCTGCCCCGCGCCTTCCTCGCCCTTGCCGTCGGCGCGGGTCTTGGCGTGGCGGGGGCGGCGATGCAGGGCTATCTGCGCAATCCGCTCGCCGATCCGGGCCTGTTCGGCATAGCGCCGGGCGCAGCGCTTGGCGCGGTGCTGAGCCTGTGGCTGGGCGCAGCAAGTGTCTGGGCGCTGCCGCTCTTTGCGCTGATCGGCGCGGCGGGAGCGATGGCGCTGCTCGCGCTGATTGCTGGCAGAGACAGCGGGGTTGCGCTGTTTACGCTGGCGGGAATGATGATCGCCAGCCTCGCGGGCGCGCTGATGAGCCTGGCCATCAGCCTGTCGCCGACGCCTTTTGCGCTGAGCGAAATCGTCACCTGGCTGATGGGCGCGCTGGCCGATCGCAGCTGGCGCGATGTCTGGATCGCCGCGCCGCTGACGCTGGCCGGACTGGCCGCGCTGGGGCTGGCCGGTCGCAGCCTCGATGCGCTGACGCTGGGCGAGACGGCGGCTCGCTCGCTCGGGGTCGATCCGCGCAGGCTCCAGTGGCTGATGATTGCCGGGATCGGGCTCACCGTCGGCGCAGGGGTGGCAGTGGCCGGGATCATCGGCTTCGTCGGGCTGGTCGTGCCGCATCTGGTGCGCCCGTTCACCGACCGGCGGCCAAGTTCGATCATTTTGCCCAGCGCCCTCGCGGGAGCACTGCTGTTGCTGGTCGCCGATTGCCTGTGCCGCATTCTGCCGCTGGCCGGGGGGGAACTGCGGCTGGGCATCGCGCTCAGCCTGCTGGGCGCGCCGTTCTTTCTGGTGCTGCTGCTGCGGATGCGGAAGGGGTGGGTGTGACCAATCTCTCATCAGGCAAGCCCCTCCCCTTCAGGGGAGGGGTTGGGGTGGGGCCTGTCCGCACAGGCGACGTTTCGCCGGAAGGACAGGCCCCACCCCCAGCCCCTCCCCTGAAGGGGAGGGGAGAGCTCGCGGCTGACAACCTCTCGCTCGCCAACCGCCTCTCAAGCATCACCGCCACCCTGTGCCCCGGCGAAGTCACCGCTATCTGCGGCCCCAATGGCGCGGGCAAATCGACGCTGCTGGCTTGCCTTGCCGGGCTGCTGACGCCGGATGCGGGCGAGGTGACGCTAGGCATATCCCCGCTCCCCGCCCTCCCGCCGCAGCTGCGCGCCCGCGCCATCGGCTATCTGCCGCAAACCCCCGAAATCGCCTGGGACGTCAGCGTCGAGACGCTGGTAGCGCTGGGCCGCATCCCCTGGGTCGGCGCGCCCGCGGGGGAGGAGGCCGAGGCCGTCGCCCAGGCCTTGGCCGCAATGGACCTTGAGGCGTTCCGCCACCGCCCGGTCTCGCGCCTGTCGGGCGGCGAACGGGCGCGGGCGCTGATGGCGCGGGTGCTGGCCACCCGCCCGCGCTGGCTGCTCGCCGACGAGCCGCTCGCCAATCTCGACCTTGCCCATGCCGCCCGGCTGGTGGCGCAGTTCCGCGAGGCTGCTGCGGGCGGGAAGGGGGTGGTTCTGGTGCTCCACGACCTGGCCCAGGCGATGAATCATGCGGATCGGGTATTGGTGCTGGATCGCGGCGCATTGGTGGCGGATGGTTCGCCCGCTACGGCGCTGGCGGCGGAAATCATTGCTCGCGTCTGGGGCGTCACTGCGCATTGGCTGGGCGAGCCGGGACAACGGGCGCTGGCAGTGGACCTGTGAACTATACTTCTCTGGCCAACTGATGCGCTAGAAAGACCGCCAATTCGTCAAGCCGGAAAAATTGTTCGAAAGCCAAACCGTATTGCGGTGCGTTCCGCCAGCGGACCTTGGCGAAGATCGATGGCAAGCCATCCGTCTCGACCTTGACCAGTTCGCTGTTTCGCAGCGGCTTTTCGCATTCGATGCAGGCACCCTGCTGCGAGATGTTGTGGATGGTCATGTTATGCACCGCGCCGTCGGCCACCAGCCGGGCCTTCAGCGCAAGGTGAAGGCGCAATTGGCGCTTTGGGAAAGGGCCGGACGTATCTTCGATCAACTGGCCGACATTCACCTTCTCGGGAAAGCGAAAGCCCGCAAGGTTCTTTTCATTCCAGACCATTTCGACCGGATAGCGGTTGCCCTGTCCGGTTTCGACGAACATGCCATCTGTCTTGGGAACCGGGTGGAAAAGGCTGATCTTCATGCCCGAGGCGGAAACGTCGCGCAGGATGCAGAGATATTCGTGACTTCCGGCAATCAGCTTGATGGCGCGCAGCACCAGGGCGACGCGGCCTTTCTGCCGCCGGTCGTCAGCAGGCTGTTCGGCTGCCGAGGCCATAGCCAGTTCGGGCTCTGTCCCGCGTGAAATGGAATTGCCGTGCACTTAGCTGTTCTCCAGTCCGGCTTCCAAATTCCGGCGATCTTGGCATGTCATGCCATGAAGTTGCTTGCTCTGCGGTATTATCCGACTAGCGGACTTTCCTTAGGCAGCTGCTAGCAAAGCGTTGTCATGCCCGCGATTGTTTGGAGTCCGGACCCTGGCATGCCCGACAGTCGCAATCAGTTATCGCAAGCCGAATAATCCCCCGCCCGGCACGCGGCGACGGCGCGGCGCCAGGCGGCCATCTGGCGTTGGTACTGGCCTTGGTCCTGGGCGTAACGCTGGTTGGCGCGCTCATAGTCGGAGCGGCGGTGTGCGTAGTCTTTGGAATTCGCTCCGCGCGCGCGATAGGCGTGCCAGCCCTCGGCATAGCGCGCGTCGCGTTGGCGGACATAGGCCAGCTCGTTCTGGTTGAGGCGGCGAATGATCGCATGGTCGCGGGCGCGCGCTGCGGCTGTCCGCATTGTCGGATCGTGCGGATCGTCGGCCAGGGCGGCCACCGGTAAAAGGGCCGTGGCCAGCGCGAGTGCGCCCAGAATCAGTCGTTCCCTCATATTCAATTCCGCCTCCCCAGCGGGTGAGGAAAGTGTTGGGCTCAGCGACAAAAGCTTGCAAAGGGATTGCGATGAGCCGGGTCCTACCCATGTTGGTGAGAGCTGCATCGGGGCGCTTGATCTACAGGAGAATCTGTTACTGCTAATGGCCGGGACGAGAGGATAGTGAACTTCCTTCTCATAGGATATAGGCATCGATTGAATCGACCGGGAAGGGGGCTTCCATGGTACTCGACGCAGGCGTTTCAAGGCTGATCGGCGATATTTATGCCGGTGCGGATGATCCGGCGGCGTGGGAACGCGCCATACGCGGGCTGATCGATCGAACCGGAAGCCGCTGGAGCTTGATATCGATCGTCGATCTTCGGCAGCGAGGCTATATGGCCAGCGAGATATTCGGCCCCGACGATGCCCGTTTCCTCGACGGAATGCAGCATTACAACGACGAATACTTCGCCGAGGACCCGATGCTGCAATTCGCCATGCGGAACCCGCAGGTCGGTTCGGTCAACCTACGGCAGTCGATTACCGGTTCGGGCCTGGAGTTCGAGGATCACCCCTTTGTGCGTTGGTGCTACGGCGCGCTCCGCACCGGCGATTCGACGGTATTCTATTCGGCCCCTCGCGAAGGGGTGATCTTCGGAGCCTCGATCCATACACCGCACGAGCAGCGCGTCTATGACGAGGCGGACATCGCGCTGTTCCGGCTGCTGTTCGGCCATATGGAAAACGCGCTCCGCATCGCTACCCGCCCGCCCGATTTCACCTCTCTGGACGACGCCCGGCTGCTGCTGGACAGGCATGGCAGGCTGTTGGCGATGAGCCCGGCAGCCGAAGCCATCGTCACGCGCGGCGATGGACTGTTGCTGCTCACGGGAGGGGGGCTGACGGCCTTGCGCCGGCAGGACTCGCAGCGGATCGAGCAACTCGTCAGCTCGGCGGCAGCAGCCAGGATCGACGGCGGCAGCGGCGGTATCCTGCGGGTGCCGCGGGTTTCGGGCCGACGCGACTATGTGCTCTTCGTCAGCCCGATGCCAAATCCGCCGGGGCCATTCGCCGCCTTTCGGCCTTGCGTTCAGGTCAGGATTGTCGATCCCGATGTCCATCCGGCACCCGATGCGGCGGCGCGCTGGTTGTTCGCCTTCGGGCTGACCCCGGCCGAGGCGCGGCTGGCCGAGGCGCTGATCGCCTCCGATTGCGATCTGCGCCGCGCCGCCGATCACTGCGCCGTCACCTATGCCACGGTGCGCTCGCAACTGGCCAGCATCTTCCGCAAGACCGATACGCACGGGCAGGCGCAGCTGGTGCGCCTGCTGACGCTGACGGGCGGGTGAGCCGGGCCGCCCGACGCGCGGGCTCAGGCGTAGCGGACGCGCACCCGGGTGCGCCGCCGCCGCATCGCCGCGCCGATCATGCCGAAGCCGGCGATCATCAGCGCCCAGGTTGTGGGCTCGGGGACGGCGCCGGAAGTAATGGGGCTATAGGGGTTGGAGAGCAAAACGCCCGAGGAGGAAACAAAGGAAACACCATCGGGCAATTCAAAATTAAAGAACGAGGTGTTTCCAAAATCCGACCTCCCCGTGCCGTGAACCGTTGCACTGAGATAACTATCAATTTTATATTTACCATCCATGAATATTTCTAGAGGTGCATTATATACATAATGAAATATGCCTTCATGAGCAATAGGTACATTATATGTATGCCTAGGATCTAAATCACTAAAATATAAACTATGGCCAACTTGACTCGTATTATAACGTGCGAGACTGAAAAATGCGCCGGTTCCATTGGATCCGCCGCCGGCCTCAAATTCGTTTGAACCTTCTACCGTCCATGTGACATTGATTATCGCCGATGTCTGGCCCACCGGCAGATTGAACCGGATTTCTTCGCCGAACGCCGCATAGCCTTGCGCCGCCCAGTTTGTTTCTGCAAACGCATGAAGTGCGCCGCTCGCCAGATCGGCGACGCCTGATCCGCGTACATAGAATAGGTAAGGTAACCCGAGGTCGAATGTCCCATTCGCTTCACTTATTGAATGAGTCTTGCCGTCGAATTCCACCTCGCTTTCGCCGATCGCGGGATTACTGATTCCGGCGTTCGTCTGAACATAGTAGCAAGGCCCATTGCATATAAATGGGGCCCCCTGCGCTGAATTGGCCATCGCTATGGACGCAACTCCCAAGACCACGACTGTTATTGCTCTAGAATTCATAATTCGTCTCCATCGGTAGACCAGACAAAGTCAAAGTCTGAATTCGTCCCGCGCAAAAACCATGAGCGGCGCAGGTCCGCATCCTCCATTTGATGTAAGGTTAAGGATTTCTTTCCGTCCGGCCGCGCCTGTCCCGTCGCGGGACGGGTGCATGAAAGCTGCCAACGGGCGCCAGTATGGTGGAATCTAAATCCGTTCCATTATCGTCACCCCGGGCTTGACCCGGGGTCCCGCTGCCTTCTCCGAGGTTGCCGAAGAAAAGCGGGATCCCGGGTCAAGCCCGGGATGACGGGAAAAATTCAGTTCCAGGTGACTAGGAGGGGTGGCAGGCTGGCACAGAGTACGGATTGCGGGAAGTTGCATGGGGGCACCTGTTTCCCCACATGTGTCGAGCGCGGGCTCTTTGCGGCTCCGTGCTATCCCCTTGCCCGAATCGAACATATCTGGAACACGCTCCACCCATGTCCCTCACCCACATAACCGTGCGCGGAGCCCGCGAGCATAACCTCAAGGGCTTCGATGTCTCGCTGCCGCGCGAGCAGCTGATTGTCATCACCGGCCTCAGCGGCTCGGGCAAGTCCAGCCTCGCTTTCGACACGATCTATGCCGAGGGGCAGCGGCGTTATGTCGAGTCGCTGTCGGCCTATGCGCGCCAGTTTCTCGAGATGATGCAGAAGCCCGATGTCGAGCATATCGACGGGCTGTCTCCCGCGATCAGCATCGAACAGAAGACCACCAGCCGCAATCCGCGTTCGACCGTTGCCACCGTCACCGAGATATACGATTACATGCGGCTGCTGTGGGCGCGGGTGGGCATACCTTACTCTCCCGCCACCGGCCTGCCGATCACCGCGCAGACGGTCAGCATGATGGTCGACCGGGTTATGGCGCTGCCTGAGGGCACGCGGGCCTATCTGCTCGCCCCGGCGGTGCGCGGGCGCAAGGGCGAATACCGCCGCGAATTGGCCGAGTGGCAGAAGGCGGGTTACACACGGGTGCGCATCGATGGGGAGATGGTTGCCATCGAAGAGGCCCCGGCGCTCGACAAGAAGTTCAAGCACGACATTGAGGTTGTGGTTGACCGGATCGCGGTGCGGGAAGGCATAGAAACGCGGCTGGCGGACAGTTTCGAGCAGGCGCTGAAGCTGGCCGAGGGGCTGGCTTATGTCGATCTGGCGGATGGCACGGTGGCGGGGCTTTACCCCTCCACCACCGGCTCCGCCGGCGGTCCCCCTCCCCGTTCCGGGGAGGTATTAACACCTCCCCGGAACGGGGAGGGGGACCGCGAGGCCGCAGGCCGAAGTGGTGGAGGGGTAAAAGGCGCCGCCCTCCCGCCCAACCGCATCGTCTTCTCCGAAAAATTCGCCTGCCCGGTCTCCGGTTTCACCATCGAGAGCATCGAACCCCGCCTGTTCAGCTTCAACGCTCCGCAAGGCGCTTGCCCCGCCTGCGATGGCCTCGGCGAGAAGCTGCTGTTCGATCCGCAGCTGGTGGTGCCCAACGAAGCGCTGAC
>JAHFPT010000002.1 GCA_023266625.1 Novosphingobium sp. | reverse complement strand
CACCTTCTCGTCTTGGCGCTTGCCACCAGCCGGACGATAGCCACCGCCAGCATTGTAGCTGAGGAAGGCGTCGAGGTCAGCATGACGCACACGACCGCCTTCGGCGATCTTCACATCGGCCAAGTCAATGGCGAGGGCCTTCGCGCGCTGGCGAACCGCGGGCGACGCGAGAACAGGCTTGTGATCGCCTAATTTCACGACCGGGGCGGCGTCTGTCTCGTGCGTAAGTTCCAGTCTGGGCTTAGGCTGGGGCTTGACTTCGATGACCGGGTCGGTCTTGATCATCGGCACCTCATCATCGTATGTGCCTGGGCCCGCCGGTATTGCCCCGGTTTCAGGTGCGGGGGTCGCATCGTCCTCAACTTCGAACTCGGCGAGGATCGAGCCGATAGCGATCATCTCGCCGGCGTCGCCCGTTATCTTCATGACCTTGCCCGCGACCGGTGACGTCATTTCGACAGTCGCCTTGTCGGTCATCACGTCGGCCAGGGGCGTGTCTTCCTCGACCATATCGCCTACCGCAACGTGCCAGGCGACGATTTCTGCCTCGGCGATACCTTCGCCAATATCAGGAAGCTTGAAAGTATACGTACCCATGGCGGATCAATCCTGCATCACTTTTTGAAGCGCGGTTGCGACGCGCTTTGGACCGGGGAAATAGTCCCACTCGAATGCGTGGGGATAAGGGGTGTCCCAACCAGCCACCCGCTCCACCGGGGCTTCGAGCCAGTGAAAGCAGCGCTCCTGCACCAAAGCAGAGAGTTCGCCGCCGAAGCCGCCAAACCGGGAAGCCTCGTGCACGATCACGCAGCGACCGGTCTTACGTACCGATTCAAGGATCGTTTCGATGTCGAGCGGAACTATGGAACGCAGGTCGATGAGTTCGGCGTCGATGCCGGTGTCCTCGATCCCGGCAAGAGCGACATGGACCATCGTCCCATAGGCCAGCACCGTGACCGCCTCGCCTTCCCGAACGACTACGGCTTTTCCTAGCGGCACCGTATAGTGGCCTTCTGGCACCTCGGCACTTGCATGTCCCGCCCAGGTCTTGACCTGCTGATCATGGCGCCCTTCGAACGGGCCGTTGTAGAGCCGTTTGGGCTCAAGAAAGATCACCGGATCATCACATTCGATCGAGGCGATCAGCAATCCCTTTGCATCATAAGGATTGGAGGGGATCACGGTCTTCAACCCCGTGATGTGCGCAAAGATCGCCTCTGGGCTCTGGCTGTGGGTCTGCCCGCCGAAGATACCACCGCCATAGGGGGAACGTACCGTGATCGGCGCCCAGAATTCGCCGCCGGAACGGTAGCGCAGCCGGGCAGCTTCCGAGACGAGCTGGTCGAATGCAGGGAGGATATAGTCGGCGAACTGGATTTCGGGCACTGGGCGCAAGCCATAGGCACCCATGCCGATCGCCGTAGCGATAATGCCGCCTTCGGAAATAGGCGCATCAAAGCAGCGCTTCAGGCCGTGCTTTTGCTGTAACTTGTCAGTCACGCGAAATACTCCGCCGAAATAGCCGACGTCTTCGCCGAAGATTAGCACCTTGGGATCGCGCTCAAGCATGACGTCGAGCGCGGAATTAAGTGCCTGAATCATGTTCATTGATGGCATCACGAAGCCTCGATTTCACGGCGCTGCTCGATCAATCGCCAGTCCAGTTCCTTGAACACGCCCTCGAACATCTGCGCCACCGGAGGTTTCGACTTACCAATGGTTCCGACTGACTCAGCCTCCTTGACTGCGGCGCGTACCGCGCTGTCGAGTTCTGCAGCCAAGGCGACATGGCGATCTTCATCCCAGGCGCCGATCGTAATGAGATGATGCTTGAGCCGCTCGACCGGATCGCCCAGCGGCCATGTAGCGGGCTCGTCGGCCGGACGGTATTTGGTGGGATCATCCGAAGTCGAATGACCTTCCGCACGGTAGGTAAACAGTTCAATCAGCGTTGCGCCTCGATTAGTTCGTGCCCGTTCGGCCGCCCATTCTGTGGCCGACCAGACCGCCAGGAAGTCGTTCCCGTCCACCCGCAGGCCAGGAATGCCATAGGCGATGGCCTTGGCCGCAAAGGTTGTCTCGTTGGCGCCGGCGATCCCCGAAAAGGTTGAGATAGCCCACTGATTGTTAGTTACGCACAGAATGACAGGTGCGTGGTAAACAGAAGCAAAGGTCAGTGCCTCGTGAAAATCGCCTTCGGCCGTCGTCCCCTCGCCAATATAGGACAGCGCGATCTTGTCATCTTCCGAGTAGGCCGAAGCCATGGCCCACCCCACGGCATGGCCGAACCTGCTGCCGACGTTTCCAGACAGTGAATAGAAGCCATAGTCGCGCGCCGAATACAGGATCGGCAACTGACGCCCCTGCAACGGATCGCGGGCGTTTGAGAAAATCTGGTTCACAAGGTCGGTAAGCGGATAGCCGCGGGCCATAAGCCAACTCAGCACTCGATAAGTAGGAAAGCACATGTCCCCGCGTTCGAGCGCAAGGGACTGGGCCGCTCCAATCGCCTCTTCCCCACTCGATTTCATGTAGAAGCTGGTCTTGCCTTGACGATGCGCGCGGAACAGTCGCGCATCGAATGCGCGCGTCAGCATCATCGCGCGAAGACCCGCGATTAGCCTATCGTGTGGCAGTTTCGGATTCCATGGGCCGACGGCGCTGTGTTGCTCGTCAAGCACTCTGATCAGGGCGAAAGGCAGATCGCGCATTTCGTGTTCCAGCGCGCTGATGTCGGGGCGACGGACAGCACCGGCAGGAGGTATATTGAAATGTTCGAAGCTGGGCTGCTGGCCTGGTCGCGCGTTGGGTTCTGGCACGTATAGGCTGAGCTTGGCACGGTTTGACATCACCTCTCCTTTAAAAGGACCATAGCTGATGAGCCGGAGGAAAAACCGTTTCCATTCGCCCTCTTTACAGAATTAATTAGGATGGTAATTTCTACAAGCGCGGCAATTGAGGATAAAGTTCGCTAATGGATGAGATTGACCGCCGAATCCTGCGCGTTGTACAGGCAAATCCCGACCTTCCGATCGCCGAGATAGCGACAAAGGCTGGGCTGTCACATACGCCGTGCTGGCGTCGCTTAAAGAAACTGGAGGCAGATGGAATAATCTCCGGCCGTGCTGTTTTACTCGACGCCAAGCGGTTGGGCCTCGTGGTCAATGTCTTTGCCCATGTGCGATTGAAGCAGCATGATGAAGAGACTTTGGACGCCTTGGAGCACTCGGTGTGCCTTCATCCTGAGATCGTCGAAAGTTTCTCGATGAGTGGTACAAGCGATTACGTTCTTCGCGTAGTTGCGCAAAGCATCGAAGATTATGAGAGGTTCCTTAAGAAGACACTTCTCCACCTACCAGGCGTCAGCTCGATCAATTCAAGTTTCGCGTTGAAGACCATCAAGCTGACCACAGTGCTGCCGGTTTGATCCGGTTCCCACGTGTTTCACGAACATATTGATATCCCAGATAATAGAGTTGACATTGGCCGATTGTCGTGGCTACCTTTCCGTCAAGAAGGCAGATGCACCACACCTAGCCGGTATGGTCTTGTTGCGTTGCTGCTTCGTGGAGCCTGGAGTGATAGTGGCGCTGACGTATTGCGATCGGCAGGCCGCGATGCATTTCACGATCAAACAATAATGAAGGGTGAGGAAGAAAATGGAGCGACACGCCGACGGAGCGTCGCATAGTCATAAGCTGACCCGCCGTCAGGCGCTCGTCGGCTCCGCCGCTCTCGGCCTTGCAGCTGCGGGGAACGCCTCTGCGAAGATTGCCAAGAGAAACCGGCCACCAAACATTCTTTTCATATTGGCCGACGACCTCGGCTACGCCGACGTCAGTTGCTATGGTCGGCGCGATTACTCGACCCCCGCGATCGATTCAATCGCAACTGGCGGCATGCGCTTCATGCAGGGCTATGCCAATTCGGCAGTCTGTTCGGCCACGCGGACGGCGCTGATTACGGGACGATATCAGGATCGTCTGGCAGTTGGCCTCGAGGAGCCATTAACCGTCCGCGATGTCGGACTTCCCCCATCGCATCCGACGTTGCCTTCGCTGCTCCGACGCGCGGGCTACCGAACCCATCTCGTTGGAAAATGGCACTTGGGCCAACTTCCCAAGTTTGGGCCGGAACTGAGTGGATACGATCATTTCTGGGGCTTCCGCGGCGGCGGGATCGATTACTTCAGCCATGGCATTAAGGGAAAACACGACCTTTGGGACAACGACAAGGAGGTCGCCAAGCCTGGCTACTTGACCGAACTTCTCGGTCGCAAGGCCGTGGAAATCGTTCATAGCCATCGGGATGTAGATGCGCCCTTTTTTCTGAGCTTGCATTTCAATGCGCCGCACTGGCCTTGGGAAGGGCCACACGATCAGAAGGAGTCGCAACGACTTGCGGCCGATCCGACGTCGGATATTCAACATTTCGACGGCGGATCCGCAGCGATTTTTGCCAGCATGGTGCAATCGATGGACGATCAGATCGGACGGGTTCTCGCCGCTTTAGACGCAGCCGGCCTTGCCGAAGACACGATCGTCATCTTTACCAGCGACAACGGCGGCGAACGCTACTCGGACACCTGGCCATTCTCTGGTAAAAAGACCGAGCTTCTGGAGGGCGGGCTACGCATACCTGCTATCGTGCGATACCCTCGCCATGTAGCGGCGGGAACGACAAGCGAGCAGACGATGATGTCGATGGACTGGCTACCAACGCTTCTGTCGCTAGCGGGCACAGCGCCTGACCCTGCCTACCCGTCCGATGGGATCGACCTCAGTGCTGCCTTTACCGGCGCAGCGCCCGTCCCCCGCACGCTATGCTGGCGCTATCTCAATCTCGCGCAGCAGGCCTGCCGCAGTGGAGACTGGAAGTATCTCAAAATTCTTGGCAACACCTTCCTATTCAATGTCGTCGACGACCCGCTTGAACGCGCCAATTTGAAGATGCGCCGCCCCGACATTTTTGAGGATCTCGTGCGCAAGTATCAGGCTTGGGACAGCGGGATGCTCCCGCTCGACATGGAAACTGCTACCAGCGGGTTCTCCGGCGGAGATATAGCCGATCATTTCGGTGTTTCACGTCGCAGAATGACCTCTGGTCTAGAATAAGGGCATTGGGCGGGAATGCCCCAACCTTAGTTGCTCGACTGAGCGCAACACCGATGAATTGTAAGCACCAAGCTGGGGAGTGATTCCCTCGCCTTAGACCCGCGCCGGAACAGCACTGGGCCGCTACGCTTTTGATAAGCGTCGAAGCGGGTCCCCATTCTTCTGCAGCTCATCCTAGAGGGGGGGTGGGCAGCAACGGAACAGAAAACCTACACAAGAAGCTTTCCCGGACCGAAGGGGTGTTACACGACGCGGGGTTCCCGCACCACTTTCGCCGAAAGTAGCGGTATGAATTATCTATGTATATCAGTAGTATACGGGGCCGTCGTAAAATAATATCGGGCCTATACAGTAACTTACGTGCTGCCCAGGTTTTCGAAGACACATGCGGTGAAGATGCGTAGCTTCCCATCCGCGTGGGGAGATCGGCAATGGAAAGCTGGCGGGAGCAATATCTGGGCGTCGAGACGATACCCGCGTCGCTGACGTTAGCCGAGATTGGTTTCTTTTTTGAACCGACGGAGCGGACCCGGACGTTTATCGAAAGCCGACGCCGACCATTAACCCGGCTCGGTCTCATCCTGCACATCGGATTTTTGCGTATGACGGGCCGTCCCCTTGCCGCATTGGAAAGGGTGCCGCCCGCGGTGCTGGCCTTCGCCGCCGAGCATGCGGGATTACCGGCGCCTCAGATCGGCACGCTCCGGGCGATCTATCGCCGCCGTATGACCCTCTTCGAGCACCAGCGCTTGGCAGCGAGTGCGATCGCGTTTCAGTCAGCGGGTGACAGCACACTGCGAATGCTGACCGCTTTTCTGCGACGACAGGCTGAGACCGATCTGGTCAGGCAAGACCTGATGCAGCAAGCTCGACGCTGGCTGTATGATCGTTGCTACACGTTGCCCGGTGAACGCGTGTTGGAGCGCATGGCCGCTCGGGCGCAGGACTATGTGCTCGTAGAGCTGAAAGCAGGCATTGAGAAGGCCATCGGCACCGACCTCACGAGTGATTGGATGGCCCGATTATCCGGTCCCGGCCCGATCGCGGGCGAAGCCTTGTTTGGACTTGTAACGGATTTGCGCCGGTCTCCTGTTGCGAGCTCTAATCGCTCAGGTGACCGGCGCAAATCCGTTACAAGTCCAGCCCTCTATTATCGTCTTGCAAAGCCGCTGCGGCGGTCACGCTATTTCACAGCTTCCATCTTAGGGACATGTCCGTTTCGCCTACCGGTGTACGTCTGCGGTTTGCGGATCGGAATACTGGCCTTCCCCTATCAGCAGGTCTGCAATCAATTGCCCGCGCGAAACAGGATCGGGCTCCGGCGCCCCGAAACCCCGCCGGTTGGTAACGATGGCGCAACGCCCGTCTTCGGAAATGCCCAACCAGAGCCACCCGATTGCAGGTCCCGGCCACCGATCACCGATGGATAATCGTCCCAATGACCAAGCGGAGCGGCAGGGCGCGCATGCAATTCATCGCGATTGCCGATCAGGATGAGATGCCACCGTGGGTGGGACCGCCAGGCCATTGCCATGATGCACATGCCCGAAGGCATAGACCGTCACAGCCGAAAACCAAATCATAGTACATTCCGATGGCAGGCAAGAAGGTCGCCTTGCCAGTCACCATCTTTGCGGCCTAACTCCGCCTGCAATTATGCAGGCGGAGCCGAAGTCAGCGATTTGGGATATGCGACCCCAGGTGGCGTCCGGCGAGATAGCCGAAGGTCATGCCCGGCCCGAGCGTTCCGCCAGCGCCGCCATAGGCCTCGCCGAGCACTGCGGACATTGCGTTGCCCGCTGCGTAGAGACCCGGAATCACATTGCCCGTCCAGTCCAGCACCTGAGCATCGCCATTGGTCTTGGGACCGCCGGCAGTTCCGAGAGCGCCGGACTCCATCTTGACGGCATAATAGGGACCCTGATCGATCACGCCCAGCGTACGATATGGCGGTTCGAAGTCCGCATCGCCCCACATGTAGAAATTGTCGTAGGTGTTATCGCCACGATTGAAATCGTCGTCATGCCCCTTGCGGACAAGGTCATTGAACCGCGCCACGGTGCTCGTCAGACCCGCGCCGTCGATGCCGGCCTTTTCGGCCAGTTCCTCAAGCGTTTCCGCCTGCATCATGTAAGACGGAACGGGCGATCCCGGCTGAGTATTGAAGGTCGGATATTTGTCGCGGTAACGCTGGTCGATGATCAGCCAGTAGGGCAGATTGGCATATTCATGCCGCCCCGCGTCAAAGGCGTGCAAGGCCTTGCCCATCGCATTGTAGTTCGCCGCTTCGTTCACGAACCGCTTGCCGGCACGGTTGACCAGGATGGCGCCCGGACGGGCGCGCTCGTCTGAACCCAGCATGTAATTGGGCTTGGCATCCCGGTGCTGCGGCTTGAACTCAAGCACGCTCTGCTGCCAGAAGGCGTTTTGCATGTTGCCTAACTGCGCTCCGGCCTCGATGGCCATCAGCAAGCCGTCGCCCTCATTTTCCGGCACGCTGACTGGGCCTGTAAGCGGTCCGCGCAGGAAGGTTTTGACTAGGGTTTCGTTCCATTCGAAGCCACCGGTTGCAATCACCACGCCACGGCGCGCACGCACGCGGAAGTCCCGGCCATCGGCGTCCTCGGCGATGACGCCGATCACCCGGTCGCCATCCTTGACCAGCTTGCGGGCGCGCTTCTCGAACTCCACGGGAATGTCACGGTCCAGGACAGCTCTGTAGAGCGACCCGGCGAGCGCCTGCCCGAGACCGCGATAATCGCCCGCTTCGCGCTCAGCCAGGGTAGCGTCGTCCAGCGTGCCGTTGATGGCTTCCATCAGGCTGCCGCGAACGGGATAGGCCATCTTGGTCGGGTTCACCCGCGTGGCCCATTTGCCGAGCCGCTCGAAAGAGAAGGCCTCATTGTCCAGCGAGCGCCCGCCGTCCGGCTTCGCGCCCGGCAGATAGGGCTGATAGTCCGGGAAGTCGGCATAGGCATGGAAACGGACAGGCGTCTTTTCCGAGAAATAGCGGATCATTTCCGGTCCGGTTTCCATGAACGCCCCTAGCGTTTCGGGGTCGAGCTGGCCGGGCGCGAGGGCGTCGAGATAGGTTACGATATCCTCATCGGACTCTTCGATGCCGGCTTCGATCTGGTAATGATTGTTGGGAATCCACAGCATGCCTCCGGACATGGCTGTCGTCCCGCCGACCATTCCGGTCTTCTCCAGGATTACCACATCCTTGGCGCCGAAATCATGGGCGGAGATCGCCGCCGTCATGGCCGCCCCGCCGGACCCCAGAACGACGACATCAGCCTCCAGGTCCCACTTAATGTCGTCAGTCATCGTCCATCTCCTTGGTGACACGGTATTGCTGGAGCATTTGGCGATTGCAGTTGCTCCGCCCCCATTTGATTAAGGGCAATGTAGTATTTGGCAGGCACAAGCAGCTACTCCGACATGTCCTAGGGCCGCCCGGCTCGTAGCTGCACCAAGGCGGCCTGCTCATTCAAAGAGAGATATCCATCACAGCGGTAACGCGTGTCGGATCGAAATCATGCGGCGGCGGACCATAATCCAGCAACGGGAAGAATTTTCCGCTCAGATCGGGTGGGCCAAAATAGACTTGGTCGTACCGGTGAACCACGATCAGCCATTCATCGCCCACGCGCCGGAAGGTGCTGTGGTAGATGCCCATCACGAGTTGATGGGAGCCGTCCGGCATCTTGAGCACTTCGTCGACATGGCCCCTTGAGGCCGCGCTGTCTCCATCCACCTCGATAACGAGCGACGAGATGGTCTGCCGTACGAAAGGAAAGCCCTGCATGACGTTCCACCAATGGTCCACGACCGCTTCACGTCCCCGGACGATCGATCCGAATGCGTGCCACTCTCCATCGTCAGCATAGCAGCGGCCATGAGCCTCCCGATCCCGCCGGAAGATCGAGTCCGCCATGCGCGCGAGCGTCTTCCGCACGCCAACGTCCCCCGCCAAAGCTGTCAATGCACCGTCCATCAGCATCCTCCTGTTTGTTGACCAGCCTGCTTCGCAACCCTGTCGGCAAGGCAATGTGCACATATGCGCCGGTCGGATGTGTCATATGATCCATAGAATTTGCGGAGCTGCCGACCATGATCGCGCAGCTTTGCGCGACTGACAACCGGCGTTTCCTTTCCACAGTCGGCGCAGGGAACGCGCATCTCGTCAGCGGCCCTGAGAAGATCGCCTGAATGATTGCGGCCGGACACAAGCTGGCCAAGCAGGTTCGCGTTCACTTCCGGCAGGAAACAATAGGCATAGACCGCCGCTTCCATGCGCTTATCCCTGTCCGCAATCTTTCCGAGATCCTGCGTCCTTTCCGCCATTTGCTCTTTCAGCGTCTCAAGGCTCTCTTCGATCCGACGAATGTCCTGCACGGCCGCGATCAAGGCTATAAGTTCGTCTGAATGGTCACGCATCACGGGGGTTTCCGGCTTTGGTTTTACCGCAGCCTTCGACCCCGCGCATTGGAGAAAAATGGCATCGGTTTCCCGATGCCAGTGGGGATTTTCGTTATGACCTAAATGGTCCGTCATTTTAGAATTCGAAGCCGATCTGACCGCCCCATACCCGAGGTTCCCGAGCAGACGAAAATGCCCAGAGGCCAGCGACGGTGAAGGCCGCATTCGGGCCGCGATCATCCAGCAGGTTGCGCACGAATGCCGTTGCGTGCGCCTTCGTGCCCGCCAGGTCGAACTCGGCCGTCACGCTCGCGTCGAGCAGGTTCTGGCGATCGGAACGGAGCCGCGGATCGTTGCGCGGGACGACAATCACGCCAGTGGCCGGATAGGTCGCCGTCGCATCTAGAGCAATCTGCTGGTCATAGGGCGACAGATATCTGTAGCTGAGATTAGCCTTCAGTTCGCCAAAAGAGGTCGGCACGGCATAAGTCGCATTGGCCGAGGCCGTGATCTTCGGCGAGTAGATCATGCGCACGTTCGAATAATCGATCGTCCGGGCGGCTGGCACGGTGGCGCTGACGGCGCCCTGACTGATGAAATCGTTGAAATGCGATTTCAGATATCCGAGCGAACCATTGATGGTCAGGCGTGGCACGGGCTTGGCCGTGATATCCAGTTCGATGCCCTTGATCGTCGCGCTGCCGACATTGGTCACGATCGTCTCGCTTCCTACGCCGTTGGGCGCCGGGACCGTGGTGTTCTGCTGGAGGCTGTTATAATCCGCATAGAAGGCCGCGAGGTTGAAGAGCAGCTTGCGATCGAACAGGGACGACTTGAAGCCGACCTCGTAGGAATCGACGGTTTCCGGTCCGTAGGGCGTGGTCGACGAGACCAGCGTTGTCCCGCGTCCAGAAAAGCCGCCCGACCGATATCCGCGCGACCATGATCCATAGACCATGAGTTGGTCGCTTGGTCGAAAATCGACGCCGATCTTCGGGGTGAACTTGCTGCTGTTATAGGTCACGTTGGGATATTGCGCCGCATCGACGCCATTCTCGTTCTGCTTCTGATCGTGCGTCCAACGACCACCGAAGGACAGCCTCCAACGATCCGCGAACGACCAGTCGAAATCACCAAACACCGCGTAGGATTCGGCATGACCCGTCGTGCGCTGCTCCGTGACAGCCGTCGGTGCGAACAGGGTGATCTGCGTCAACTGATCCAGGCTGTAACGCGACTTGAAGTAAAATCCGCCAACCACATAGTCCAGCGTATCGCTGATCTTCCCGGCGCCACGGATTTCCTGGCTGAACTGCCGATACTTCTGCTGACGCTGAGAATAATAAATGTCAGCCGAGGACGAGTCGAAATCCTGCGCCTGGGATTCCTTCGACGTGCGGTAGGATGTGATCGAGGTCAGCTTGATGGCCCCCAGATCGCCATTCATTTCCAGGGTTACCGCAGGTGACCGATAGTGGGAATAGCCGGCGCTGCCGAAGACCGTGTAGAGAGCGTCGCCGCTGGTGGGGCGATTGCACTCGTTGGCCGGTTCCAGCACGCAGAACACTTCGCCCGTCTTGGAAATGTTCGAGTTGTAAGGCTGGAAGTCCTGCACCTGCTTTTCAAGCGTCAGAAGCGCATCAAACTTGTCGCTCGGCGTCAGGAGGAAGGAAGCACCGAAATTCTCGTTATTGCTGCCGCCGACGCGCTGACCGGTGATGCCTTGACGATAATATCCGTCTGTCTGCGCATGGAAATAGAAGGCCTTGGCGGCCAGAATGCCATCCACGATCGGCGCGTTCACGACGGCGCGCGTGCTCCACGTGTTGTAGCTGCCGTAATTGGCTTCGAATTTCCCGCCAAACTCGCCCGTCGGGCGCGTGCGGCGGATGTTGATGACGCCGCCGATCGTATTGCGGCCATACAGCGTGCCCTGCGGCCCGCGCAGCACCTCGATCGATGCGATATCGAAGAAATCGAGATAGGATCCGGTGCTGGTCCCGATGAACACGCCGTCCACGACGATGCCGACAGTCGGATCTAAAGACTTGTTCACGTCGGCGAAGCTGAGGCCACGAATGGAAACGTTGGAGGCCGATGCGCCCGAATTCTGCTGGGTTATGAGGACATTCGGAGCAGCGCCCTGAAGGTCGCCGATATTGGGCGTCACCTTGGCTTCCAGTTGCGCCATCGAAAGCGCCGTCATCGCGATCGGCGTCTCCTGAATGGACTCATTGCGTCGGCGCGCTGTGACCACAATATCGTTGATCGTGCTGGTATCGTCGCCCACCGCAGCAGCGTCCGATGCAGTCTGCGCATACAGGTTGCCCGGGCATGCAACAACGGCGCTTCCAGCCAAGAGCTGCAACGCGATACGTATGGAAGCTTTCATAATTTCCCTCTCCTGTCGTGTTATCGATCGGTTTTTATCGTAAAGTGTTGTTGTATAAAAACTGATGCTTTCCATAGTTCGGTCATGCCGGAGGAGGTGCGATATGGTGATGGCCGAAAATTAGCGCCTGCGCTTGCCTTGGCGCCGGTGGTTTGCATCGTGATTTTCTATGCGTTGCAGCCACGCTTCAATCGTGCGACCGAGTTGAAGAATTTCGTTTGGGCGCGCTCGGAGACTGTCTTGCCTCGCATAATCGATCATGAGCAGCGGCGCCGGGAAATAGCCGCGATCGTCGAGAACATCCTCTATGAGCATGGGACCGAGGCGCTGACCATTCGCGACGTGGCCGAACGAGCCGGTTGCAGCACGACGATCGTCTCGCACTATTTCCGGACCAAGCTGGAAATGCTGGTCTTCACCAATCAAGCCGCGCGCGGGCGCGGAGAGGGATTGCTGGCTACTGCAGTGAAGACGCAGGCAAGCATCCTCCAAACGATGAATTCGCTTCTGCCGAGCAATGAGGCAATGAAGACGGCTTGGCACACCTGTGTCGCCTTCTGGGGGATGACCCCTCAAGACGCGCGTGTGACGGCCGAATGGTATGAGGGTGTTTCAGAAGCGCATTCACTTTTCGAGGATCTGGTCAGGATTGGGCAGCAGGCGGGCGAAGTCGACCCATTCCTCAAAATCGAGCAGGCGGCGAATATGCTTCAGGTGATAATCAACGGGATCTCTTCACTCTGGGCTCAGGACAGGAAACACTGGACGGCGGCCCGGCAGCGCAAGCTGTTGCAGGAAATGCTGGAAAGCACCGGCTTCTGCAAAAAGCCCTGAGGGTGATCGCATGGCCTTTAATCCGGGCGAACCGGTTTCCAACGCGAGATAGCATCGGATCAAGGTTTGGAACCCGGCAGTGGGGACTGTTGAGCCGGGTTCCACATCCTAGAACGGCTTGATGGAAATTCCTTGATTAGACATTCGTCTAGGTTGGACCTCACCGCCCTCCAGCATCAACTCCGCATCGATGTCTCAAGGCTCTCAAAGGTCACGGGATACCCCAGGTTTTCCGGTATGCAGAGGGAGGGCCTCCCTTCCCGTTCCTCAATCCATGGCGAAATGGTGGTGATCACGAATTTTCCGGCGTCAGCCACCGCTTCGTCGAATGAGCGGAACTGCGCCAGTCTTTCCAGATTTCGCAAGGTCGGGAAGATCACCTTGGCCTCACCGCGCGCCGAACGATCGAGAACGTCTTGGGCGCTTGCCCAAAATAACCGCACATTTTCCGTGGCATCCGCAGATGGCTCATGGCTGCCCGCCGCGACCTTCGCCAGATAGAAACGCGTATCGAACACTCGTGTCACTTTTTCGCTGGCCGGAGGCTTCCAGCGCGCGAAGGGCACAAGCTCGCCGATATCCAATGTTAATCTGGCATCGGATAACAAGCCGGCAAAGACAGCGCCGTCATTCAAGGCCGCGCGCAGGGAAGCCACCGTAAACCGATCCGGCTGATCCTGAAAGCCGATCGCCAAGCCACTTTCCTCCAGCGTCTCCCTGATCGCGGCGATCCGTGCAGCCGCCTCGTCGATCGGGAGGTCAGTCGTCAGATCCGTCGCATGCTCCAGATCTTGCGCCTCGATGCCCCCCCCCGGGAAGACCAGCGCGCCCGCGGCAAACGCCATCGTTCCGGACCGTTCCATCAACAACAGTTCCGGCGACCCGCCGCCATTGTCGCGGAAAATGACTGTTGTGGCCGCTGGCCGCACCTGTAGCAAAGGCTGACTCATCGCCATGCTTTAGGGTCACGGCAATGGCTTGGGAACCCCATGCGAATCGCAGTTCGCTTGCCCTTTGCTCGGCCCCCTTTTCCTCCAGGACGTCGTCATCAAATCGCCGCCCATTACGACATTGGTCTAACGGCGGGACCACATGCAAGCATCATAACCTTTCGTTAACCGGCCCTTGCTTTTCATGCAGACGGTAACGGAAGGCGCATCATGTTCATCGAGAATGGAACATCGCAAGCTCTACAAGGCGGGTTGGACGCGGATGCTTTCGCACGCCCGGACATCAGCCTGTCCGGCATGGATCATCCTGATCGCCCCACTCGCGTCGAACTGTCTGAACCGGCGCGAGTCCGGATTGCGACATCCCTCATCCGCGTCCGCACCATCGATATTTCAGCGGCTGGAGCCAAGCTCGACCTTTGCGCCATCATGGATTGCACCAGCATTCTCAATCTGTTCACGCCCGGCACCATCGTTCTCCTGACCATTACCGGCATGGTTGAACCCCGCCTTTGTCAGGTACGCTGGCGCAGTGGCAGCAAGATCGGCGTACAGTTCGACACGCCTGTCGCCACAGATGTACTCGACTGCATCATGAAGCATTCCGGCACCGGCACACGCGCCGCGTGCGTCCTTGAAGTCGGCACCCCCGGCAATTCTGACTAACGGCTGGGACGATATTCTTCCCGCTGGTTGCGAACCTCTGATCCAGGGGATTCATCAGACCGAACGGGCTAAAGCACGTTCCCCAATATGGGGATTAACCACACTTCGTTTTTCGCGTATCGTTGCGCCATGACAACGCCTCCCTCGCGGCAGCTGGAAATTTTCGCGCAGATGGTCGCATCGGGCAATATTGCCGATTGCGCCCTTGCGCTCGGCATGGCGGAAGCTGCGGTCAAGAGCGACATGCGCGCGCTGGAGAAGCGGCTCGGGCATCAACTGTTCGTGATCAGCGGAATCGACGTCGAACTGACCCCCGTTGGCCACAAGATGGTCGATGCCATGGCGATCCTGATGCCCGCTCCTGCTGTAGAAGCGGAAGCACCTGTGGGCAACGCCGAACAACCGGCAGAGCCTGAGCATGTGGAAACGCCCGTCGAAGAGGCTAGGCAGCCTTTGTCGGAACCCATCGTCGGTTTCACGGAACCGGGCGAAGAAGAGCCTGCTTCGGACGAATTCGTACAAACCCCAGAGCCAGAGCATGTAGCCGAGAGTTCCAGTGTTCCCGCCATTCCTGAAGAGGAATGGCCCGCTCCCGTGCTGGAAACGCCTGGCGAGTCGGACGCTATTCCCTATCCGGAGATCGCCCAGACACCGGCCCTCGAACCTGTCACT
>JAHFPT010000317.1 GCA_023266625.1 Novosphingobium sp. | reverse complement strand
CCCTTCGGCGGATTATCCCATCGTTGTCGGCGCACCATTTACCATCGATGGCAAGACCTTCACACCCGTCGACAAACTCAACTATGACGAGGTCGGCTATGCCCTGGCAGGCGGCGAGGGCGGCGGCGTCACTGGCAGCGGGGGCGTGACCATCGCCCACAAGACCCTGCCACTGCCGAGCTATGCCGAAGTGACCTCGCTGGACAGCGGCAAGACCGTGCTGGTCAGGGTCGAGCGGCGCGGGCCGATGGTCAAGGACCGGCTGGTCGAGCTCTCGCCCGGTGCTGCGGCGCAGCTTGGCCTGACCGGCACCGCGAGGGCACCGATCCGCATTCGCCGGGTCAATCCGCCGGAAATGGAGCGCGCCATGCTGCGCGGTGGCCACCAGGCTTCCGCCCGCATGGACACACCGCCGTCGCTGCTGACAGTGCTCAAGCGCAAGCTCGATCCGCAGCTGGTGACGCCGCCGGTGACTGTCCCGGTCCCGTCCGCCAGCGCGGCTCCATCGCCGCGCGCAACACCGACTCCGCGCACAATACCGACTCCGCGTCCGGCACCCACGCCCAATCCTGTTTCACGCCCCACACCCCGCCCCTCGGCAAGCGCCAGCCCCGCGCCGGTGGCAGGTAGCACATTCCTGATCCAGGTCGGTGCTTTCGCCAATGCCGGCAATGCCAATGCGGCGGCCGGCAAAGTCGGCGGCAGCCTGCGCAGCAACGGCAAATTGTCTCGCGTCGTCATGGGCCCCTACGCCAGCCGCACGCAGGCAGAAGCGGCGCTGGCAAGGGCCCGGGCAGCAGGCTATAGCGACGCACGAATCCAGCGCGCTGACTGACCTGCCATCGCCACTGCGCCGGAGCATTCGTCAGGCGCAGGGGCACGGGTTTGAGACGGATCGCATTGGCGGCTGGAATTTTGCTGGCCACACCCGGCAGTGCTGGCGCGCCGCAAGAGCCAGCTCCACTGCCACCTGCTCTGCAAGTCATTGCCCCGGTTCCGGTCAGCCTGCTGGTCGATCAAGGTTCCGGTCAGCAATTGCATGCCCGCCAACCCGATCTGCGCTTTGCTCCGGCATCGATGACCAAGGCCATGACGGCCTATGTCGCGTTTGAATTGATCGCGCAGGGCAAGCTTGACCCTGCACAGACCTTCATCGTCCGTCCAGAAACCTGGGCTGCCTGGCACGGCAAAGGCACCTCGATGAACTTGCGCAGTGGCGAGAGTGTTACGCTCGATGCACTGCTGCATGGCATCACCACGGTTTCGGCCAACGACGCCGCCGAGGTGCTGGCGGAAGGCGCGGCGGGCAGTGTCGCGGGCTGGGTCGCGCAGATGAACGCCGAGGCCGTACACTTGCACATGGCCAACAGCCATTTTGCTACACCCAATGGCTGGCCCGACAATGGTGCGACCTATGTCAGCGCCCGCGATCTGGTGCGGTTGGGCGATGCTATCATTACCCGCCATCCCGATCTCTATCATCGCTATTTTGGCCAGAAGCAGTTCACTTGGAACGGTGTTACCCAGCACAATCATGATCCTACGGTCGGGGTCATACCGGGCGCAGACGGGATCAAGACCGGCCATACCAATGAGGCGGGCTACAATTTCCTCGGATCGGCGATGCGCGACGGCAGGCGGCTGATCATGGTCATCGGCGGCGCGCGCAGCGAGGAGGAGCGGACAGCGGCATCGCGGGCGCTGCTCGAATGGGGTTTCACTGCCTGGCGCAGTCAGCCGCTGTTTGCGCGCGGCGCGCTGGTCGGAGAAGCGTGGGTCCAGGGCGGCGATGCGCGCCGTGTCGGTCTGCTGGCACCGCGAGCGATTTCGACCGTTTTGCCGAGCGGCACTGGCAAGCTGGCTGACCTGAGCATTGTCTATCGCGGTCCGCTCGTAGCGCCGCTGGCGAAGGGAGCGCAAGTGGCGGAACTGGAAATCCGGGTCGATGGCCTGCCGCCGTCACGGTTGCCGCTGGTCGCTGCCGACAGCGTCGGCAAGGCTGGGCCATTGGATCGGCTGTGGAACGGGCTTATGGGACTATTCTCATGACCACAGGCAAGTTCATAGCCTTCGAAGGCGGGGAAGGGGCCGGTAAGTCGACCCAGGCGCGGCTGCTCGCCGAGGCCTTGCGCGCGCGCAGGCTGGATGTGGTGCTGACCCGCGAGCCGGGCGGCACGCCGGGTGCTGAGGCGATCCGCGCGCTGCTGCTGGGTCTCGATGGCCAGGGCTGGAATCCCAGCGCCGAAGCACTGCTGTTCGCCGCCGCCCGTGCCGATCATGTCGAACGGCTGATCGAACCAGCGCTGGCGGCGGGTAAATGGGTGATCTGTGATCGCTTCGTCGATTCGAGCCGCGCCTATCAGGGCGGAGCCGGGGGGCTTGCCGACGAAGACATCCTCGCGCTTCATCGCATCGGCAGCGGCGGTCTGCTGCCCGACCGGGTCCTGCTGATCGAAATTCCTGCCAACGAGGCCGCCACCCGGCTTGCCCGGCGCGATGCCGGGCGTACCGATCGCATCGGCGGCCGCGACAGGACCTATCATGCCGGGGTTGCTGCCGCCTTTGCCCGTTTCGCCACAGCCGAGCCGCGGCGCTTCATTCGAATCGACGGTGACGGCGATATTGCGGCGACCCATGTCAAGGTGCTTGCCGCCATCGCGTCGCTGCTGGGCGATGCCTCATGAGTTTTTCCGGACATGACGCAGCCTGGCGCGAATGGCGCGCGGCAATGGGTTCGGCGCGGATGCATCACGGTTGGATACTCGCCGGGATCAAGGGGCTGGGGAAGGGGGCCTTCGCCCGCGCCGCCGCGCGCGAACTGGTTGCCGAGCCGGGCACGGCGCAGGGCGAGGGTGAATATCATCCCGATATCATCATCCTCGATCATCTCCCGGCCAATGACGACGAGGAAAAGAAGCGCGCCGAGGGTAAGCCTTTCCAGCTCAAGCGCAATATCACTGTCGATCAGATCCGCCGCATGCAACAGCGGCTGACCACCCGTCCGACCCTCGGCCAGCGGCGCGTCATCATCATCGATCCGGCTGACGACATGGAGAAGGGCGCGGTCAATGCCTTGCTGAAGAGCCTTGAGGAGCCGCCGGTGGGCACATTCTTCCTGCTGGTCGCGCACCGTCCCGGGCGGCTGCTGGCGACCATCCGCTCGCGCTGCCTGATGCTGCATTTCGCACCGCTGGCCGACACCGAGATCGATGCCGTGCTGCGGCGCGATGCTCCCGAGGCAGATAGCGCGGCGCACGCGGCGGCGGTGGCGGCGGCGCGGGGATCGCCGGGCGCAGCGCTCGATTTTGTCGGGCACGGGCTCGGCAAGCTGCAAGCGCTGATGCAGCGGCTGGTGCGCGAGGGCGACAGCGACCTCGCCCTGCGCGGCGCGCTGGCGGAGGAAATTGGCGCAAGGCCGGATCGCGAGCGGATACATGCAACGCTGGATCTCGCACGGGCGATGCTGGCAGCGGAAGTCGCCGCCGCGCCGCGTGCCCAGCAGCAACGCATCGTTGCAGCCCATGCAGAGCTTGCCAAACGCACCGCCCAGGCCCCGACCTATAACTTCGATTCGCAGCTGCTGATCCTCGAAATTGGCGGGTTGCTGGCCTCGGCGGCACTGCCTAGAGAGACGGCATAAGCCCCTCGTTCCAGAAAGTCCGCGCGCCGCCCATGGCCGATCCCTATTACATCACCACCGCCATCGCCTATCCCAACGGCAAGCCCCACATCGGCCACGCCTATGAGGCCATCGCCGCCGATGCCATCGCGCGGTTTCACCGGATGCAGGGCAGGGACGTCCGCCTGGTCACCGGCACCGACGAACACGGGCTAAAAATGGCGCAGACGGCGCGGGCTGCGGGGCAGGACACGCTCGAGTTCGCGACGGAAATGTCAAATCATTTTCGCGAAATGTGTGCGCGGTTGAATGTGCAATATGACGCCTTCTGCCGCACCACCGAGGAACGCCACAAGGAAGCGAGCATTGCGCTGTGGAAGGCGATGCAGGCTTCGGACGACTTGTATCTCGACCGCTACGAGGGCTGGTACTCGGTCCGCGATGAAGCCTACTATGACGAGAAGGAACTGATCGCGGGCGAGGGGGGAGAGAAACTCTCGCCGCAGGGCACGCCGGTCGAGTGGACGGTCGAGGAAAGCTGGTTCTTCCGCCTGTCGAAATACGAGAAGCAGCTGCTCGAACTCTATGAGAACCATCCGACCTTCATCCAGCCTGACAGCCGCCGCAATGAGGTGATCCAGTTCGTCAAGGGCGGGCTGAAAGACCTCTCGGTCTCGCGCACCAGTTTCGATTGGGGCGTGCCGGTGCCCGGGTCGCCTGGGCATGTCATGTATGTCTGGGTCGATGCGCTGACGACCTATCTCACCGGCATCGGCTTTCCTGACACCACCGGCGATTTCGCGCGATTCTGG
>JAHFPT010000125.1 GCA_023266625.1 Novosphingobium sp. | reverse complement strand
GTCGGGCCTGGGCGATGATCCTGTAGCGCGACTCGAAGAGTTGTTCGGGCCCGCAGTGGAACGGTTGCGGGGCGTCTGACCCCAAATGCTTTGACGCGCCGGATGATAGTGCCCCAACATGGCGTTTCTTTCCGGACAACACGGCTTGCTTTGCGGCAGCACGCTGGTAGCGGTCGCCAGGATAACGGCGGTAAAGCAGAATATCGGCATGGTCGCCCAAAAATGAGAGGACGTTGAATGGACACAGCTTTGTCGGGCCAGGTCGCGCTCGTGACGGGAAGCGCATCGGGAATAGGCCGGGCCACCGCGCTCATGCTGGCTGCGGCCGGCGCGCAGATCGCCTTGGTCGACCGGGATGCGGTGGGGCTCGCGGCCGTGGCGAGCGTCATTGGACCAAACACCAGAACTTTCGAAGCCGATCTTGGCAACGGCGGGAGTCTGCCGGGGCTCGTCAGCTCCGTGCTGGCCGCCTTCGGCCGCATCGACATTCTCGTCAACTGCGCGGGCATCACCGGCATCAGCCAAACCGAACGGCAAAGTGTGATCGATTTCTCGGACGCGCAACTGGATGCCGTACTGGGAATAAATCTCCGCGCCCCCCTCATCCTCACCCGTGAAGTCGGCAAGCATATGGTCGTGCGTGGGGGCGGAGGCCGCATCGTCAATGTGAGTTCCAGCTCCGCCTTCCGGGCGACCACCTCGCCGCCGATCTATGCGGCATCCAAGGCGGGCATCAACGCGCTCACCCGCTCCGCTGCGGCGGAGCTGGGACCGTACGGCGTCAACGTCAATTCAGTCGCACCAGGACCGACTCGCACGTCGATGCTCGCCAGTGCCGACCGGCATCTGGAGGAGCTGGTCAAGGACGGGCCGCTCGCCAATCTGACTCATACGGTCTCCGAGCCCGATGATGTTGCCGCAGTCATCCGCTTCCTGTGCCTGCCCGACAGCCGCCAGATGACCGGCCAGGTCCTCCACACCAGCGCGGGACTTGTGGTCTGATGGCCGCGCTCGATCCGCATCTGCAGGGCGCCGATCGCGTCCGCGAGGTTTTTGCCCGCGTGTGCAGGGGCGATGCCGCCGCCGTCGCCAATCTCTACGCGGAGGACGGCAAAATCCGCTTCACGGGCGGCGAAGTGCAGGGCCGTGCCGCGATCACGGGCTTTTATCAGGGCGCCATTGACAATCTGCACCCGCAGCCGCGTATCGAGAACATCCTAAAAAATGCGGACCGCTATGTGGCGATCGTCGATGTCCCCAACGACAAGGGGCGGACGCGAGCCGCCGACCTGTTCGAACTGGGGGAAGAGGGGATCCGGCAACTCGACATCTTCAGCATGGAGCCCTGACGGCGGCTTCATGGCTCCGTTCGCACCAGCGCTCCCCTGAGGAACAAGCGCACCGCGAAGTGCAGCAATTCCTCAAGCCGCGCGTCGTCGATCCGGCCGCCAGCTTGCAGCAGGCGGGCCGGGCCGCCTACCACCATGCTGAGGAACGCAGTGGCTGCGTGCTCGGGACTTTCGACCTCGATCCGGCCAAGCGCAGCATGGCGGCGCAGCAAGTCGGCCAGCAGGACATTCATCGGTCGGCTGCCTCGTTCGCTGGCCCATTCAAAGATTTCGGGGAACCGATAGGCTTCGGCGTTAAGAATCCGCTGCAGGCGCATGCCCACCGGCGAGACCACGTGCGCCAGGCGCATGCGGCCAAGCGCGATCAGCGTCTCCTCGATGTCCTCGCTCTCGATGATCGTCAGCCCCTCCGGCTCGGCGTAGAGTTCGATGGCACGCTCGACCGCCGCCTTGAACAGCGCGGTCTTGTCTCCGTAATGCGCATAGAGGGTGCGCTTGCTGGCGCCGGTGGCGGCCGCGATCAGCTCGACCGTCGCGCCCTCGTAGCCACGCTCCAGAAAGACTTCGAGCGCGCGATCGAGCACCAGCGCGCGCCGCTGCCCGGCCTCGGCCTTGGCCGGACGCCCGGCCCGGCGGCGCGGCGCGGAACGCAAATTCGTCTGCTGCAAGATTTTCTCCTTGCTCTTGGCAGCGCCTGCCGATTAATTAGAACCATCAGGTGCTATTATGTCGGTGGAGCCCGCAAGGGGCAAGCCGTATCGGGAGATTATGCATGAACACGGCCACGGATGTCACTTCCAAGGTGGATGCGCTGGTGAAGCTGGCCGCGACCGGGTCTGCCTTCGACTACGACCCTGCCGATATGCTGCTCCGGCAGATCGAGGCGGTCAACGAGCGGTTTCAGGACCGGGTCGAGAAGATCAAGCTGCTCGGCAACCGCGCCGAGGCGGGCGGTGTCTCGCAGGTCGGTCAGTGGAGCGACATCGTCCCGCTGCTGTTCGCGCACACGGCCTACAAGAGCTATCCCGAAAGCTGGCTCACCGAACGCAAATGGGACCGGATGGCCCGGTGGCTCGATACTGTCACCACCGGCCGCGTCGAGCCCGTTGACGGCTCGGATGTAATGGGGCTGGACGACTGGCTCGGCCGTCTGGAGAGTCAGGGCCACTATGTTTCCTGCTCAAGCGGGACGACCGGCAAGTGCGCTATGATGACGGCAAACGCACGGGATCTCGAGTTCTCCGGCCAGAGCCTGCTGCAGGCGATGATCTGGGCCGGGCTGAAGCCAAACCAGGATCGCCGCATCGTCGCCATCGGCCAGACTGCCGCATCGCCGCGGGCGCGGGCGAGCGGTCGGCCAATGATGGAGGCGATCGCCGCCAAGGGCCTGGCTCCGCTCACCCCAAACACGCCGCCGATCACTGTCGGCGCGGTTACCGAAATGGTGGTGCTGCGCAAGAAACTGGCCGACGGGGTCGCTACGCCCAGCGAGATCGCCCGCTTTGAGGCGGAGTCGGCGGCGCGGCAGCAGGCCATGGACTCGGCGATTGAGCAAACGGTCGAGGCGGTCATCGCACACCGCCACGAGAAGCTGCACATCAGCACCATGTTCGCAAGCCTGTACCGCCTGGCCGAGGCGGTGCGTGCTCGCGGCTACACCGCCAAGGACTTCCACCCCGAAAACACCGTCTATATGACCGGCGGGCTCAAACGGGCGCAGGTTCCGGCGAACTACCGCGAGGTCATCGCCGAGACTTTCAACCTGTCGCCCCAAAACACAATCATGGGCTATGGTATGCAGGAACTGAATTCCAACGCGCCACGCTGCCGGCACGGCCGCTATCACATGCCGGCCTGGACCATGCTGCTGCTACTGGACGAATCAGGCGAGAAGCTGATCGAGCCGCCGAAGACCGGCGAAGTCGAAGGCCGCGCGGCGTTCTTCGACCTGTCGCTTGATGGCCGCTGGGGTGGGGTCATCTCGGGCGACAAGATCCGCGCCACCTGGGAACCCTGCGCCTGCGGCGCGCGAAGTCCCTCGATCGCCGACGACGTTCAGCGCTACGCCGATGGTGCAAGCGGCGACAAGATCGCCTGCGCCGGCGCCATTGACGCTTACGTGCGGGGTGTATCGTGAGCCAGATGGTCGAGACTGCTGTCTGCGCGCCGTTCTTCATCCAGGGCAAGGTGGTCGAAGGCTCCGAGGTCCGCCACCGGTCGCGCGACCTGGACGTGGAGTTCGTGACCCCCAGCCTCGATCTTGACGCCATCGTCGCCCCCAGGACGCAGCCCGGCCCGTTGTTCGATGTGCCGCTGGCCGAGATCATCGACTTCCTGGCCGAGACGGGTCAGCGCATGGACCCCGCCAGGAACCCGTTCCTGCAGGAATGCGTCGAGCGGATTGCCGCAACCAACGTCATGACGCCGAAGGTCATCGATGCGAACCTGAAGTTCGCCGCCCATTTCCTCGACAAGCGCATCCTGATGGAGCACGTCGAGCAGAACTTCGCCGATACTCGCGTCCTCGACGATTGGATTCCGCGCATCGACAGTCAGGGCCGGCGCAGCTTCGTGCGCGCCTTTCCACCGCGCCTGATCCACGTGCTCCCGGGCAATTCACCCGTCGCGGCCATCCAGTCGATCGCGTTCGGCGCTATGGTGAAGGCGGTGAACCTGTTCAAGATGGGCTCCAGCGACCCATTCATGGCAGTCGCCTTCCTGCGGACCATGCTGGAGGTGGACGCCGATCACCCGGTGACCCGGTCGATGTCGGCGGTCTACTGGCGCGGCGGCGACGAGACGGTCGAGCGGGCGATCTACCGGCCACAGTTCTTCGACAAGATAGTCGCCTGGGGTGGCGGAGACGCCATCAACAACGTTATCAAGTATCTGATGCCCGGCCTCCAGCTGGTCTCATTCGACCCAAAGACCTCGATATCGATGGTCGGCGAAGAGGTCTTCGCATCCGAAGCGTCGCTTGATGAGGCGGCCAGCGCCGCTGCGCGCGACGTGAGCATGAGCAACCAGGAGGCCTGCACCTCCAGCCGCTTCGTCTTCATCGAAGGCGGGCGTAAGCAGGTCAACCGGTTCTGCGAACGGCTGAGCCACAAGCTGCTGGAGCACACCGCAGCCACCGGCAAAGCGCGGGCCTTGCCACGCGACCTCGCCGAGGAGGTCGAGACGCTTCGCATGATGGACGACGAGTTCGGCGTCTGGGGTGTCGCCGACGGCAGCGGACTGGTGATCCGTTCGGACGCGCCGGTAGACTTCCACCCCGTCAGCAAGACCGCCAATGTGGTCATGGTCCCGTCCCTGAAGCAGGCACTAAAATATGTGAACGTGGCGACCCAGACCGTCGGCGTCTATCCACCGGCGCGCCAGGTCGAATTGCGCAACGGTCTGGCAAGCGGCGGCGCCCAGCGGGTGGTCCGGCTGGGCGACGCAGGCGGCATGTCCATTGGCGCGCCGCACGATGCGATGTATCCGATGCACCGCTTCGTCCACTGGATCGTGCATGAAGACGGCTTTGCGAAATAGCCGGGGCGAAATAGCCGGGCCCGGGCGGCAACGGTGGCGCTGGCGGTCATCGCCGGTGCGCAGCGCTTCGCGGGAGGAATGTTTATTCAGTATCGCGTCCTGGAAATTGCTGCTTAAAATCGGCGACGTTTCAGGGGTGCACGTCAATGGCAACGAGCCACAGGAGTTTTGGACAGTGGGGCTGAAAGTACGAAACTTGAGAGCGGATTTTGGTGCCGAGATCATGGGTCTGGTGCCTGCATTCCCGCTTGACGAAGATACCTGCAAAACGCTCAGAACTATTTTCGACGAACGCAGTCTCCTGGTCTTTCGGGATTTGGACATAGACATAAGGTTTCAGACCTATCTCGCCGAGATTCTGAGCGGTAACAGCGTGTTGGATCCCGAGCAGCTGCCCGTTTTTGACGATTTCTACGTATCCAACGAGAGGCCATCATCGGCGGCTCCATTTGGCCGGCTCATGTACCACTCTGACTCGCAGTGGTGCGAGCGCCAGTGTGAAGTCCTTTCGTTGTATGGCGAAAGAGTCGAGCAACCAGCGGTTCCTACACTATTTGTCAGTTCCATCGTCGGATGGGATACTCTGCCTGTGGATTTGCGGACACGGGTGGAAGGGCGCCATGTCGTCCACCAGCATGATGCCGAAACATACCGGAAGCGTGCCGGAGGGGATGCCGACGTGCTGGTCAACGCGATCAACTCCATGAAGAATTCGCACTGCACGCCGATCGCACTTCGCCATCCCAGAACCGGACGCACGATCCTTTATGTTTCGCAGCAGATGACACGCAACGTTGAAGGCATGACCGAGGATGAAAGCGACGAGCTGCTCTTCGCATTGTTCGATCATCTTTATGAACCAGGCAATGAACTGGAGCATTACTGGCGCCAAGGCGATCTGGTGATCTGGGACAATCTGGCCATGCAGCACGCCAGGCCGAATGTGCAAACCGAAGGACCGGCGCGAACCCTGCGCAAGACCATCACCCCGCCGCCCAATCGCGAGAAACCTGGAATCATAGAGTATTCCAAAGCTGGAGAAAGCTAGACGCCTTCCGGAACGACGACGGCTGCCAAACCGGCGGAAAAATCAGGCGGGTTGACACCGAATTCGTTGCGGGATGTTGTCGGGCCGACCGCGCCTGCGAGAGCATATTTCCCCTGAAAGACAGAAGGTATCACACCATGGAAGCATTCTCGTTGCGCGATAAGGTCGCGCTCATCACCGGCGGCGGGCGCGGCATCGGCGAGGGTGTCGCGCGCTGTTTCGTCGAGGCAGGGGCGACGGTTGCCCTTGTCGCGCGCACCGCGAACGAAGTTGAGGCTGTCGCCGCCGACATCCGTTCGCAAGGCGGCAAGGCGATCTCGATCATTGCTGACGTCACCGACCTGGACGGTCTGCCCGAACTGGTCGAAAAGGCCGTAGCCGAGTTCGGTGGGCTCGACATCCTGGTCAACAACGCAGGCGGCGAGATATCGCCGCAGTTCCTCGATACGCGGCCGCAACACCTTCAGGACGCGTTCCATTTCAACGTGGTGGTTCCCTTCGAACTGTCGCGCCACGCCGTGCCGCACTTGCTTGAGCGGCCGGGCGCATCGATCCTCAACATGTGTTCGGACATCGTCGGGATCCAGACGCGCGGCAGCCTTGCGCACCACACCGGCAAGGCCGCAGAAGCGCAGCTCACCCTCTCGATGGCAGCCGACCTTGGCCCCAAGATCAGGGTCAATGCGCTTCTGCCCGCACAGGTTGAAACTGCCAAGCTGCAGGAATTCATCGACGTGAAGGCCCCGCATTTGCGTGAGATATTGCTCAAGCAAACCCGGATGCGCCGAAACGCCACGCCCCAGGATATTGGCTATGCAGCGGTCTATCTCTGTTCGCCGGCCGCTTCGTGGATAACCGGCTCGCTGTTCCGGATGAACGGTGGCCTGGTCCAGGAGCACGCCACGAAATTCCCCGACCTCTGAGGCAAGGCGAAGCGGGACGGTCAGAAGCGTCTTTGGCACCGGCCCACTTGGTCTGAGACTTACACAAAGTCTTACACAGTATTCGCTTGTAGAAATAATTATAACTTATTATCAAGGAGATAGGAAAGCCTCGCCTCACTCATAATCGTTTGTTGCAAGACGTGCCCGTTCGAGTCGGGCCAGGGGCACCAGCGACGTCAGGTCAGCGACGGCGTGATAGCCTCAACCCAAATCGTTTTTGCGAATGATTCTCGATAGGTTGATCGAAAAACCCGATTATAGATCACAGAAATTTGCGATGGCCTTTGCCGGGCTGCCAGCGCATTATGCTATGGCATTCAACCCCAGCAAAGGAGCAGGATCATGGGACTCGCAGGATCGCAGACAGAAGCCAACCTCAAGGCCGCATTCGCCGGCGAAAGCCAGGCCAACCGCCGCTATCTCTATTTCGCCCAGAAGGCAGACGTCGAAGGCTATAACGATGTTGCCGCCGTGTTCCGTTCGACCGCAGAAGGCGAGACCGGCCATGCCCATGGCCATCTCGAATATCTCGAGGAAACCGGCGATCCGGCCACCGGCCTGCCGATCGGCAATACGTCGAACAACCTCAAGGCATCGGTCGCGGGTGAAACCCACGAATATACCGACATGTATCCCGGCATGGCCAAGACCGCGCGCGAAGAGAACTTCGATGAAATCGCCGACTGGTTCGAAACGCTGGCCAAGGCTGAAAAGAGCCACGCCGGCAAGTTCCAGAAGACCCTGGATTCGCTCGACGCGTGAGTCCTCGTGCATCCGGTCGGTCGCGCATTCGCACCGACCGGAGGTACTCCATCATAGCTGATTAACCCAGGGGAAGCAGCCATGGAAGGCAGCCTCGAAGCACCCACGCGCCATGCGATCCCCTGGCAGGACGAAGCCTGGTACGACGAAGCCGCGCTCGAAGCCGAGCTGCGCCGGGTCTATGATATCTGCCACGGCTGCCGTCGCTGTTTCAATTTGTGCGACAGCTTCCCGATCCTGTTCGACGCGGTCGATGAGAGCCCGAACGAGGAGGTTTCCGATCTCTCGGCCGGGCAAATCAAGGCTGTCGTCGATGCCTGCACGCTGTGCGACATGTGCTTCATGACCAAGTGTCCTTATGTCCCGCCGCACCGCTTCGATCTTGATTTCCCGCACCTGATGCTGCGCCACCGCGCGGTTGAGCACCGCAAGGGCAACACCCCGCTGGTCGATCGCGAGCTGGCCAAGATGACGCGCAATGGCAGGTTGGGCTCTGCGCTGGCAGGTGCAGCCAATTGGGCGACGAAAGAAGGCAATCGCCTGACCCGCCCGGTAATCGAGGGTGTCACCGGGATCGACGCGCGCGCGCATCTGCCGCCGTTCATGGAGACCGCGCTGGTCAATCAGGCCGCAGCCCTGATCCCGCCGCCCAATCCCGACGGTCCCGCCTTTGGCAAGAAGGCCGTGCTCTATGCCGGCTGCCACGACAATTTCAACGACGGCACGCCGGGCGAGGCGGCGATGAAGGTGCTCGCCCACAATGGCGTGCAGCTCCGCGTCGAATATCCCGATTGCTGCGGCATGCCCAAGTTCGAGAATGGCGACATGGCTGCCGTCGCCAGCGCGGCGGAGCGGATTTCCGCCTTCTTTGCGCCGATGATTGCCGAGGGCTGGGATGTCGTGCCGCTGACCACCAGCTGCGCGCTGATGCTCAAGTTCGAATGGCCGCTGATCGAGCCTGCCAATGCCAATGTCGCGCTGCTGGCCAAGCACTGCTTCGATGTTTCCGAATATGTCGTGCGCCTTGCCAAGGATTGCGGACTCGCACCGATTGAGGCTATGCCCAAGTCGATCGGCGTCCATTTCGCCTGCCACGCCCGCGCCCAGAACATGGGCCCCAAGGCGATGGAAATGCTCAAACTGATCCCCGAGGCCAGGCCGCAGCTCTCCGAACGCTGCTCGGGCCACGGCGGCAAATGGGGCATTTTCAAGCAGAATTTCGACCGGGCGATCAAAGTCGGCAAGCCGACGGCCAAGAATCTGATGAAGGACGATCCCGATATCGTCGTTTCCGAATGCCCGCTCGCCGGACCGCATCTGCGTCAAGTGATCGAAGTCAATGGCCAGGAGCCGCCCGCGCGCATCGGCCATCCCATCGAAGTGATGGCCCAAGCTTACGGGCTTTAGGAATTCAGCATATGCCACGCGACCAGCACACCATTACAGCTGCCGACCTCATGCCGATCCCGGACTATGAGCTGATCCGCAAGGACAAGAAGCAGGAAGCCATCGCCCGCAAGGCGCTGACCCGGATCAGCGTCGGTCCGCATGCCACGGTGCTGTTCGAGACCTGGGATTCGATGTGGCTGCAGATCCAGGAAATGCTGCGCATCGAAAAAGGCGGCGAGGCACAAATCGCGGATGAGCTGGCGGCCTATGATCCGATGGTGCCCAAGGGCTCCGAATTGACCTGCACTCTACTGTTCGAAGTCGCCGATGAAGTGCGCCGAGATGCCTTCTTGCGCACTCTAGGTGCCGTTGAACACCATGTTGCGCTGCATATCGGTAGCCATATTATTCGCGCGCGGCCCGAAGGCGATATCGAGCGCACCCGGACAAGCGACGGCAAGGCCAGCGCCGTGCATTTCTTCCATTTCGATTTTCCGCCCGAGGCAGTCTCTGCCTGGAGTAGCGGCGAGAGCAGCGCCATGCTGGTCATCGATCATCCGAACTATGGCCATGCAGCGCTGATTGGCGCGGATACGAGGGCTTTTCTTGCCCGGGAGTGTTTTCCCGAACGCTGACCGGACCCGGCCAACATCTGCTCGATCTCCTGCTGCGTGGCGGCTGAACACAGTCCTGCATCTGTGTGCGACATCCCGCAGACCATTGTAAGCGGTCCCGACATCTCCCCCGCGACAAGCACGGAAAGCCCAGACTGTCCGTAATCGTTCGCAGAAATTCGCTGTCAGATTTACCGACAGTTTACGGCTTTGCCTTAAACAGCAGCCACGGTCCCGCGACGGGCCAGACGTTGCCGAAGACAAAGCATGATTCGTCTGTTCAAGCATTACATTCCGCATGCGGTCATCCTGCTCGGGCTGTTCGACATTGCGCTGCTGATCGCGGCGGGTGAATTTGCCTGGCGGCTGCGTGCTGGACAGATCGGTGTTTCGATCGGCGATTTTACCAACCGGCTGTGGCCACATGCCGGTTTTGCCGCAATGATCCTGACTGCGATGATTTCGGTCGGGGTCTATGGCCCGGATTCGCTGCGCTCGATGCGGTTTGCCACCGCGCGGCTGCTGGTGGCGATCTCGCTGGGTATCATTGCCCTGTCCTTCGTCGATTTCGTGATGGCTACCGAGAACTTCTGGCGCTCGACCCTGGCTTACGGCATGGCTTTGGCTGTCGGTCTGCTGATGCTTAACCGCCTGCTGATCGGTGGCATTCTGGGCGCATCGGCTTTCCGGCGGCGGGTTCTGGTGCTGGGTGCCGGGCCGCGCGCGCAGCGGCTGAGAGAACTGGGTGACCGACCGGAAACCGGCTTTGTCATTGTCGGCTATATCGGCATGAGCGAAAACAAGCCGTTGGTCGAAGAGGCGATTGCCCGCAGCGCAATCCACAATCTGACCCGCTTCGTTGAAAATCTTGGTGTCAGCGAAGTTGTCCTGGCGCTGGAAGAGCGGCGCAATGCCCTGCCGCTGAAGGATCTGCTGCGGATGAAGACCGCCGGCGTCCACGTAAATGACTTCTCCAGCTTCATCGAGCGCGAGACCGGCCGGGTCGATCTCGACACGGTCAATCCCAGCTGGCTGATCTTTTCGGACGGGTTTTCTTCGGGGCGCGCAGTCTCGAGCGCCGCCAAGCGCATTTTCGATATTGTTGCCAGCGCCTTGCTGCTGCTGCTGACTTTGCCGGTCATTGTGTTGTTCGCAGCTCTGGTGAAGCTCGACAGCAAGGGTCCAGTCTTCTTCCGCCAGACCCGCGTCGGCTTGTTCAGCGAAAGTTTCGATGTCATCAAGCTGCGCTCGATGCGCATGGATGCTGAGGCGGCGGGCGCGCAATGGGCATGCAAGGATGACCCGCGGGTCACGCGCATCGGCCGCTTCATCCGCAAGGTACGGATCGACGAACTGCCGCAGACCTGGAGCGTGCTCAAGGGCGAGATGAGCTTCGTCGGTCCGCGCCCCGAGCGGCCCGAATTTGTTGCCGGGCTGGAGGATCAGCTGCCGTTCTATGCCGAGCGCCACATGGTCAAACCCGGCATCACCGGCTGGGCACAAGTCAATTATCCCTATGGTGCCTCGATCGAGGATTCGCGCCACAAGCTTGAATACGATCTCTATTATGCCAAAAATTATACACCCTTCCTCGATCTGATCATTATCTTGCAAACCTTGCGGGTGGTGCTGTGGCACGAGGGCGCACGATGATCGCGGGCAGCATCAGCGCCTGGGCGATTGCCGGGACTCTTATCGAGATCGCGGCGGCGGTATCGGTGGGGGTTGCCGCTGGTTGGATCGCCGGGCGGCGCGAACGTTTCGGCATTGCCGGCACGGCGCTGGTCGTCAGCCTGATCCTCACTGCCGTCTGGAGCCTGGCAATCGCTTCCGCGCCGCTTGGCGCAACCCGCCAGGGATTGTTCGAATCACTGTGCAATCTCGGCTGGCTGCTGGTGGTCTATCGCCTCTTCGCCGGAGATGGACGCGATGCCAGCCTGGCACCGATCCGGCCGGTGGCACTGGCGCTGGGATTTGTCGAACTGCTGCATCTCGGGATCGAACTGGTGGCTCCCGGGCTGGCCCTGGGCGCAGCTGCGGAAGTGCAGGTGCTGCGACTCACCATCATCCTGCGCTTGCTGGTGGCGATTGGCGGGCTGGTGATGGTTCACAATCTTTATGCTGGTGCCGCGCCGCAAGCGCGGATGGTGCTGCGCTGGCCAGCGCTGGCACTTGGCGCGCTGTGGGGTTTCGATCTCAATCTCTATACCATTGCCTACCTCGGCGATGGCTGGCCGACCGAGCTTGCCGCGCTTCGCGGCCTGGCTATCGTTGCGCTGGCGGTGTTTTTCGCCATCGGTGCGGCGCGCGGCAGCGATCAACTGCGCTTCCGCCCCTCGCGCAAAGTGGCATTCCAGTCGGTCTCGTTGCTGGTGATCGGCACCTATTTCTCCGCGATGTATGCCATCGCCCATTGGCTGACCTATGCAGGCGGCGATTTTGCCCGGCTGATGGAATTCGGATTTCTGATAACCGCCAGCGTCGCGGCTGTGTTGCTGCTGCCGTCGCGCCGCTTGCGCGCCTGGCTCAACGTGATGCTGGTCAAGCATCTGTTCCAGCACCGCTATGATTATCGCGCCGAATGGCTGCGCTTCACCCGCACCATGGGCAAGGGCGAAGATCCGGCATCGCCGCTCGAAGAGCGCGCGGTGCAGGCCATCGCCGATATTGCCGACAGCCCGGCAGGGCTGCTGCTGGCTCCGGGCGAGCATGGCGAGCTGGTACTGGCGGGGCACTGGCACTGGCCTTCGCCCGAAGTTCCGGCAGAAGCCATGGCTGCAGCCGCCGCCGCCTTTTTCGAGCGGACGGGCCATATCGTCGATCTCGACGATTTGCGCGCCGGCAAGGCCGATCATGGCGAAGCGGCGATCGTACCGCAGTGGCTGCTGGGCGAGACCCGCGCTTGGGCATTGGTGCCGCTCATCCATTTCGACCGGCTGACCGGAGTGGTCGTGTTGGCGCGGGCGACGCCCGCCCGCCGCTTCGATTGGGAAGACTTCGACCTGCTGCGCATCGCCGGACGCCAGTTGGCCAGCTATCTTGCCGAACATGCGGTGCAGGCAGCGCTGGCCGAAGCCAGCCGGTTCGACGATTTCCATCGCCGGATTGCCTTTGTCATGCACGACATCAAGAATCTGACCAGCCAGCTCAGTCTGCTGGCCCGCAATGCCGAGCTCCACGCCGACAATCCGGCGTTTCGCGCCGATATGCTGGTAACTTTGCGCAATTCGGCGGACAAGCTCAACAATTTGCTGGCGCGGCTGTCGCGCTATGTCGGCGGCGGTGGGGCCGAGCGGCTTGCCGAAGTCGATGCCACCGAAGTGGTCAAACAGGTCGCGGCGCAGTTTCGCGAACAGCATGAAGTGCTGCTGGCCGAATGCCAGGATTGCATCGTCTCCGCCAATCGCGAATCGCTGGAACAGGTGCTGGTCCATCTTGTGCAAAACGGCATTGATGCCAGCGATAATGGCGCGCCAGTGCTGCTCGGGGTCAGCGCCGATGGCCTGAATGCCCGCATCGAAGTCGTCGATTCGGGTTGCGGCATGGCACCCGATTTCGTCCGCACCAGGCTGTTCAAGCCCTTCGTCTCGTCGAAACAGGGCGGATTCGGCATCGGTGCCTTCGAGGCACGCGAGCTGGTGCGGGCGATGCGCGGAAGGCTCGAGGTCGATTCGCGCGAGGGGCTCGGTTCGCGATTTACCGTGCGGCTGCCGCTTGCCGGGGCACAGGGCATATTCGGGGCGCTTGAACGAACCGGCGAAATAGTCGGACAGAAGGTAGCATGATGATCAATATCAAACCCAAGCTGCTCGTCATTGAAGACGATGCCGGGCTGCAAGCGCAGCTCAAATGGGCCTATGAGGACTTCGAAGTTGTCCTGGCCGGCGACCGTGCCCAGGCGATGGCCGCTTTGCGGGCCGAAGCACCGGCGGTGGTCACCCTCGATCTTGGCCTGCCGCCCGATCCCGATGGCACCAGCGAAGGCTTTGCCGTGCTCGACGAAATCATGGCGATCAAGCCCGACACCAAGGTAATCGTCGCTTCGGGCCATGGCGCGCGCGAAAGCGCCCTGCAGGCCATCGCCCGGGGCGCTTACGATTTCTACCAGAAGCCGGTCGATATCGAGGCGATCGGACTCATCGTCCGCCGCGCCTGGCAATTGCACCGGATAGAGCAGGAAAACCGCCAGCTTGCAGCCAAGGCCACTGGCGACCGTGTGCTTGGTCGGCTCATCACCGCCGCGCCCGAGATGGTCAAGGTCGCCCGCACCATCGAGCGCGTCGCCAACACCAATGTCTCGGTGATGCTGCTGGGGGCCAGCGGCACCGGCAAGGAATTGCTGGCACGGGGCCTGCACGAGGCTAGCGACCGGGCAAGCGGGGCTTTCGTCGCGATCAATTGCGCGGCGATCCCCGAGAACCTGCTCGAAAGCGAACTGTTCGGGCACGAAAAGGGCGCATTTACCGGTGCGGTCAAGACTACCGAAGGCAAGATCGAGCAGGCCAATGGCGGTACGCTGTTTCTCGATGAGGTGGGTGATATTCCGCTGCAATTGCAGGTCAAGCTGCTGCGTTTCCTGCAAGAGCGGGTAATCGAGCGGATCGGTTCGCGCCGTTCCATCGCGGTCGATACCCGCATCGTCTGCGCCACCCACCAGGATCTTGAGGCGATGATCGCCGCCGGAACCTTTAGGGAGGATCTGTTCTATCGTCTTGCCGAGATCGTGGTCAAAATCCCCGGCCTGGCCGAACGTCCTGGCGATGCGACCCTGCTGGCCAAGGCCTTCCTCGCCCGCTTCGCCAAGGAAATGAACCCCTCGGTCAAGGGTTTCGCGGCCGATGCGCTGGCTGCGGTCGATGGCTGGCGCTGGCCTGGCAACGTCCGCGAACTGGAAAACCGGGTGAAGCGCGCGGTGATCATGGCCGATGGCAAACTGGTCTCCGCCGCCGATCTCGATCTTGTCGAGCCCGGCGAGGAACTGGCCAATGCGCTAAACCTCAAGACCGGGCGCGAGGAATCAGATCGCCGGGTAATCCGCCATGCACTGGCGCGCAGCGAGGGCAATATTTCGTCCACCGCCAAGCTTCTCGGCATCAGTCGTCCGACGCTCTACGATTTGCTCAAGCAGTATGATTTGCATGGCTAAGCGCAATCTCAGGCCGGGCTACTGGCCTTTGGTTGCGGCGGGCTTGCTGGGGTTGGCGGGTCCGGGAGCGGCGGCGTCATCGCCGCAGGCCGCTGCCTTGATCGCCAAAGCCCGCGATGACATTTCCCGCGGCGATGGATTGGGTGCCGAGCTTCATCTCAAGGCCGCATTGGCAGCCGGTGCCACGCGCGATGACATTGCCGCCCGTATGGGTGAAGCCTTTATCTATCAAGGCAAGCGCGACAAGGCGCGCGAGTGGCTGGAACCCGGGCATTTTGCCCCGGACGAGGCGGCCCA
>JAHFPT010000124.1 GCA_023266625.1 Novosphingobium sp. | reverse complement strand
GTCACATTCCCCGGCAATCCAGTCGTCAGCGGCATCGAAGCTGTCGCTGACCACCATGCGGCTGACCAGCGGATGCTCGGGCAAGCGCATACGGCTGTTGCTGACCACGACCACCGGCACGCCCATGCGAAAGGCGACCTTGTAGATCTCTTCCTTGACCGGGCAGGCATCGGCATCGACGAGGATGCGGGTACTCGGCATTTAGGGGCGCGGGCCTTTGCGGTGGGGTTTGCCCTTGCCACCCGGACCGCCCTTGAACCCCGGACCGCCACGGAACGGTGGCTTGCCCTTGAAGCCGGGCTTGCCGCCGAAGGCAGGCTTGGCCTTGTAGGGACTGCTGCCGGGACTGGCCCCGGTCCGGGGTGCCAGCGTGGTGCGTTGTTCACCTTGAGGGCGGTCGGCCTGGACCTGCGGCACTTGGTTCAATTCTGGGCGCGGCTCTTGACGCGGCGGGCGCGGCGCTGGCTCGTGATGAGCTTCCGGACGATAGGTCTGGCGTGGCTCATGGCGCGGCTCAGGGCGGGCCCGCCGGTTCTCGCGCGCGGTCTCACGTGGGGCTTCGGGCGAAGGCTCAATTGTGATCCCGCTCTCATCCTCGCCGCCCGGAACTGCCGTGCGGGCGAGAGCCGCGCGGAATTTCGCTTCGATGGTGCGGGGGACCTGGAAGAAGGTCTCGGTCGCAGCAATGCGGATCGCGCCGATCTCGTTCTTGGTGATATGGCCCCGGCGGCACAGCAGCGGCAGGATCCAGCGCGGATCGGCATTCTGGCGGCGGCCGATGTCCATGCGGAACCAGACGGTATCGTCAAAGCCGGGACGATGATGCGCCTCGCGCTGGCCTGCCCCACCATTGGCATCTCCCCCTTTTGCATTACGGGGCTGGGCGGAAAGGTCGATCATTTCCTCAGGGTTCGGCAATCGGTTACTGTGCACGCGAACCAGCGCCAGCGCGATGTCCTCCGGTGTCTTGCTTTCGAGCAGACGCGTGGCCAGCACGCGCTCTTCCTCGCTGGCCTCGACCGGTTCCATCAGCGCGACGAGCAGCCGGTCGCGATCCTGCACGCGGATCATCTCCGGCGTCGGCACGCCGACCCATTCGGCGTCGATCCGCGCCGAGCGCAGCATCATCTCTACCCGGCGGCGGCGGGGATAGGGCACGATCAGCACTGCCGTCCCCTTCTTGCCGGCGCGCCCGGTGCGGCCCGAACGATGCTGGAGAATTTCGGCATCGCGCGGCACTTCGACATGGATCACCAGGCTGAGCGAAGCGACATCGATGCCGCGCGCGGCGACATCGGTGGCAACGCAAACCCGCGCCCGCTTGTCGCGCAGCGCCTGCATTGCGGTGTTGCGCTCGTTCTGGCTGTGCTCGCCCGACAGCGCGACGGCAGTGAAGCCGCGTTCGACCAGCGTGGCATGGAGGTGGCGGACATTGTCACGCGTCGCGCAAAACAGCATTGCCGTTTCGGCTTCGTGGAAGCGCAGCAGGTTGATCACCGCATGTTCGATGTCGGACGGCGACACGGCCATCGCCTGATAGACAATATCGACATGGCCCTGCTGGTCATCGACCGTCGAGATGCGCAGGGCATCGTTCTGATAGCGCTTCGCCAAAGCAACGATCGGCTTGGGCATGGTCGCCGAAAACAGCAGCGTGCGGCGGGTGGCGGGCGTGGCGTCGAGGATTTCCTCGAGATCGTCGCGAAAGCCCATGTCGAGCATTTCGTCGGCTTCATCGAGCACGGCGAATTGCAGCGCCGACAGGTCCAGCACGCCGCGCTCAAGATGATCGCGCAGGCGGCCCGGTGTGCCAACCACAATATGTGTGCCCGCATAGAGCGCGCGGCGTTCGCGCGAAGGGTCCATCCCGCCGACGCAGGTGGTGATCCGCAGATTCATCCCCGCGACAAGCCAGGTCAGCTCAAGGCTCACCTGCAAGGCCAGCTCGCGGGTCGGCGCAATCACCAGCGCGAGCGGCGCGCGCGGCGGCGGGATCGCTGCGCCGCCTTCGAGCAGCTGCACGCCCATTGCCAGACCGAAGGCGACGGTCTTGCCGGAGCCGGTTCGCGCCGAGACCACCAGATCGCGGCCCAGCGCCTCGGGCTCGATGACCGCTGCCTGGACGGATGTCGGCTCGCTATAGCCCCGGGCGGTGAGGGCGGCGGCAAGCGGGATAGGCAGTTCGGAAAAGAGCATGGGCCTCGATGGGATGGGACGCGCAACGCAACTGGCCGGAAGGGCAATGGCGTCGATCAGGGATGCGCCCGGCAATGCCGACGATCGCCAGCTGCCCCGCCCATAGCCGCGCGTGGCAAATTACGCCACAGGCAAAATGCTGCACTGCGACATCAACGCAATTGCGCCACAGCCAGCGCCGCCTTCTCGCGCCAGGCTGCGGCGAGCACCTCCATATCGGCAAGCGCGCGCAGGGCGGCTGGATCGCGCTTGCCGTCGCCGCAGACAATCAAACCGAAGGTGCGCTCGACCGTCCATTCCGGCAGTGGCCGCTCGACCAGTGTGATCGTCTCGCCGGCCTGCACCGCGCCTGCCTCCAGAACCCGGTAATACCAGCCCGAACGGCGCGTCTCGACGACCCTTGCGGTCAGCTTCAGCAGCCCGAAACGGTGTCCGATCTTCCAGCACGGCGTGCGGCCATGGCTGAGCTCGACCAGCGCCGTGCCGAGGCGGAAACGGTCACCGATGCAGACGTCGGTCTCCAGCAAGCCCAGCGTGGCGATATTCTCGCCAAAGCCGCCGGGCGCCGCGAGCAGCGGATGGTCGCCCAGCTCGCCGCGCCAGAACGGATAATGATCCGATGGATAATGGTGGATCGCCTTGTCCGGCCCGCCGTGGTGCACCGGGTCGCCCTGCTCGTCACCCGCCAGGCCCAGCGGGCCGATGGCGAGCGGTCCGCTGGCGGCATGCTTGGCGATGGCGCTGGGCTCGTCCGGCCCGCGAAACGGCGCGATCTTGCCGGTCATTACTGCGAGGACTTCGGTCATAGGGGATACCCTATTGGGTGGCCTCCTCTTGCGCAAATCCGAATGTTTGACAAACTTTGGCAATCTATGCCATCATCGCACCCGGAGACACCACATGGCAACAATGAATATTTCCCTGCCCGGCCCGATGAAAAGCTGGGCCGAAACCCAGACCCATTCAGGGCGCTACAGCAATGTCAGCGACTATGTCCGCGACCTGATCCGCCGCGATCAGGAGGTGAAGGACAAAGTCACCCAGATGCAACGCCGCGTCGATGAAGCCCGCGCCAGTGGTATCAGCGCCGACACGATGGATGACATTCGCGCGCGCGCGCTGCGGCAGGCGGAACTGAAAACATAGCCGTGCCTGCCTATCGAATAACGCATGCAGTATCTGACGACATCGAAGCAATCTTCATTGAAAGTCTGGTGCTGTTCGGCCTTGCCCAGACCGACAAATATCATGACGGCCTGACCGCAGCATTCGAGTTTCTGGCTGACTTTCCTCGAGCAGCACGGTTGCGTGACGAGATCAATCCACCGGTGCGCGCTTACAAATACAAGTCGCACCTGATCGTTTATGATCTGGGCAATGACGACACTGTCATCGTCCTGCGCGTTCGTCACGGGCATGAGGACTGGCAAAATTGAGCCTGAGGGCGGGATACCTTATGAGTGCTCGCCACGCCCAACGCGAGGTGCGTGGTTGCGCGCGATTTATTGGAGAGGTTTGGGGGTAAAGTAACCCTACTAAGTCAGAAAGGGGGATTCGCAAGTTTTCTGGATATGCCAGGCTCGGCGCTTGGGTGAGCTGGGAGCTGTGGCATGTCGGAACCCCGGGATGTTGGGTTTGAAATTTATGTTGATCGCCTTGTCGCGGTGATGGGTCATGCGGATCGGGCGGAGCCGTTGCGGGATTATTGTGCGGGGCTGAAGCCTTGGCTCCCCCTCACATCCGCTTCCTGAACAGCAACGTCATCCGGTCGGCCTCGCCGATCGCCGCATAGCGCGCCCGGTCCTTGTCGCCGAGGCGATAGGTTGGCGGCAGGGTCCAGACGCCGTCGGGATAATCGGCAGTGTCCTTGCGGTTGGCGTTGATCTCGCTGCTGGCCGCCAGATCGAAACCGTGTGCCTGCATCAGCGCGATCATGTCGGCCTGGCGGATATAGCCCTTGTTGCCGTCGGTATAGGCGGCAGGCGCATTGGCGTGCGCGCGGTGTTCCTCGATGCAGAGGAGGCCGTCGGGCTTGAGCAGCCGCCGCACTGCCGCCATTTCGTGATAGAGCATGCCGAAGCGGTGAATATTGTGGACCTGACGCATGATCATCACCCGGTCGATCGTGCCATCGAGCGCGGCGGGCAGGCCATCGGTATTATAGGCGGCAGAGCGGGTGGGCGGCGCGCCGGTCCATTCGGCGATCCTGGGCGGGAAGGTCACGGCAAAATTGCCGAAGAACTGCTTCATCCTGTCGTCGGCGCTGTGCACGTCGGGGTTGAGGGCGATGTAGCGCCCGTTCTCACCAAGGTAAGGCACCAGGATGCGCGTCCACCAGCCGCCGCCGGGCATGTAGTCGACCACGCTCATCCCCGGCTCGATGTGGCAGAAGCCGAGCACTGCTTCGGGATGCCGCCAGACATCGCGCGGACTGTCGCCTGCGCGGCGGGGATCGGCGAGTACCGGCGCCAGCGCGGCGCGGGCAGTGGCGGGCAGCGTGGCCCTGGCGGAAAAATGGGGCTGCCCGGGTTGGGCCAGTACGGGGGCCGGAACCGAGAGGGCAAGTGCGAGCGCGAGCAGGGCGAGTGGGCGCATGATGCAACCTTTCAAGCGGGGCGATGACATTTCAAGCCGGATGATGACAGGCACCTCTCCCGCGCCTATCTCCAACTCCAAGGAGTATCTGACAAATGAGCGAACAGGCAACGGCAATCGTCGCGGGCGGATGCTTCTGGTGCACCGAAGCGGTGTTCCGCGACGTCATCGGGGTGAGCCAGGTCGAGAGCGGCTATATCGGCGGCGCGGTGGCCAATCCCACCTACAATGCGGTGTGTTCGGGGACGACCGGCCATGCCGAGGCGATCCGGGTGACTTACGATCCGGCCCAGCTGGCGCTGGGCGATCTGCTCGACATTTTCATGGCGACGCATGATCCGACCCAGCTCAATCGTCAGGGCAACGATGTCGGCACGCAATACCGCTCGGCGATCTTCCCCGAGGGCGACGCCCAGCGCACCGAGGCCGAAGCGGCGATAGCGCGGGCCAATCAGGACCACGGCGGCGGGGTGGTGACGACCATCGAAGGTCCGGCGGTCTGGTATCCGGCCGAGGACTATCACCAGGAGTATTGGGAGGGTGACGGCCAGCGCAATCCCTATTGCCTGGCGGTGATTCCGCCCAAGCTGCAAAAGCTGCGGAAGAGTTTTGCGGCGCGGGTGAAGGCCTGAGTGGTGGACAAGCCCCCTCGCGCAACCGGCAGCTGGAAAGAATTTCTGTTCTTTCTGCTGAAGCTGATTTTGTATCTGGCCGGGCTGGCCGGATTTGGCTTGCTGGTGTTCTGGCTGCGGAGATCGCTCTGACAGCGCATCCGTGATGCTCAGGCGGCCTCGCACCGCCAGCGCCCGATAAAAAACCCGTCGAGTCCCCCGGCGTCGGCGAGCATTCCGGGATCGGTCCGCAGCCAGCCTTCGGGGGTAGGGGCAAGACCCTCGGGCAGTTCCTCCATTCGCACCGGATCGGGGGTGAGCGTGATCCGGTTTGACTGCGCCTCCCCCTCCTCAGGCTCCAGCGAACAGACCGCATAGACCAGCCGCCCGCCCGGCTTCACCCATGCTACCGCCCGTTCGAGCAGCGTCGCCTGCACTTGCGCCATCTCGCCGATCTGCCGCGCGCCGATGCGATGGAGCACATCGGGATGGCGGCGGCAGGTGCCGGTGGCGGTGCAGGGGGCGTCGAGCAGGACGGCGTCGAAGGATGCGCCGGACTGCCATTCCAGCACATCGGCCCTGATAACCTCCGCGGTCAGGCCGGTGCGGGTGAGATTATCGCGCAGCCGCTCGAGCCGCCTGGCGCTGCCGTCAAGCGCGGTGACCTGCCAGCCTGCTGCCGCCAGTTGCAGCGTCTTGCCACCCGGCGCGGCGCAGAGATCGAGCACGTTTCTACCTTCTCCCGGCCCAAGCAGCCGCGCAGGCAGGCTGGCGGCGAGGTCTTGCACCCACCATGCACCCTCCTTGAAACCAGCCAGGCGCTCGATAGCCTCGCCGCGCGGCAGGCGAACATGGCCGGGCATCAGCGAAATACCGCCCAGCTGCTCTGCCCAATGCGCGGTTTCGGCGGGATCGCGGCCAAAGTCGCGCAAAGTCAGATCGAGCGGCGGCGGCTGCGCCAGCGCGGCGGCGATGGTCCCTGCCCGTGTCCCCCAGCGCGCCAAGACGGTATCGGGCAGCGTTGGCGCAGCTGGCAGGCGGATGTCCTGTTTGGTCAGGGCCCCAAACACCCCATGTGCCAGCCGCCGCGGCCCGCCCGACAGCAGCGGCAAGGCAGTCGCGATCACCGCATGCGGCGGGGTTTCCAGCCGTAGCCACCCGGCCAGCATCAGCCGCAACACGCTGCGCACCTTGGCATCGTCCGGCAGGATTTGACGTGTCGCGCTGTCGATCAGCGCATCGAGATCGGTCAGCCAGCGCAGCGCTTCGGCGGCAAGTGCCCGGGCCAGCGCCCGGTCGGCATCGCTGCGGATGCCCTGGAGGGCAGAAGGCCCCGCCTGCTCCAGCGTCTCGCCCCGGCGCAGCACCGCGTCGGTGAGGCGCAGCGCGGCAGTGCGGGCGGGGAGTCCGGGGATGTCCATCGGCGGCCTCTAGGGGAGATTGCATTGTGGGGATAGCGGGAGCATTTGAGGGGCATGAACAAGCCGACTCCCCGCGCGACCAAACGCCCCAAGCCTTTCGCCAAGCCCACGCATTGGAGCGACGAGCCTGCGCCCAAGCCTGAGGTGGCGAAGGGCGAAAGTGATCCGGACGGATTATCCCCCACCCGCTATGGTGATTGGGTGCGCGATGGGATTGCGGTGGATTTTTGAGGTCCTCCCCTGAAGGGGAAGCGCTTCACCCGACAATATCGATCACTGTCCCGTCAGCAACCGCTTCCCACAGCGCCTCAATCTCCGCATTGCTCACCGAAATGCAGCCATCGGTCCAGTCGCCCGGCACCCTTCCCCCCCGGTCCGCGCCTGCCCAGTCATTGGGCTGGCCATGGATGAAGATCAGCCCGCCCGGACTGCGCCCCTGCGCGCGGGCGTAGGCGACGTCGTTCGCGTCGGGATAGGAGATGTGGAGCGAGAGATGATAGGCGCTGCCGGGATTGCCATAGTCGATGGTGTAGCGCCCCTCGGGGGTGCGCTCATCGCCCTGGAAATGCTTGGGGCCTGCTGGTGCATCGCCCAGCTGGATACCGGCAATCCTATGCACCACCTGCCCGCCCGAATAGAGCACCATCACCCGCGCGGATTTTTCGACTCGGATATAATCGATCTCGGGGAGGTGCAGCGGTGCTTCGGCCTGGGTTGCGCCTGCGCTCATGTATAGGGCCAGCGCCAGGATCAAGCGCGGGCGCATGGCCTTCGACAAGCTCAGGCTGAGCGGGCCTTTCGTTTGGTCCATTTCCCAACCCCGCTACTATCTCCTACCCCGCTCAGCCTGAGCTTGTCGAAGGCAGCACGCAAGGCCTGACTTACCAGATCAATCGACGAAGGGATCACGCACCAGAATGGTATCCTCGCGCTCGGGGCTTGTCGAGACCAGCGCCACCGGGCACTGGATCAGCTCTTCGATGCGGCGGACATATTTGATCGCCTGGGCGGGCAATTCAGCCCAGCTGCGCGCACCTGCGGTTGTCTCATTCCAGCCTTCAAGCTCTTCATAGACCGGTTTGGCCAGCGCCTGATCGGCGGCATGTGGCGGGAGATAATCGTAGGTTTTGTCGCCGATCGTGTAGCCGATACAGATTTTGAGTGTCTCAAAGCCATCGAGCACATCGAGCTTGGTGAGCGCAATTCCGGTAATGCCGCTGACTGCCGCCGATTGCCGCACCAGCACGGCGTCGAACCAGCCGCAGCGGCGCTTGCGCCCCGTCACAGTGCCAAATTCATGGCCGCGCTCGCCCAGCCGTTGGCCAGTGGCGTCCTCCAGTTCTGTGGGGAACGGGCCGGCACCAACCCGGGTAGTATAGGCTTTCACAATCCCCAGGACAAAGCCGACAGACGACGGCCCCAGACCCGATCCGCCCGAAGCCGTGCCCGCGATTGTGTTCGAGGATGTCACAAAGGGATAGGTGCCGTGATCCACATCCAGCAACATGCCCTGCGCACCTTCGAACAGGATACGGTCGCCACGCTGCTTCGCCTCGTTGAGTTCGCGCCAGACAGGCTTGGCGAAAGGCAGGATAAACCCGGCAATCTCAGACAAGTCGTCAATCAGCCGCTGGCGATCGATCCCGCCCAGCCCAAAGCCTGCGCGCAGGGCATCGTGGTGCGCGCACAGCCGGTCAATTTGCGGGCCGATATCGTCCATATGCGCCAGATCGCACACTCGGATTGCCCGTCTGCCAACCTTGTCTTCATAGGCTGGTCCAATCCCGCGCCGGGTCGTCCCGATCTTGAACTCGCTGGCATCCTCGCGCAGGCCATCGAGATCACGGTGGAATGGCAGGATCAGCGGGCACGTTTCGGCGAGGTGAAGATTATCGGGTCCGATGTCGACGCCCTGGCCGCGCAATTTGGCGACTTCGTCGCGGAAATGCCAGGGATCGAGCACCACGCCATTGCCGATCATCGACAGCGTGCCGCGCACTATCCCTGAGGGCAGCAGGCTGAGCTTGTAGGTCTCATTGCCGACCACCAGCGTATGCCCGGCATTATGCCCGCCCTGAAAACGCACGACAACGTCGGCGCGGCTGGCGAGCCAGTCGACAATCTTGCCTTTGCCCTCATCGCCCCACTGGGCGCCGATCACGGTGACATTGGCCATGGATACGGCTCTCCACCTGCCAGGTGGATCCGGCACGCCCTTCGACAGGACTCGGCGTGGGGATGGGACAACTGGGCCAGCGAGGCCCGATATGCGCTGCGCGCCCTAGGGGCAGGCATTGCCTTGAGTCAAGCCGCATGGGAGACTTATTGCGACAATTCACGACTGGATTTGTTGAGCGCAGACAAGGCAATAGGGTCGATCCATCAGGGAGATTTGCCATGCGAATGAAACTTGCACTTTCTATCGCCACCTTGGCGTTACTGTCGGCGGGGGTGGCCGAAGCCCGCCCCGGGGACCGGCTCCGCCAGTATTTTGCCCAGCGAGCGGCGGCGAGCGAAGGCAATGCGCCGGACGCTCCGGCATCTGCGACCCTGGCCTATGGCAACGACCCGGCCCAACAGTTGAGCCTGTGGAAGCCGCAGGGTGCAAGTGGCCCGTCTCCGGTGGTGATCTTCGTCCACGGCGGCGGCTGGCAGCGCGGCAGCAAGGACAATGCGACCGGACGCTGGAAGCCGGCGCATTATCCGGGCGAGGGCTATGCCTTCGCCTCGATCGACTATCGCCTTGTGCCCGAAGCCACGGTCGAGCAGCAGGCCGAGGATGTCGCCTCTGCGCTCAAGGCGCTCATCGACCGGGCGGATGCGCTCGGCATCGACCGCCACCGCATCGTGCTGATGGGCCATAGCGCGGGCGCGCAGCTGGTTGCATTGGTCGGGACCGACGAGCGCTATCTGAAGGGCGCGGGCCTGACATTTGCCGATATTGCCGGGGTGATCCCGATTGATGGTGCGGCCTATGACGTTCCCGCGCAACTGCGCGACGGGCCGCAGATCATGCAGCAGACCTATGCCCAGGCCTTCGGCGGCGATCCCGTCCGCCAGCGGGCCCTCTCCCCCACGATGCAAGCCGCCGCACCCAACGCGCCACGCTTCCTGCTGCTACATGTCCAGCGGCCCGACGGTGTGCGGCAGTCCCGGGCACTTGCAGATGCGCTCAAGGCAGGCGGGACGCCGGTGCAGATGGCAAGCTTCCCCGGCGAAGGGCTGATGGGCCACATGGAGATCAACCGGCGGCTCGGCGATCCGGACTATGCCGCAACCGGGGCCGTCGATGGCTGGCTGAGGCAGCTGTTTGGCGGTTGAAACTGCGCGCGGAACGGGAGAGCAAGGCGGGGCGTCAGGCCGGGAGGCAGCGCACGCCATACTGGTTCAAAATGCGGTCGGCGGTCATTAAGGCAGCCTTTTCGACCATTGCCTGCGCGAGCAACAGATGATCGAACGGATCGCGATGACCGGCAACCTGTGGCAGGCGTTCAACCTGGGCGACGTGTTCGGCCTCCACGCCGATGATTGTGAAACCATCCCCACTTGCATCGCGCATAGCCTCGCTACTGCAAACCTCGATCTTGCCAAGACGGAACTTGATGGCAATTTCCCAAAGCGACGCCGTGCTGACCAGGACTTCCACTTCGGGCGATGCGATCATCGACCGCGCCCGGTCTCCGAGCAGCAATTTGTCGCGCTGCCACCAGAGCAATATGTGGGTGTCGAGCAACACTCTCACTTGGAAGGCGTTTCCTCGTCACCCCGCCAAGGCACGTAATCGGGATCGTCATAGGGCCAGGCTTCGAAGCTGGCGAGGATATCATCGGGCCATTGTTTCCAATCGTCTGCCATAACCAGCTTGCCCGGTTTCCGCAGCGAACCCGGCTGCCGCGGCTTGCCGTCCCGGGTATAGACCCATTTGCCATCGACGAGCCACGGCGGGCCATCCTTGGCTGGCTTGGCATGATGGAATGCCATCTGCATTTCGCGCACTCCGAGAGCGGCAGCGGACGCTTCGCCCGCCGCCAGGCCATTGAGATAGTCCTTCACCAGCGCCGACAGCGACGTCCCCAGCTCGGCCGCGCGGATACGGGCCTTGCGGTGGGTGTCGTCATCGAGGGCGATGGTGACGTTCTTCATGTGAAACTGTGTAGCACAGTTTCACATGAAGAAAAAGCCTGTTCATTCACCTGGCCCGCCAATCCCGAACCGCAACTCCATCAGATTGCGAACTGGACTCGCCCCTCCTCATCAATCGGCCAGGCAGAGTTCCAGGCAATCTCCCAGGCGTGGCCGTCTGGATCGGCAACATATCCGCGATAGCCCCCGTGCGGTGGCTCGTCAGCTGGGCGCAGGACCGTTGCACCGGCGCCGACCAGAACGGCCATCACTTCGTCAACGGCCTCGCGGCTCGAAACATTGTGGGCCAGCGCGATCGCCCCGTGCCCATTGGCAGGCCGCCCCGCATCCTCAGCCAGATTATCTTTGCCCCACAGCCCGAGAACAAAGCCGTTCATCTGAAAGAATACGATTCCCGGTGTTTCAAAAACCGGCTCCCAACCAAATCCGCCCCGGTAAAAGGCAAGCGCACGCTCGAGATCGGTGACGCCAAGTGTAATCAGAGAAACCTGTTGCTGCATTTTGGACGCTCCCTACCCTTACCGCCCGCAAATTGCGGCAGAACTCGGGCCAGGGGGCACAACACGGAAGCGTCCCGTGAAGACCAGGAACCCGACGACCGGGCGACCGGGCTAACCGCACCGGCCTTTCCTTTTAAGGCACAACTATCCTAACGGCGCTATCGGGCAGATACAATCAACTCTTTGTCTGCTCCACCAACCTGATATTCAGCTCGCGCAGCTGCTTCGCGCTAACCACCCCCGGCGCACCCATCATCAGGTCTTCGGCTTTCTGGTTCATCGGGAAAACCACAACCTCGCGGATGTTGGGCTCGTCGGCCAGCAGCATGACGATGCGGTCAACCCCCGGCGCAGACCCGCCATGCGGCGGCGCGCCGTATTTGAAGGCGTTGATCATGCCCGCAAAATTGGTGTCGACATCTTCCTTCGAATAGCCAGCGATCTCGAAGGCCTTGTACATGATGTCGGGCCGGTGGTTGCGGATCGCGCCGGAGGACAGCTCCACTCCGTTGCAGACGATGTCGTATTGCCAGGCCTTGATCTCCAGGGGGTCCATCGTCTCGAGCGCTTCGAGCTCGCCCTGCGGCATCGAGAAGGGGTTGTGGCTGAAATCGACCTTTTTGGAGTCCTCGTCATATTCGAACATCGGGAAATCGACGATCCAGCAGAACTTGAACTCGCCCTCCCCGATCAGCCCTAGCTGTTCGCCTGCGCGGGTGCGCGCGGCACCGGCGAGTTTGGCGGCCTGGAGTTCCTTGCCTGCTGCGAAGAAGCAGCCGTCGTCAGGGCCGAGGCCCATCGCCGCGTAAAGTGCGAGCATGCCTGCTTCGCCGTGGTTCTTGGCAATCGGCCCGCCGAACTCGCCGCCCTTGCAGGTGACATAGCCAAGCCCGGCATGGCCTTCCGAGCGCGCCCAGTCGTTCATGTCGTCGAAGAATTTGCGGCTCTTCTCGGCGGTTCCCGGCGACGGGATTGCGCGCACGACACCGCCACCGCCAACAATCTTTTCGAACAGGCCGAAGCCCGACTGGGTGAAGTGGCGGGTGACATCGTGAATGACGATCGGATTGCGCAAATCCGGCTTGTCCGAGCCATATTTCAACATCGATTCCGCGAAGGGAATGCGCGGGAATGTGCCCGCCGGGGTCACGCTGCGCCCTTGTGCAAATTCCTCGAACACGCCTGCCAGAACCGGCTCGATGGCGTTAAACACATCGTCCTGGGTGACAAAGCTCATCTCGAAATCGAGCTGGTAGAATTCGCCGGGCGAACGGTCTGCCCGCGCATCCTCGTCGCGGAAGCAGGGGGCGATCTGGAAATACTTGTCGAAGCCCGCCACCATCAGCAGCTGCTTGAACATCTGCGGTGCCTGCGGCAGCGCATAGAACTTGCCCGGATGGACCCGGCTCGGCACCAGATAGTCCCGCGCGCCTTCGGGGCTGGAGGCGGTGAGGATCGGCGTCTGGATCTCGTTGAAGCCCTGCGCTACCATCCGGCTGCGCAGGGATGAGATCACTTTCGAGCGCAGCATCATATTGGCGTGGACCTTCTCGCGCCGCAGATCGAGGAAACGGTATTTGAGCCGGATGTCTTCGGGGTAGTCCTGCTCGCCGGCCACCGGCATCGGTAGCTCCTCGGCGCGCGATTGCACGGTCACACTGCGGGCATAAACTTCGATCTCGCCGGTCGCGAGATTGGGATTCGCTGTGTCAGCCGCCCGCGCCTTCACTTCCCCATCGATGGTGACGACGCTCTCCACGCGCAGCCCCTCCAGCACCGGCAGCGCCGGGCTGTCGGCATCGGCAACAATCTGCGTCAGGCCATAATGATCGCGCAGATCGACGAACAGCACCCCGCCATGGTCGCGCTTGCGGTGAACCCAGCCCGAGAGGCGGACGCTCTGGCCAACGTCGGCGGCGGTCAGCGCGCCGCAGGTGTGCGAACGGTAGATGTGCATCGAAACTCTTTCCATTCGGACTGCAATAAGGCAGGGAAGGCTGCGGCTAACAGGCGATGGCCGTCACTTTGTCAAGCCGCAGACCCGCACGGGTCTAAGCGCGGTGCCCGCATGGGCCCGCCCCGAAAAGAAAAGTCGCAATGAAAATACATCCGCTGATCACGAAAAGCGCCGAACTGGCCGATCTTTGCGCCCGGCTCGCCAAGGCCCCCTTCATCACGGTCGACACCGAGTTCATGCGCGAGAACACCTTCTGGCCCGAGCTCTGCCTGATCCAGATCGCCGATACCGAGGAAGCCGCCGCCATCGATCCGCTGGCCCCCGGCATCGACATGACCCCACTCTACGAGCTGATGACCAACAATGAGGATGTGCTCAAGGTGTTCCATGCCGGCGGGCAGGATGTCGAGATCATCTTCAATTTCACCGGCCGCACCCCGCACCCGATCTTCGACACGCAGATCGCGACCATGGCGATCAGCCAGTCCGAGCAGATCGGCTATTCCAATCTGGTCGAATCGTGGCTGGGGATCGACGTCGACAAGGGCGCGCGGTTTACCGATTGGTCGCGCCGTCCGCTGACCGAACGGCAGATCGAATATGCCATCGGCGATGTCACCCACCTCTCCAAGATCTTCCCCAAGATCCTCGCCCGCCTGCGCAAGACCGGGCGCGGCGAATGGCTCGATGCCGAGATGGAAAAGCTCGCCGATCCGGAAAATTATCGCAACGATCCACAGAAGGCCTGGCGGCGGATCAAGGCGGCAGGGCGCAATCCCGGCGTTCTGGGGCGGCTGAAGGCGCTTGGCGCCTGGCGCGAACTGGAAGCGCAGGACAAGAACATCCCGCGCGGCCGTATCGTCCGCGACGAAACCATGGCCGACATCGCCAGCCATCCGCCCAAGTCGCAAGCTGATCTCGCCAAGGTGCGCGGGCTTTCCGCTGGCTGGCGCGACAACGAAATCGGCAAGCGCCTGATGGCGGTGCTCGAAGCCGCGATGCCGCTGACCGAAGACGAGATGCCGCCGCGCGCCGCCAAGGGCGCGCCGCTCGGCAAGGAAGGGGCCTTGGTCGCGGACCTGCTCAAGCTGCTGCTCAAGATCCGCAGCCGCGAAATCGACGTCGCCTCCCGCCTGCTGGCGCGCAGCGAAGAGCTGGAGCTGCTGGCTGCTGGCGTGCGCAAGAATCTGGCGATTCTGGAGGGCTGGCGCTTCCAGCAGTTCGGCAAGGATGCGCTCGATCTGGTCGAGGGGAAAATGGCTTTCGCGGTGGTGAACGGCAAACTCAAGATGACGCATGTCGATGATGTGGTGGAGGACGAGCCTAGCGAAGCCGCCGCATAATTCTCCCCTCCCGCCTGCGGGAGGGGTCGGGGGAGGGCTTGTTGCCATCATCAAGGCGCCACCTGGATCGAAACGAACAGGCCCTCCCCTAACCCCTCCCGCAAGCGGGAGGGGGATCTGCGGACCCTGGCGGGAGTTGATAATGACCATCTACCACCCCACCCTCAAGCAACTCCACTACCTCGTCGCGCTCCACGAACACGGCCACTTCGGCCGGGCAGCCGATGCCTGCCTCGTTTCGCAATCCACCCTTTCCGCAGGCCTGCGCGATCTGGAAGCGCTGCTCGGTGTAACTCTGGTCGAACGCACCAAGCGCGTCGTGCGTTTCACCCCGCTGGGCAATAAGGT
>JAHFPT010000316.1 GCA_023266625.1 Novosphingobium sp. | reverse complement strand
GCCAGGCCTTATTGTGGGCGTCGGTGAGCACGAGATCATTGAGGACTTGCAGCTGGCGCATGAGGTTGCCACCCAGCTGCGCATCTACGACATCACGCTGGCGATCAACAACTTTGGCGCAGGCTTCTCTTCCTTCGAGCGCCTGCTGGAGCTGCCTTTCAGCGAGCTGAAGCTTCACCCTGGTTTCGTCGGAGGGTGCGCGCAGGACGAAAGGAGCGCCGGCGTGTGCAAAGCGGCCATAGATCTAGCGCATCGCTTTGACGCTACAGCGGTCGCCACCGGCCTTGAGAACGACGCCGACCTGGTGGCACTGCAGAGCATGGGCTGTGACGCGGCTCAAGGGCCCCTTCTTGCCGAGCCGATGCCCAAGTCGAATTTTATGTCGATATGCCTCGCGACCGCTGGTCAGCCCTGGTTCACTTGAACCCACCCGGAAACACCCTCAGGCGCATGCGAAATCCCTCCACTGCATCCAATCAGGTGCGCCAGCTGGTTCGGCGACGCGATGAGCGTCGTGCCGCCAGCATCACGGCGCTGGTGTACTGCCATGGCCGCTTCCAGACGGCGCGTATCGTGGACTTTTCCCTCGGCGGCCTGCAGCTGGATGGATGCTTCGGGGTGGCCGTGGCCAACCGTCTGGCTGTGGAGCTGCTCTCCGGACAAAGGCTGGAGGGAAAGGCCGCCTGGGCAGTCGCCAGCAGGATTGGCGTGCAATTCTGCCAGCCGCTTGCGCCTGACGACCCGATCGTTGCGCTGCTGAGCCAAATTGCCAGCCGGACTTAGGACAGCGCGGCGCGCTCAGCCAAGCGCTCAGACTCTGCCATCGCCGTCCAGGATGTTTCGAACCATCGTCGCAAGCTTTTCGCGGCGGTACGGCTTGCTCAGCAAGCGCACGTCCCCATTGCCGTTGCCGCGCATGGTCACGAACTGCTCGGAATAGCCGGAGGTGAGCAAAGCCTTCATGTTTGGGCGAAGCTGTCGTGCCGCCTCGACTAGGTCCTGTCCGCTCACGCCATTCGGCATGATCATGTCCGTGAAGAGCAGATCGATGTGATCGCCACCGTGCAGGATATCGAGCGCGCTTTTGCCGTCCGGGGCCTGATGAATCTGATACCCGAGCCCCTCCAGGGTGGTCACTGCCATCTTGCGCACCGCAGTATCGTCCTCCACGACCAGGATTGTCTCGCGACCTGAGGGCAGCGTGCGCTCCGGCTCCTGGACGGCTGGGCGCGACGTGTCGACCTTTCGCTCCGCCTTCGGGAAATACATCTTGATGCTCGTCCCGTGGCCGACCTCACTAGAGATCTTCACATGGCCCCGGGACTGCTTCACGAAGCCATACACCATGCTGAGCCCGAGACCGGTGCCGCGGCCCGCTGCTTTGGTGGTGAAGAACGGCTCGAACGCACGCTCGATGACCTCGGGCGGCATGCCCGTCCCGGAATCCGTGACCATCACCGCCACATAGTCGCCCGGGGAAACATCCGCGTGCCCCGCGGCGTAGGCCTCGTCCAAGTGCACGTTGGCCGTCTCCAGCACGAGGTCGCCGCCCTTTGACATGGCGTCGCGTGCGTTGACGGAGAGATTGACGATTGCATCCTCCAGCTGCGAGGGATCGACCAGCGCCGGCCAAATATCTTCTGACAGCGATGTTTGCAGCGTGATGTCCTCGCCGACCGCCCGCTCCAGCATGGCCGCTGCGCGCTTGACCGCATCGTTGACGTCGAGAACCCGCGCTTCCAGGGGTTGCTTGCGGGCGAACGCCAGCATGCGCTGCACGAGCTGCGCCCCGCGCTCGGCGGCTTCGTCGATTTGCTTGACCATGCCTGAGAGCTTGGCATCGCCCGCAACGCCCACTGCGGTCAGCTCGGTCATGCCGATGATGACTGCGAGAATATTGTTGAAGTCGTGCGCGATCCCGCCCGTCAACTGGCCGATCGCCTCCATCTTCTGAGCCTGGCGCAATTGCCGCTCCAGGTTCAGGCGTTCCGTCATGTCACGGCCGATGAAGACAATCGTCGGCACAACAAACGACAATCCTGTCAACAGGCAGAGTGCTGCCGCAGCTTTCAGGAACGTGGCATTGAAACTGTTACGCTGCTCGGTCTGGTCGACGTAGGCCGCGACCACAGCGATGACGCGATCGTTGGCCACGACAGGCACGAAGGCCTGCGCAAAAAAAGAGGGCTGGTCAGGCTCGATGCCTTCCCTCGTGCCCACCACGGCTTGACCGGTTTTGGCGGCACGCGCCGCATCCGGGCTGAATTCCGAGATATCGGCCAGCGCTACCTTGTTATGGTCCGATACAAGCAGAGAATAGCCGTGGCGATCATAGATCTCGTAGCGGAAAACCTGGTCCGACTTCTGCGAATGTTGGAAAAACGCCATGCTCCCGATTGATGGCCTTTCACCACCGGCGATCTGCTCCAGATCGGTAGCATTCGAGGCGAGGTACTGGGCCCAGCTGCGCGCGGTCGATGTGGCGTTTTCATAAAGCAAGTGGCGGGTGGTTGCGTTCACAACGGCCCAGGTGCCACCTAGGAGAATGCACAGCATGCCAGCAAAGATGGCGGCATTGCGCAGGACTGATGCGGTGAGAAGCGATGTCATCCTAGTGGCGTGACCGCATCTTTCCAACTTCCGACCTGACCATATTCAGTAGGTTGCGGTTGTGCGGTTGTTGCGCGACCCACTCGTCGATGACCTCTTTGAAGGCGGCATCGATCCGGATCCGATCGGCCGGTGATGGAAAGATGACATGGCGTTTGGGGTCCGAGAGCAACTGCTGCATGGCTTTGGCGTTGATCCCTTCAAAGAATGCATTCGACTGAGCAACCGACCATTCGCCGCTGTGTTTGCGGATGATGTCCTGGGCCTGTGGCGGCAAACTCGCAAACTTCGAACGGCTCATCACAAATGCCAGCGAGGGCGCGTCGGCATGGATCACGTAATGATGGGTGGCCAAGCGCCCTAGGCCGAACTCCGCCAACATTGATGGCGGAAGCGCTGCGCCGTCGATCGCCCCGCTTCCAAGTGCGTCGGCAATCTGATTGGCGGGCATGACGACTGCTTGCATGCCGAGTTTCTCGAAGGTCGTCGCTTCCGTGGGGTTATTTACGCGTATCTTGAGTCCCTTCAGGTCATCCAGGGACGCTATAGCCCGGCGCGTGTGGATGCTGTGAGGTTCAACGGTGAAGGCAGTGATTACGAAAAAGTCCTGATACCCCCGGAGGGCGTTCGCCGCGATCATCCGTGTGTAGGCGAGACTGGCTTCCTGCTGGTCACGAAACAATCCGGGCAACTCGATGACGGCATTGTCCGGAAACTGATCTGCGGTGTAGCCAGGCACGATAAAGGCGATATCCGCCACTCCGTCGCGCACCAGTTGAGGTTGTTCTGCAGGCGCCTTCCCGAGCGTGCCGCGGAAGAAAACCTCGATCTCCAGGAGACCTTTCGCCTCGGAATTGACGGCATCGACGAACGGTTTCACTCCGCCGTTGTAAAGACTGGCGGTGTCAGACGAAAAGAACGACAGTTTCAGCTTGATCGGCTCGGCGGCCGACGCCGCGGCCGGCAACAGCGCGAGTGCGACCAGCAGGCAACGCGCAAGCATTTTGAGCATCGTCTTCCATCCTTAGACGGCGATCGGCCTCGGCGCATCGCCAGCTTACAGATCAACAGTTGAGGGATGGAGGCCAAAGCCAGGGCGGCATCAACTTTAGAGTCGCGTGCTTTCGCACGGGTTAATGCGTGGATTTCCATTCAATGGCATGAAGGGAGCTACCATTCTTCCACGATAAAAGCCGCGCCCCCGCAGAAGGCAGGCAATCGGCACTTCGTGCCAGTCGCTGCCGGATCGCCTTCACACCGGCATCCGACTTCAGCCTTCATCTATGCGCGGGTGCTCGAGGGAGCGATACGCAGCAAAGTGAACAACGGGCCCGAGCGCACATACCAGACCGGCGAGAGCTGGACGGAGAAGCCCGGCGATCACCATCAGGTCCGCAAAAACGCGAGTGCCACTGAACCGGCAAAAGTGCTCGCGATCTTCGTGGTAGACACGAGCGATCGCCAGATCGTCATCCCGGACAAATAGTTCAGTTTGGACTCTGTAACGACGATCGCGTCTAGTGGAGCTGCTCGCGCCAGGCGGCCGCGAGCGCATCGAGCGTCTTGTTGCGCGACAGACCGAGGATGTAGTCGCAGCGCAACTCGCGCAGCAAATCCAGCACTTCTGGCGCACAATAGTGCCCGTCACCGCGCACAAGAATGCGCACGTGCGGCCAGTGTCGGCGGATATGATGGATGACGTGGGCGAGGACGCGACGGATCTCCTCTCCCGACGGCCGCTTGCCGGGTCGGATCAGCGACAGGATCGGTTTGCCCGAGCCCGCCTCGAAGATATGGATCGGTTGGAAGCAGTGGCCACCCGCGTGCGTGTTGAAGAG
>JAHFPT010000315.1 GCA_023266625.1 Novosphingobium sp. | reverse complement strand
AAAGCAGATCGCCGCATCCATGCCGTCGGCATCCATGTCGGCAATGCGGGTTGCGGGATCCCAGACCTTGCGCTGCTCGGCGAGCCGCCCGATCATCTTGAAGTCCTCGCCCTGGCGGCCTGCCTGGTTGTTGATCATCATGAACGGGCGGCGTCCGCCTTCGAACAGGATGTAGTCGCCGTCCTCGCCATGTTCGATGACCGGTGCACGGTCCTTGAGGAGCGACGGCAGATAATCCTTCCACATGTCATGCGGCGGATCGATATGCGCATCGGCGTCGAAAATCGGGCCAAAGGCCCATTCCGTGCCATCGGGCATCCGGATTGCGGGATCGGCTTCGCTCATCTCCAGTCTCCCAAGCGGTTTTTCTGCACATTAATTCGAAATAGCGAATGTATCATCGAAATGCAGAATAATGCCGAATCGGTCGCAGGTCAATCCCGTCCGGCGGACTCGCCGTATCGGCCAGCGTGGCACCGGCGATGAACGAGCGGCGTGCAATCGGGGTTAAATTCGTCGCGACCATTGTCAGCGCCTTCCCGTGGGTTCCAGCACCTGCCTATATGCGGGCACGATGAACCGCGTCCGACTCCTAGTGTTCAACGCCGTCCTCTGCGTGCTGGACTATCGCGTTCCTGCTGGAATGACGTTAGAATTCGGCGCGGTCGTACTCGCCCCGCTGGGCCCGCGCCAGATCGTCGGGATCGTCTGGGAAGCGGAGCGGCTGCCGGGTGCGGAAGTCGCCGATAGCAAGCTGCGCCCGCTGCTCCAAGTGCTGCCAGTACCTCCGCTCTCCGCGCCCTTACGGCGGCTGATCGAATGGACTGCCGACTATTATTGCGCGCCGATCCAGGCGGTCGCGCGGATGACGCTGCCCGGCAGCGCGGCGCTGAAGGGCGGCGGAACGACCACCGAGTATCGGCTGAGCGACCTGGAACCGAAGCGAATGACCCCGCAGCGCGCCGATGCCATCGACGCGCTGGAAGGTGAACAGGCCTCGATCCGCGAACTCGCTGCCATCGCCGATGTGTCCGAAGGCGTATTGCGCGGCATGGTGGGGGCGGGATTGCTGGAACCCGTCACAGTCGACCTCGACCGGCCCTACCCCCGCGCCCTGCCGGACTTTGCCGTTCCGGAGCTGTCGGCGGACCAGCAGACGGCGGCGGACCTGTTTGTTGCGGCGGTGACGAACGGCGGCTTTGCTCCCTTCCTGCTCGACGGCGTCACCGGTTCAGGCAAGACCGAATGCTATTTCGAGGCGATTGCTGCGGCCATCGCCGACGGCAAACAGGTCCTCGTCCTGCTCCCCGAAATCGCCCTCACCGAAAACTTCCTGCGCCGTTTCGAGGCGCGCTTCGGCACACCGCCGGTGTTGTGGCACTCCTCGCTCAAAGCGAGCGAACGGCGGCGCGCCTGGCGGGCGATTTCTTCTGGCGAGGCCCAAGTCGTGGTCGGCGCGCGCTCAGCGCTGTTCCTGCCCTATGCGCGGCTGGGGCTGCTGGTGGTCGACGAGGCCCACGAAGTCTCGTTCAAGCAGGACGACGGCGTGCGCTACAACGCGCGCGATGTCGCGGTGATCCGCGCGCGGTTCGAGGCTGTGCCGGTGATCCTCGCCAGCGCCACCCCGGCGCTCGAATCGATGCAGCTCGCCGAGGCCGGGGTCTATCGCAAGATCGACTTGCCCGCCCGGTTCGGCGGGGCGAGCCTGCCCGAAATCTCCATCGTCAATCTGTGCAAGGAGGAACCCGAGCGCGGCCGCTGGCTGGCCCCGCGTATGGTCGCCGAAATGCGCGCGCGGCTGGAAAAGGGCGAGCAATCGCTGCTGTTCCTCAACCGGCGCGGCTATGCTCCGCTGACCCTGTGCCGCCACTGCGGTTATCGTTTCCAATGCCCCAATTGCACCGCCTGGCTGGTCGAACACCGCTTCTCGGCAAGGCTCGCCTGCCACCACTGCGGTCACGAAGTGCCGGTGCCCGACGCCTGCCCCGAATGCGCTACACCCGATTGCCTGGTCGCCTGCGGCCCCGGGGTCGAGCGCATCGCCGACGAGGTCGCCGAGCTGATGCCCGAAGCGCGGGTGGCGATGGCAACGTCTGACACGCTCAATACGCCCGAACGGATCGGCACCTTCGTGGAAATGGCCGAAGCAGGCCTGATCGACGTCGTCGTCGGCACCCAGCTGGTGACCAAGGGCTATCATTTCCCCGAACTTACGCTGGTTGGCGTGGTCGATGCCGACCTCGGCCTCGAAGGCGGCGATCTGCGCGCGGGCGAGCGCAGCTATCAGCTGATCGCCCAGGTCGCCGGGCGCGCCGGGCGGGGCGAGAAGCCCGGCGAGGTGCTGATCCAGACCCGCCACCCCGAGGCCGCCGTCATCGCCGCGCTCGCCTCAGGTGACCGCGACGCCTTCTACGCCGCCGAAGCCGAGTCCAGACGCGACGCCGGAGCACCGCCCTTCGGCCGCTGGGCCGCGATCATCATCTCTAGCGAGAACGAAGCCGAAGCCCGCGACGCCGCCCGCGCCATCGGGGCTGCGCGCCCCAACCTGCCCGACATCGCCATCCACGGCCCCGCGCCCGCGCCAATGTCGCTGCTGCGCGGCCGCTATCGCTACCGCCTGCTGATCAACGCGCGGCGTTCAAGCGAATTGCAGCGCGTGATCCGGGCCTGGCTGGACCCGCTACGCTTCCCGCAAGGGGTGCGGGTGGCGGTGGATATTGATCCTTATAGTTTTGTTTGACTGCTCGTCCGTATCCTAAGCCGCCAGATCCAGCTCCGTAACGATCCGGTCCCACCCCACGGTGACCTCGCCTTGCGGCGTCCGCTCGATCAGCCCTGCGTCGACAAGCCGCGCTACTTCGCCGTGGACAGATTTGTAGTCTCGTCCCAGCTCCTGCGACAGACGGCGCACCGAGAGCGGTCCGCTGCGGCGCAGATGGCGCATCAGTTCCAGCCGTTTGGGCGACATCGCCGCCATGAAACTTTCCAGCCGCAGGAATGTGACATGCTCACGCGGCACATCGCTGCCAGCCTCGGCGCTCTTCCATGCGTCAGCGAAGCGGCGGCCCATGTCTTCCAGCGAACCGATATGCACGGCCAGGGTCCGGTCAGTCATGCTTGCGCTCCTTTGCTACATCGGACAGAAAATCAGCGATCAATTGATCGACCCCGACAAATTGGTAAGCTTCTTCAATAGCTCGCACATGCCGGTGATCGCCTTTGCCGCGTTCGTTGTCATATCCCACGATCCGCTCTCCATCCCGGCCGTAATAGAGCGAGTATTTCAACCCGTGCGGACGCTCCGCCGTCGCGGCAGGGAGCCGCCAGATTTTCATTTCGACCATACCGCCATCCGGCAACGAAGCCTTGTCATGATAAACCAGGGTACCATCTACCATATGGTATGTAACACCATATTGTGAATAATGTCAATCGGCCTCAATCGGTGCGCCTCTCCCGCTCCAGCAACTTCTGCTTGATCTCCACGCCATAAGCATAGCCGCCAAGGCCCCCGTCCGAGCGGACCACCCGGTGGCAGGGGATCAGCACCGCGACATTGTTCGCGCCATTGGCGCTGCCCGCCGCGCGCACCGCGCCGGGCTTGCCGATGGCGGCGGCGATCTGTGCATAGCTGCGGGTTTCGCCGGGCGGGATGCGGCGCAGTTCCTGCCAGACCGCTTCCTGAAAAGCGGTGCCCTGGACATCAAGCGGGATGTGCCGCGAATCGCCGGGCCTTTCGACCGACGCAATCACTTCGGCCACGAGCGCAGAGAACGCCTCCCCACCCTCGATCAGCTCAGCATGCGGGAAGCGGCGTTCGAGCGCCTCGCGCCCCTCGTTGAACGACAGGCGGCACACCCCCTTATCCGTCGCCGCGACCAGTATCGCGCCAAGGCTGGTGGGCACGACTGCCCAGCGAATCGTCACCCCCCGCCCGCCGTCGCGCCACGCCGATGGGGTCATGCCGAGTCTCCCCTCGCTCGCCGCATAGAACCGCGACGGCGCGCTGAAGCCTGCGTCATAGACCGCATCGGTCACGCGCTCCGCGCCGGTCAACGCATCGGCCGCGCGCTCCATCCGCAAGGCCCGCACGAAGGCCGCAGGCGACAGGCCCACCGCGCGCTTGAACAACCGCTGGAAATGCGCGGGGCTGTAGCCCGTCACCGCTGCCAGCTTTTCCAGCGGCACTGGCCCCTCGGCATCGCGCAGCATGGCGATGGCTTCGGTCACTGCCGCCTCATCGCGCGCAACTGCATCCGGGCGGCAGCGCAGACAGGCCCGCAGCCCCGCTGCCTCGGCAGCGGCAGGCGTCGCGTAGAAGGAAACATTCTCACGCTTCGGCGGCCGGGCCGGGCACGACGGGCGGCAATAGATACCGGTCGAATGCACGCCGGTAACAAAGGCCCCGTCAAAGCGCCGGTCTTTGGCCAGCGCGATCTGCCAGCGGGCCTCGTCGCCG
>JAHFPT010000123.1 GCA_023266625.1 Novosphingobium sp. | reverse complement strand
CACCCATTGGTCGGACTTGTCGAGGTCAGCCGCATTGGCCGCGCAATAGAGGAACAGCACATTCTTCGGCTGGCAGGGGCCCATGCCCTCCTCGGCGCGGAACTGGTTGACCGCGCGGACATCCTCGCAGGCCTTGTCGAGCGGCTTGTTGCCGACGAACAGCGGACGCAGCCCCTTGCGCGAGAGGATTTCAAGCGATTCCCGCGTCGCCGACGAGCCATAGATGCGGCTGAGCAAATCCTGGCTTTTCGGGGCGGGCCGGATCGAGGTTTCCGGCACCTGGAAGATCTCGCCGTCGTAGGAAAAGCGTTCCTGGGTGAAGGCGAGGTTCAATATGTCGAGCGTCTCGTTGAACCGCTGGCGGCTCTCCTCGCGCGGCACGCCCAGCGCCTCGAACTCGTGGCGCGCCACCCCGCGACCCAGCCCGATCGTCTCATAGCGCCCGTTCGACAGCGTATCGAGAAAGGCGATCTGGTGGGCGAGGCGGATCGGGTGCCACCACGGCGCCACCACCACCATCGTGCCGAATGTCACCCGCTCGGTCCGCCCGGCGAAATAGGTGAGCAGCTGCAGCGGATTGGGGGTCATGCCATAGGGCGAGCCGCAGTGATCGGGCGCCCAGATGCCGTCGAAGCCCAGCGGCTCGGCCATGTCGCCCAGCGCCATCATCGATTCGACGCATTTCCAGTCGGGCGTCTCGGGCGGGTGGGCATAGTCGCCCGCCATGATCCGTTCCCAGTCCTTGGAATTGGTCGACGAGAGCCCGAGATTGACCTTCACGGTCCCCTAACCCTGGATCTTCTGCGGCGCGCCCATGCCCGTCACCCGGGCGAGATTATAGTGCAGGCTGCCGACGGTGCGCTCCATATAGGGATTGGGCTGTGCGCCCTTCCAGCCGGCGTTTTTCATCCCCTTCTGCACCGCCGCCATGTTCTGGAAATCCTGCTGCAGCACCGGCGGCCAGTCCTCGGGCTTGGTGTACTCCCACTCGGTCTCGGGCGCTTCGCCTTCGGGATAGAGCTCGTAAACCGCGCCTTCGAAGATGCACATATTGGGATCGTCGCCATAGGGGCGCGCCTGATAGGTCAGCATGTTGTTGACCGCGTGGCCGATCTGCTGGTTGGGGAAAATCTGCCAGGAGGTGCCGCTCTTGGCGGTATGCATCGGATCGACCACCGGCCAGTGCACGCCGCGCTTCTCGTCGGCGGCGCGGGCCGAGGCCAGCCAGTGCCTGGAGACTTCCGGCGCGGGCGTGCCCTCGGGCAGCTCGTCCTTCAGCCGCCGCGCCGCTTCGACCAGCGTCATTGTGGTGTTGGTATTGGCATATTTCCAGGTGAAATCCTGCATTTCCCAGGTCGACTGGCGCGGGTCCTCGCCGGCGCCGAGGCGCAGCTTGGCGGCATCTTCCTCCTGACCCTTGGGCGCGTCGTAGCCGATGTTCGAATGGCGGCCCTGATTGCGGCCCCAGCCGCGGAACTGGCCGAATTCCATGAATTCGGGATGGGTGCCGGGGACATGATAGGTCTCGCAAAAGGCCTCCATCGCCACCTTCCAGTTGCATTCGAATATGATCCACTTGCGCCAGCGGCAGCGCATGTTCTCCAGCTGGAACGGATCGAGCATCGCGGCGGCGGGCTCGAGATATTCCCGCAGCGGCCCCGCGTCGGAGGCGATATTGACCCAGAGGAAGCCGCCCCATGTATCGACCGCGACCTTGCCGAGGCTGGTGCGCTCCTCGGTCAGCACGCCTTGCCAGTCGTCCCGATGTTCGATGAAGGAGCATTTGCCTTCGCGGTTGAAGGTCCAGCCGTGGAAGCCACAGACGATGTTGGTCTTGTTGCCGCGCGCATTGCGCTGGCCCTTGGGCGTATCGATCAGCTTGCGGCCGCGGTGCGGGCAGACGTTGTGGAAGGCGTTGATGGTATCCGGCCCAGAACCAACTGCACACCGGGTGATGATCACCGAATCGTCGAGGATGTCGTAGGTGATGAAGTCGCCAACATTGGGGATGTCTTCGATGCGGCCGGCCTGTAGCCAGTGATGCCGCCACAGCTTCTCGCGCTCGGCCTCCAGATAGTCCCGGCTGACATAGGCTTCGCGCCCGATGGTCACCGGCTCGACCAGATCGCCGGCCACTTCGACTATTTTGCCCATCTCGCCCATGGCGTCCTCGTTTCCTTGAATTGTGTGTCTGGCTAGAGGGTATCAGACCCTGTCTGACGGTGAAAGTCCGAGCATTTGCGATGGACATGTACAGCGAAATCCCGACAATGGGGACCGACATCCAGATAGGAGAGAATCATGAGCGACGCCGATTCAGCCGCGATCAGCGCAGTCCGCAAGGACTGGGTCACCGAACACCGCGAGATGTATCTCAAATCGGGCGGTGCCGAGGGCCATATCATGGATATCACCGCCGTCGGCGGCCACGCCTTTGGCACCCACTGCCTGATCAAATATACCGGCCGGAAGAGCGGCAAAGTGTTTATTTCGCCGCTGTGCTATGGCGATATCGGCGGCGAAGTGGTGCTCTGCGCTTCGAAGGGCGGGGCGGATATTCATCCCGAGTGGTACAACAACATTGCTGCCAGCCCGCAAGTCGAATTCCAGATCGCGACGCAAGCCTTCCGCGCCAGCTGGCGCGAGCCGGTGGGGGCCGAGCGTGAGAAGGTCTGGGCCTTCATGGTCGATTGCTTCCCATTCTATGCCAATTATCAGGCCTCGACCTCGCGCATATTGCCGCTGGTGATGATGAAAGTGGTTGAGGCGATTCCGGTGTTCAAGCAGAGCGATGCGACGGGGATGCGGTCGTATTGAGGGAGGAAATGGGGAGTTTCTCTTGGCCACCTCGAACAATCGCGATTTTCGACTGACGGTTGGCGTTTGAGTGGGTGATCGCGGTTGCGGGGCTTTGGGATTCGGAGGCGTTTTGACGCTGGATTGGCGGCGGTTTTCGGGCGGCTTCTCGCCTGATCGGTCGCTTGTGACATTGGCTCTACGTCGCATCGTACTCTAATCGGACGCATCCTCCGCATCGCAGCAGCCATCCCCCGGCTGGCCCAGCTCGCTGCGGTCGCGCCATTGCAGCTCGTGCCAGCCAATCTTGCGGCCATCGGCGGCGTGGATGCTGATCGGGGCGATGGCGAGATTGTCGCGCTTGTCGGCCAGCACCGGATTGGAGGCGACGCCCAGCCCGTATTTCTCACCCCATTGCCGCAGTGCCAGCAGCGCGGGCAGCAGATCGACGCCCTTTCCGGTCAGCCGATATTCGACCTTGCGGCGGTCGTCCGCCATCTGCTCGCGTTGCATGATGCCGTCCTCGACCAGGCGGGTGAGACGGTTGGCGAGGATATTGCGGGCAATGCCCAGTATCTCGAGGAACTCCTCGAAATGGCAGACGCCATTGAAGGCCGCGCGCAGGATCATGAATGACCAGCGGTCGCCCATCACTTCGAGGGCGCTGGGCAGGCCGCATTCCTGAAGATTGTCGCGCAGTTTTTCCATGCACCGCTAGCCTAAACCATTCCACCGAAATGCGTCGCCGAAAAATTACATTTTTAGTTGCAACTCAAAATGTAATATCATAGGTAGCGATTCGCAATGTAATTCGGCCTCCTCCCCAGGGAGGCTCGTCGCGGGGCAACAGACCAAGGAGACCGCTCATGACCACCGCATTCGCCCGGAAGCTTCCGCGCGCCCTGATCGCCGCCGCGCTGGCGCTCGCAGGAACCATCGCCAGCTTTTCGGTCACGACAGGGCCAGCCCGCGCCGCGTCGGCCGGGGTCTATTCGGCCGCGCTGGCAACGCCGCTGACCGCAGCAAGGCGCGAAATCATCGATGGCGCAATCTGGCGCTGCGAAGGCAATCGCTGCTCCTCCCCGGCAGACGGCGCGCGGATCCAGACCGTTTGCGGCAAGGTCGCGCGGAAATTTGGCCCACTTGCCGGCTTCGCTACGCCGCAGGGTGAATTGAGCGCCGAGCAACTGGCGCGCTGCAACGGGGCGGGTTAGCCGATCAACCCTCGCCCGCGCAAATCCTCGGCCAGGCAGGCTGCACCGGAGAAGTGATGCACCTGCCAGCCGCAATCCCGTGCAGCGGCGATGTTGGCCGCATTGTCGTCGATGAACAGCATCGCGCCCGGCGCATGGCCAAACCGCTCCGCCGCCAGCGCATAGATTGCCGGATCGGGTTTGGCGACTTTCTCGACACCCGAAACGACGATATCGCGGAAGCAATCGAACACCGGCATTGTCGGGCGGAACTGGTCCCAGAACTCATCACCGAAGTTGGTGATCGCGTAAAGCGGCACATGGGCGGCGTGCAGCGCCTCGACCAGCGCGATACTTCCCGGCACCACACCCGGCACGGTTTCATTGAACCGGGTTGCATAGGCCTCGATGTGGCGGGCATAGGCGGGGAATTCGGCAATGCGTTCGGGCACCATTTCAGCGAGCGGTCGGCCAGCGTCGTGCTGGAAATGCCACTCTTCGGTGACGACGTTTGCCAGAAACCAGTCCAGCTCGTGGCGGTCGTCGATCAGCTTGGCGAACAGGCAGCGCAAATCCCATTGCACCAACACCCGGCCAACATCGAATACGACTGCGGAAATTGGGCCGGAAATTGGGCCGGAAATTGGGGCAGTCATGTCACCCATCCCCGCCGCAGCGAGGATTCGCTAATCAACCCTGACGCGCCTTGAAGCGGCGGTTGGTCTTGTTGATCACATAGGTGCGGCCACGGCGGCGGATGACCCGGTTGTCCCGGTGGCGGCCCTTGAGCGACTTGAGGCTGTTACGAATCTTCATGATACCCTCGGTGCGGCCCGGGAGCATGAGACTCGGCCGCGAAAACTGAAGCCGGGCCGTTACCGTTGGGCCGGGGCGAAGTCAACCACCGCGAGTCTCGCCAAGCTTGCGCTCCCATGCCAGCGCATGGGTGACCATCGTGTCGAGATCGGCATGGCGCGGCACCCAGGGCAGCGTCGCCTTGATCAGGCGGTTGTCCGAGATCAGCGCGTCGGGATCGCCCGCGCGCCGCGGACCCATGCGGCGGGTGATGCGGGCGTTGGTCGCGCGGTCGACTGCGTCGAGTACTTCGAGCACCGAGAAGCCCCGGCCATAGCCGCAATTCATCGTCAGCGAGCGAGCGGGTTCGGCGATCAGCGCCTCAAGCGCCAGAACATGCGCGGCGGCGAGATCGCTGACATGGATGTAGTCGCGCACCCCGGTGCCGTCGGGCGTGGCGTAGTCGCTGCCGAAGATATCGACAGCCTCGCGCTTGCCCAGCGCCGCCTCGACCGCGACCTTGATCAGATGCGTCGCCCCGGCGGTCGATTGCCCGGTGCGCGCCTGCGGATCGGCCCCGGCGACGTTGAAATAACGCAGCGCGCAAAAGTTGAGCGGGTGGGCCTTGGCGACATCGCCCAGCATCGCCTCGGTCATCAGCTTGGACATGCCATAGGGATTGATCGGGACCTGCGGGCAGTCCTCGGCAACCGGGGAGACGTCGGGAATGCCGTAGGTCGCCGCCGTGGAGCTGAAGATGAAATGCGGCACGCCCGCCTGCACCGCCGAAGCGAGCAGCGCCCGGCTTTTCACCGTGTTGTTGTGATAATACTTCAGCGGATCGACGACCGATTCGGGCACCACCACCGACCCGGCGAAATGCATCACCGCGCCGATCTTCTGCTCGGCAAAGATCCGCGCCAGCAGGCCCGCATCCTCGATATCGCCCTCATAAAACGGCACACCGTCCGGCACCGCCCAGCGAAAGCCAGTGACGAGATTGTCGATTACGCAAACCGGCCAGCCAGCGTCGGCAAGCGCCAGCACCGCATGGCTGCCGATATAGCCGGCACCGCCGGTGACCAGGACGGGAAGTTTCTGGGTCATTGTCACTCAGCGCTAGCACATTCGATCGCAGGTTTGGTTAACGCGCGGGCAATGCTTGCATGTTTACTGCTCGCGGGCCAGACTCGCGGCGCTCAGGCGGAGAATATTGCCATGAAGTCGCCGTCCGTCATCGCCGCCGCGCTTGGCCTCGCCGCGCTGCCGGGCTGCGTCGCGCCGGTCGGCCCGGTCGAAGTCACCCGCTTCCATCTGCCCGAATTGGCAACGCTTGGTCGCGGGGCAATTGCGGTGGGACCCGCCGCCGGGATGCAGGGCGAAAGCCTGGAATTCCGTTCCTATGCCAGCGCCGTTGCGCGGCAGCTGACCCTGCTCGGCTATAGCGAACCGGCAACAGGAACCGCCAGCCCGCAGATCGCGTTGGTGCGCATCGAACGCCAGACCTTCCGGCCCGAGCGCAGGCGCGGGCCGCTCTCGGTCGGGGTGGGCGGCTCGGCCGGCAACTATGGCTCGGGCGTCGGGCTGGGCATCGGCCTCGATCTGTCCGGCCCGCCGCCCGAACAGGTGGAGACCCTGCTCGGCGTCACCATCAAGCAGCGCGCCAGCGGCAAGGCGCTGTGGGAAGGCAAGGCGACATTCACCGTCCGCGCCGCCTCGCCGCTCGCCTCGACCCAGCTTGGCGCAGCAAAGCTGGCGGAAGCGCTGTTCAAGGGCTTCCCCGGAAGCTCTGGTGAAACTATCCTGGTGCAATGAACCAGAAAACAGAATCGCAACTGCTGCTTCCCCTCCCCTTCAGGGGAGGGGATCGAGGGGTGGGGGCTGTCGGCGGGGCGCAGCGCTCGAATGACAAGCCCCACCCCAACCCCTCCCCCGAAGGGGAGGGGCTTTCATGAGCCAAATTGAAATCAATGCCGCATTCGATTCCGGCAACATCGAAGTTCTCGTGGTCAAGGGCAATGAAGCGAAGCTGGCAATCCGCAAGGACCGCAATTCCGGCTTCTTCCAGTGGTTCCACTTCCGCGTGTCTGGAGCAAAGGCTCGCAAACTCGTCCTGCGCCTCACCGGCCTGGCCGACGCCGCCTATCCAGGCGGCTGGCTGCGCTATCGCGCCTGTGTTTCGGAGGACCGCCAATATTGGGGCCGAGCCGACAGTGCGTGGGACGACAGCGCCGACGGCGGCACACTCACCATCCGCTACACGCCGACCAGCGACATCGCCTGGTTCGCCTATTTCGCCCCCTACTCGATCGAACGTCACCACGATCTCATCGCCGAGGCAGCGCTGACAGAAGGCGTCGATTATCGCTGCCTTGGTCTGAGCCTCGAAGGCCAGCCGATCGATTGCCTGGAGATCGGCGAAGGCGAAACCCAGGTCTGGCTGATCGCCCGCCAGCATCCCGGCGAAAGCATGGCCGAATGGTGGATGGAAGGCGCGCTGGAATGTCTGACCGATCCCGCCGATCCGGCCGGGCGGGCGCTGCGGCAGAAATGCCGCCTGCACATCGTGCCCAACTGTAACCCGGATGGCTCCTACCGGGGGCACCTCAGGACCAATGCCGCCGGCATCAATCTCAACCGCGAATGGGCCGCGCCCAGCGCCGAACGCTCACCCGAAGTACTGGCGATCCGCGATGCGATGGACGCGAGCGGCGTCCACTTCGCGATGGACGTCCACGGCGACGAGGCAATCCCCGCTGTCTTCCTGGCCGGCTTCGAGGGCATTCCCTCCTTGCAAGGCGAACAGCTGGAAGGCTTCCAGCGCTACAAGGCAATTCTCGCCCGCCGCACCCCGGATTTCCAGACGCAGCGCGGCTATCCCGTCGCCCAGCCCGGCAAGGGCAACCTCACAATGGCGACCAGCCAGCTCGCCGAACGCTTCGCCAGGAGCCACGGCTGTGTGTCGATGACACTGGAAATGCCGTTCAAGGACAACGACGATCTGCCCTGCGTGGAGCAGGGCTGGAGCCCGGAGCGCAGCAAGCTGCTGGGGCGGGATTGCCTGGCGGCGCTGGCGGAATGGCTTGAGGACCGGGGATAGAGCGGGCAGCATGCAATCTGAATCATACGGCCCGCTCTATTTGTTTGTTGTCGCATCGTTTTTTGCGAAAAACCGGTTCCCACTTTTTCGCACGATGCTCTAACTTCCCCAGGGCGCCGTCCGGGCGTGCTCGGAAGTGACCACTTTCACCGACATGCGGCCGATGCGCGGGATCTCGATCGTCATCGTCTCGCCCGGCAGCACTGGCCCGACATCGGCCGCGCCCGACAGGATAAGGTCGCCCGGATAGAGCGTCATCGCCGTGGAGGCGAAGGCGATCATCTCGGCCGGGCTGCCGGTGAGATCGGCAAAATCCCGCTCGCCGCGCAGATCGTCATCGACCCAGAACTTGTAGGAAAGCTCCGAAGGATCGGGAATCTCGTCCGCCGTGACCAGCCAGGGGCCCAGCGTGCCATAGGTGTCGAACGACTTGCAAAAGGCGAAGTCTTCTCGCTCTTGCTTCAGCGTCGAGTCAAAGGCGCAGCAATATCCCGCAACATAGTTTAGCGCCTCGGCCTGGCTGACATTGACGCATTCGCGGCCGATGATGATGGCGAGCTCAGGCTCGTGCAAAGTCGTCCTGTCCGGCCAGCGGATCTGCAAGCCCGCGCCAGGGCCCGCGAGAGCGGTCGGCGCCTTACCCATGAAGCCCATCATACCGAAGGGTGCGCCGTGATGCTTCCAGTTGCCGGCACCGCAGATGAACTTGCTCGGATTGGCGACAGGCGAGAGCAGGCTAACCGATTCGACCGGAATCGCCGGCTGGGTCTTTGCCATCTCTGCCATGCGCGGGCGCAGATCGGACAGGTTGGCGATCAGCTGATCGCCCAGCGGCAGCGGCCAACGAAGCGAAGGCAGCGCTTCGGTGACGGCGGTCACATCGTGAATGCCATCGGCTTCGACGACACCGAGGCGCGGCGTTGTGTCGCTGGTCAATGTGAACCGGCATATCTTCATTTTCATTCTCTTCGCGTGAGAAAATCTAGCCCAGCGCCACCTTCAAATCCGCCACCAGATCAGTCCGCTCCCAGGGGAAGAAATCCCCCTCAGCCTTGCGCCCGAAGTGCCCATAGGCGGCGCTCTTGCGGTAGATCGGCTTGTTGAGGCCAAGGTGGGTGCGGATCGCGCGCGGGGTCAGGCCGCCGAGGCTCTCGATGCCCATGATCGCGGCTTCAAGGCGGTCGTCGCCGACTGTCCCGGTGCCGTGCGTATCGACATAGAGCGACAGCGGCTTCGATACGCCGATCGCATAGGCGAGCTGGATGGTGCAGCGCGTGGCGAGGCCCGCCGCGACGATGTTCTTGGCCAGATACCGCGTGATATAGGCAGCCGAGCGGTCGACCTTGGTCGGGTCCTTGCCGCTGAACGCGCCGCCGCCATGCGGGGCCGCGCCGCCGTAGGTATCGACGATGATCTTGCGACCGGTCAGCCCGGCATCACCGTCCGGCCCGCCGATCTCGAACTTGCCGGTGGGGTTGATGTGATAGGCGGTCTCGGCGGAAAGCAGCGCGGCAGGCAGCACTTCCGCGACCACTTTCTTCACATAGGCCTTGAGCTCGGCTTCCTTGTTGCCCTCGTGATAGCCCGCCGCATGCTGGGTCGAGACGACGATGGCGGTGGCGGCGACCGGCTTGCCGTCCTTGTAGCGCAGCGTCACCTGGCTCTTGGCATCGGGCTCGAGGAAGGGCGCTTTGCCGGAGTGGCGGTCGGCGGCCATGCGCTCGAGGATCTTGTGGCTGTAATAGAGCGTGGCTGGCATCAGGTCGGGCGTCTCGTCGCAGGCGAAGCCGAACATGATGCCCTGGTCGCCCGCGCCTTCGTCCTTGTTGCCGCTGGCGTCCACCCCTTGTGCGATGTCCGAACTTTGCGGGTGGAGGTGGTTCTCGAAATTGAGGTTCTGCCAGTGGAAACCGCTCTGCTCATAGCCGATCTCGCGGACCACCGCGCGTACTGCCGTCTGGATCTCCTCCAGCGCGCCGGGCGACCAGTCGCCGTCGCGGTCGATCATGCCGTTCCCGCGCACTTCGCCCGCCAGGACGACGCGGTTGGTCGTGGTCATCGTCTCGCAGGCGACGCGCGCCTCGGGGTCCTTGGAGAGGAACAGATCGACGATGGCGTCGCTGATCTGGTCGGAGACTTTATCGGGGTGACCTTCGGAAACGCTTTCCGAGGTGAAGAGATAGTCGTTGCGCATGGGAAATCCACTTCGAGAGACATATAAAGAAATCTTTATGTGACTCGTTCCCTAGCCTCGGCGGCGGCGCGATGCAACCTGCGACAGCAAAAGAAGCACTACGGCCCAGCCAAGCGGTAGCATGTTGCCGGCCCGCGCGAACGGCGTCGGCGCGTGGGCCGGGGGGATGAACCCGTCGAGCCTGCCGGCGACGTGGCGGGGGATGTGCTGCTCGACGATTCCGTTGGCATCGATCACCGCGCTGATCCCGGTGGTGGTGGCGCGCAGCACCGGCAGGCCTTCCTCGATCGCCCTGAGCCGTGCCTGCGCCAGATGCTGCGGCGGGCCCCAGCTGCCGAACCAGCCGTCGTTGGAGGGGTTGAAGATAAAATCGGGGCGGTGCGCGCGATCGACGACCTGGCCGGAGAAGATGATCTCGTAGCAGATCTGCACGCCGGCCTTGCCGAAGCGCCCGAGATCGATTGTTCGCGGTCCCGGGCCGGGCAGGAAGTCGATAGCGCCGGGGACGAGCCGTGACGCGCCGAGCGGTTCGAGCAGCCAGCGCAGCGGCAGATATTCGCCATAGGGTACGAGATGCGCCTTGGCATAGGAACCGCGAATGGTGCCGGTGCTGTCGATGGCGGTGACGACATTGCGCGCGCCAGCGATGCTTCGGCCCGCTATCTCCAGATCGACTGCCCCGGTCAGCAGCAGGCCTTCCGGCCCCGCGACCCGCGCCAGCCGCCCCCGCGCAAGAGCCGGGTCGCTCTCATAGGTCGAGTCCCAATAGAGCGCGGGCGGATAGCCATCGCGCAGATAGTCCTGAACCCCGGATTCGGGCCACAGCACCAGCCGCTCGCCGGGCGGGCGTTGCAAGGTCGGGCGCACGGCTTTGGCGAAGTTGTTTTCGAATTCGGCCGGCTCGTTGAGCACTTCCTGCGGGATATTGGGCTGGATCAGCGAGAAGGGGATGGTGCCGGGCTCTGCATTTCCGCGCACAAAGGTCACCACCATCGGCACGGCCAAGGCGGCGAGGCCGACCAGCGCCGCCAGCCGTTGGTTCCTGCCTGTCGCCAGGGCAATTCCCGCGCGCAGCGCCCCGGCCGTCAGCACTGCCAGCCCCGACAGGGCGTAAGTGCCCAGCCAGGGTGTCAGCCGCGCAACGCCCGGATTGTCGAAGCTGCCGAGCAGCACCATTCCCAGCGGGTTCCAGACAAAGCCGGTGAACACCCAGCTGCGCAGCCATTCGCTGACGATCCAGCACGCGGCGAAGGCGAGGGCCAACGTGCTTAAGCCCCTCCCCTTCAGGGGAGGGGTTGGGGTGGGGCCTGTCGATCTGGCGTGGTGCTTGGGGACAGCCCCCACCCCCGGCCCCTCCCCTGAAGGGGAGGGGTGAGAACGCCGCCCGATCAGCCACGCCGCCAAACTCGCCAACGCCGGAAACACCGCCAGATAAAGCGACAGCGCCACCACTGCGATCCAGCCCAGCCAGGCGGGCATGTTCGCCTGATAGGTGAAAGCGGTGGCGATCCAGCTGTTGCCGGTGGTGAAATGGCCGAGCCCGAACAGCCAGCCGAGCAGCGCCGCCTGCTTCCAGTTCGCGGCCCGCGCGGTGAGCTCGATCAGCCCGGCGACTGCCAGCAACGTCAGCGGCCAAAGGTGCAGGGGCTCGAACCCGCAGGCTGCCAACGCGCCCAGCGCCAGCGCACACCAGCGCGGATGCGCAGCGAGGCGATTCAGCAGGTTGGGGAGAGCGGACATCCGCGCGGTGTATTGGCGGGAAGGCGGGCTCGGCGCAAGCTAAGCCTCGCGGGTTTCAGGCCGCCATCGCCTCCCGGGCCGCATCCTTGATCCAGTCGCCGCTGTCCCTCGCCTGCTCGTAGATATCGAGGTGGACGATCTTCCTGTCGGCATTGAACCGGTAAACCGCGATGACATTCTTGCGGATGAAAGCATCGCCGCGGGTGTGTCGCTCCTCGATCTCCTGGAACAGCGTGTCGCCGGTCTCAGTGACATGAAACTCGGTAAATTCGAACCGGGTGCCGCCGGCGGCCCAGCCTGCCAGAAACGCGCAATATTCCGTGAAATCGAGCACTTCGAGATAGGCACCGACCCGCTTGAAGCTATCGATGTCCATATATTCGCCCATCGGCTCCCAGTCGGCAGCAGATTTGACCCCGGCGCTGAGAATTTTCGCCTGCACCTCATTGAAGGCATTGACCACTTTGCGCAGCGGTCCGGGTTCGTTGTTGGTGGCAGTCGCAGTGGTGTAGATCGTCATGTCGTTCCTTTCCCCTCATCCTGCTCCAGCAACGCCGTATTGGCCAGGCTGTTCTCGCGCATTTCGTCGATCATCGCATCGATGCTCTCGAGCACCGCCGCCTCGTCGCCCCAGGCCTCGCGCTCCCATTCGCGCCTGAGCCGCTCATAGACGGGGTGCCCCGGCCCCAGGCTGGCGAAATGCGCCCCGCCCCCATCGAACCGCCGCGCGCGACGCTGGCGCAGCAGGAACATCAACAGCTGCGTATCATGCCGCACCCAGCGCGCCACCACCTCGCCGCCGCGCACCACCAGCCGCTCCTCGCCCGCAATAGCCCGCTCCAGCGCACAATCCTCCAGCCGCGCCATCCCCCGGTCAATCGCCAGCTCCCAGGCCGCGGCAAAACCCTCGGCCCCAGGCCGGTTGCGCAACTTGTAGAGGGCCTCAAGACTCGCCCCGATCTCGCGCGCCGCCTGGGTGACGATCCCGGTCGCGGCGAGGGAGGCGATAAACGCGCGCTGGCGATCCGGTGTGATCGAATTGCGCCGGGGCGCGGTGTGCATATAGGGCGCAAAGCCCAGCAGCGGATCGTCCGGCTCGGGCGGCAGATCGGCAAAGGCCGTGCGGCTGGTGCGGCGCGAGGGGCGGGGAGATTGGCAGGTGAGGTCGGACAACAAGGGCAGGCTCCATAAGCGCGAGCGGTTGGATTCCCCTTTGGAGGATCGGCATAACGCGGGTGGGGGTGTGTAGGAAAATGGTTTCTCGCCGGACGTAACGGTGTTACATGACCATCTAGTTGGTCAGGAGGCAGTCATGGACGGAGTCAACATCGCCGAATTCAAGGCGCATCTGAGCGAGCTGGTGGATCGAGCAGAGGCAGGCGAAACAGTGGAGATCATGCGTCGCGGCAAGCCCGTGGCGGCACTGGTTCCGCTCGCCGCGATAAGCCCCAAGAAGCGTTTCGATGCCGAAGAGCTGGCCCGTTTCACAGCCGGGTTGACTCCCTCCAAGCTGTCGGCGGTGGAGATCGTCAGGGAAATGCGCGACGCGGGATACTGATGATTTATTGCGATACCTCGCTGCTTGTCAGCGCTCTTTCCGGTGAACCCGCAGCCCCCGCTGTCCATCGCTGGCTGCTGCAATACTCCGAGGGCGAATTGTGCACCAGCACCTGGACTGTAACCGAGTTTTCAAGCGCAGTGGCAATCAAGTACCGCCGGGCGGACATAACCGCCGAGGACAAGGTATCGATCCTGGCGCGGTGGGCTGCCGCGCAGAATGAGAATCTGGTCATGCTTCCCGTCCCGCAGGAAGCGTTCAGCCTCGCCGCCCGCTTCTGCGACATGAGCACCTCAAGCCTGCGCGGCGGCGATGCGCTCCACCTCGCGGTGGCCTCGCTTGGCGGCCACGCGCTGGCGACGCTGGATGGGCGGATGCGCGAGGGGGCGGAGGCTGTGGGGGTTAGGGTGGTGGGGGTTTGAGTTTGGGGATTTATGCACCTGGTGCCGTAATCCCAGATAAAGGTGGTTGCGCCTAATATGGGAGCCGTAGACGACGAAAACAGCGTGCAGGTGTCCGGAGTGATCCAGAAACCTACACGCTGCGTCGTCAAGGTTACTCGGCTAAAGGAGCCGAGCCTTACTTGTTCTTAGACTGGCCCTTGGTCTGATCCTGCGACAGGGCAGAGGCGGCAACCGCCTTAATCTGCACTTTCGTAGGGTTAGCGATCTTCCCGGACAAAATACCGGACGCGACCGTCGAGACCTTCGGGCCCGTCTGTTTAGGCGGCGGCTTCCCGCCGCCAGTTTTCATAGGCATATAAAGCCTTCCTTATATCAAGCTGTGGACAGACTCGCCGTCCTCCGCTATATGAAAGGCCGTGACGCCGCCCGACAGGACGACGCCACGGCGGTTCTAGCTCCTTAACAAGAGCAAGGGGTAGCGCGGCGGCAACCGCACTCCCCATTGATGGTTTCCCATCTAGTTCCTCCTCACGGGGCCAAGCTTCCCCGATTAGCTTTTCGAACTGCATCAACGCGTTCCGCAGGCCCCGAATGGGCCTGCGGCCCGTGTCGCGCGAGTCGAATCCCACGCGACACGGCCATGTTAGCCGACCTTGCTCTAGCATTCAAGCGGTGGTATGAATTTCTGCGGAATGGATTTGTTCCTTGTATGTTCTTTAAGTGGGGTTTGTATGGAAGATGACGCGCTTAGAATTGCGATGGCCACAAGGTCCGCACTGGAACGAGCAATCGCCGAACAACAGAATGCAATAAGGGACGCAAATTCGCGCCTTCTATCACTTCAGAAGGAAGTGGCAGATGTTGATGCCTTTATCGCCATGTGGCATCGTCTCACTGGCACCCCGTTCACTCCAACCGCTGCAGAACGTAGCGAGATCGGCCTTCCTGTAGTGAAGCGGAAGCGGCCAAAGAACCCCGACCGTGAACTGGTGGTAGAGAAGGTTCTGGAGATCATTCGAGAGCACGGCGAGCCTGTGACCCGCAAAGACCTGTTTGCGGCTCTCAAGGATCGCGGCATTGAAATCCACGGGAAGGACGCGGAAATGGTTCTCAGCACTATGCTGTGGCGCTCTCAAGATCGGATCGAGCGTCTTGCGCCCTTTGGCTACTGGCCGACAGGGGTCGAGTATCCGCCAGCGACGGAGCTTAAGCGGCAGATCGAGGTGGCTGCCGCATCGCTGGCACCTGTGCCGCGATAAAGCTCAAGCGCAGGGTGGGGTTGGGAGTTACGGTGGAGCTACGGTGGGAGTTACGGGGGAGTTACGGTGCCACGTGCAACAACCCTCTGTGGACGCCCCCACGGATGCAAGCGTTAAATTCGGGTATGGGCACGGTATCGGATGCTGCCTTCTGTCCGGCCTGTCGATGCAGCGCGTGGCTGCTGGCCAGTATGGGAGTG
>JAHFPT010000019.1 GCA_023266625.1 Novosphingobium sp. | reverse complement strand
ATCATGCACCTCGGGAAGCACCTGCATCGGCACACGCAGCAGACGACACATTTCCTCATCCCAACGTTGCTCGCGGATGTTGTAGAGCATCGTCCGACCAGCATTGGTCACGTCCGTGGCATGAACCTTCCCACCCGTCAGGCGCCAGATCAGGAAACTATCGATGGTGCCAAACGCAAGCTCACCCCTTTCAGCGCGCTCTCTGGCGCCGCCGACATTATCAAGAATCCAGGCGAGCTTGGTGCCCGAAAAATAGGGATCGACGAGAAGGCCGGTACGCGAGCGCACTTCCGCCTCAAATCCTTCCTCTCCCTTGAGTTCGGCGCATAGTCTGGCGGTACGGCGATCCTGCCACACGATGGCGCGATGGATCACCTTCCCAGTACCGCGCTCCCAAACGACCACTGTCTCGCGCTGGTTGGTGATGCCGATGCCGGCAATGCCGCCGGTACCCACCCCGCTCTTCTCGATAGCTTCTTTGGCAAGACGGAGGGTGTCGCGCCAAATGTCCTCCGGGTCATGCTCCACCCACCCCAGGTCGGGATAATGTTGTTCGAACTCACATTGCGCGCTTGCAACGGGACGCGCGTGCCTGTCGAACACGATGGCGCGCGTCGATGTCGTGCCTTGATCGATGGCCAGAATGTGCACAGGCTGAGGCATTAGGCGGCTCTCCGGGCTTTTCTTCAAAGGTTTACTTGACAGGCATGTCCGTATCGCCCGGCGCACCTGACTTGCTTCGCGAAGGTAAATATGGCTTGACGGCAATTTGATAGAGACCAGCGCCGAGCGTTCCACCAAGTAACGGCGCGGCAATCGGGACCCACCAGTAATTCTCGGGACTTGGAAAAGCGGCCTGATCGTATCCGGCGAGCCAAGCCAGAAGCCGTGGCCCAAAATCGCGAGCGGGATTGAGTGCCCAGGCTTCCAGATATCCTGCGGACGCGCCAATGGTCGCGACCAGCAGACCGATCATGAGAGCGCTCGAATTCGCCCGTGGCGCAACATCGTTGAACTCGTCCGTGATGGCGAAGATTCCCAGCAACAGGAGGCCGGTCAGGATCACTTCATCCCAGAATGCGTGGATCGGGGTGATATGTTCGCCGGGATGAGTGAAGAATACCCCAGCGGCGCCACCTGTCGCACGCGTCAAGCCATGGGCTGCATTATAAGCGTCAATCACCGGATGATAGAGTTGCAGCACCAGGCTGGCACCGATGAACCCACCTATCACCTGCGCTATCCAATAAGGCAAAATCTTGCGTTTGGGGAAACCACGGAAAAAAGCGAGCGCCAGCGTGACCGCTGGATTGGCGTGTGTTCCGGAAACGGCACCCGTGACATAGATCGCGATTGTCACGCCCAGCCCCCAGGCGATGCAAACGCCCCAATAGGCCTGAGCGTAGGGACTCGGGTCATAAAGGGTGATCATGGCTGCCGCACCATCACCGATCAGGATTATGATCGCGACCGCCAAGGCCTCGGAGATGAGTTCGCCGATCAGGGCGCGGCGATATTCCACCTTCAAGTCTCCCCACGTTGGAACAATTTTCATCTGAAACTGCCCCATCTGCACACGCTTTCATATTAACGTCAACTCTTTCGTTTGCATTTTCGGTTTCGGCATATTATTTTCTATCGAAAGAAACCTGGGAATGATGCCCTTCGGATCGAACCAGGACACTTCCGCCGCCTTCCTATCGAGAGAAGATCGAATGACCGCATGCCCGCCCCCCTCTCCTGCTACCGGTATGCACGTCGAAACCTATGATTTGTTGATCGTGGGGGGAGGCGTGAATGGCGCCGGGATAGCACGCGACGCCGCCGGCCGCGGACTTTCGGTCCTGCTGGTAGAGCAGGACGATCTGGCCAGTTATACCTCCTCATCATCGACAAAACTAATCCACGGCGGGCTGCGTTATCTGGAATATTACGAATTCCGCCTAGTCCGAGAGGCTTTGATCGAACGCGAGCGGTTACTGGCTATGGCGCCGCACACCATGTGGCCGCTGCGGTTCGTCCTCCCGCAATCACTTTCCCCCCGCCCCGCCTGGATGGTCCGACTTGGCCTGTTCCTTTACGATAATCTGGGTGGCCGGAAGAACTTGCCCGGAACCGAAACGATAAACCTCGACCGGAGCCCGGGCGGGATCGGGCTCAAGCCCCAGAAGGGCAAGAAACGGGGCAAGGCTTTCGTCTATTCAGACGGGTGGGTGGAAGACAGCCGGCTCGTCGTACTTAACGCAATGGATGCGGCTGCCCGCGGCGCCCGGATCGAAACACGCACACAGCTAACGCAAGCACAAAACGAAAATGGCGAGTGGATTGCAACGCTCGAAACGAAAGCCGGTACAGTCCGTCAGGTGCGCGCAAGGATGCTGGTCAATGCCGCCGGTCCATGGGTCGATAAGGTTCTTGGCCGTATCGGGCGCAGCAACAACAATCGCGGCGTGCGGCTCGTCAAGGGCAGTCATATGATATTGCCGCGCCTCTACGATGGCGACCATGCGTTCATGCTGCAGAATCCGGACCGTCGCATCGTCTTCGCGATTCCTTATGAAGGCGAATTCACACTGATTGGCACCACCGATGAGCCCTGGACGGACGAACCCGGCAAGGCTGAAATCAGCCAGGGCGAAGTCGACTATCTGTGCGCGACGGTGAATCGCTATTTCGAAAAGGAGATTACACCGTCCGAGATCGTGTGGAGCTATGCCGGCATCCGCCCGCTTTATGACGATCATGCTGCCAACGCCTCTGCGGTAACGCGTGACTATGTGCTCGATTTCGAGAAACCCGAGAAAACACGGGCGCCACTACTCAGTATCTTCGGCGGAAAGATCACCACTTATCGCAAATTGGCTGAGCATGCGATGGAGCATATAGCTGAAGTGTTCCCAACTGCCGGGAAGGCCTGGACAGCAGGTGAACCGCTGCCCGGTGGAAATCTGCCGGGGCAGGACTTTGATCGGTTTGTGGCTGACCTGTCATCGCGGTGGCCAGCCATGCCCTCAAAGTTGCTTCGCCGCCTCGCTCGGGCATATGGCACAGAAGCGATCCAGATTCTTGGCGCCGCAAGCGTTCCGGCTGACCTGGGCGAGGACTTCGGGGCCGGGCTCCACGCCGCCGAGATAGAATATCTGTTCGCGGCCGAATGGGCGCGTACAGCAGAGGATATTCTTTACCGACGCTCGAAGCTGGGCTTGCATGTGCCGCCTGGGACCGAGACTGAAATCGATGCCTATCTCAGCACACTTTCCCGGTGCGTCGCTTCGCTTTAGTGATCAGCAAGATCACAAGGAAACAGGAAGCAGGAGCAATGGAGCGAGGAACCGCGGCTGAAGGCGATGTCGTCGTAGCACGTCGAGAGCATATCCTGGAGATAGCCCGCAGCGCTGGCAGCGTTGCCGTTGAAGATCTAGCCGAGCGGCTTGGCGTAACACCGCAAACGATCCGCAAGGACCTGAACGTGCTAGCCGGACAGTCGCTGCTTTCCCGCATTCATGGCGGAGCGCTGGTGACCTCCGGCGTTGACAACCTGGCCTATGACGCACGTCGGACTGTCGCATCGAATGCGAAGGCTCGTATTGGGGCAGCAGCTGCCGCGCTGATCCCCAATGGCGCTTCCCTGTTCGTGAATATCGGCACCACAACCGAGGCTGTGGCTGCAAATTTTGTGCATCATCGCAACCTCATGGTGGTCTCGAACAATCTCAACGTCGTTGACACCCTTTCAGATCATCAGGCGATGGAACTTGTCTGCGTAGGCGGCAAGGTGCGCACCGGCGATCGTGCCGTGGTGGGAGCGCTCGCAATGCGCTTCATCGAAAATTTTCGCGTCGACTATGCGCTCATCGGCATCTCGGCGATCGATATTGACGGAAGTCTGCTCGATTTCGCGATCGATGAAGTGGAAGTCTCGCAGACGATCATCCGTAACGCGCGCAAGGTGATCCTTGTAGCTGATTCCAGCAAGGTGGGGCGCTCGGCTCCAGTGCGCGTGTGTGGAATGGATGTGATCGATTTCTTCGTCACTGATCGGATCGACGATCCGAATCTCCGTTCCACATGCGAACGTCATGGCGTCAGTCTGATCGAGACCAGCATTACTTGCTGACCTTCCCAAGCGATAGCGCGGGTACACTTGGTTGCATGGCAATACGTCAAGTGGGCGAACAGCCTCCTGGGGCTGCTTTGGTGATGACCTTCAGAGGGACTGCGCTATCTTTCAGGAGCAACGGATCAGCCCCGATCTAGCCGATGACCAATGCCCTGCCCATAGTCTTTCGTGGCATGCATGCAATCGAGCGCCGCGACGCCCCCGCGCTTCAGGGTCAGGATCTGTAATTGCAGTTGCTAGGCGGTGCCGATCGTTTAAGGTTCTCATGGATCTGGCCGAACTGGAGCTTGGTCGTGCTGTATCGGGTCTCACAGAGGCGAACGTTGCATTGACTCGGTGCGGGCTTTGAAACAAC
>JAHFPT010000122.1 GCA_023266625.1 Novosphingobium sp. | reverse complement strand
GATTGCGCTTAAGACACCCGATGGCACGCTGCGCGAGCGCTTGTCCGAAACCATCGTCCGCTTCAAGCCGCTCTCCGCCCAGGAGATCGACGCCTATGTCGCGGGCGGCGAATGGCGCGGAAAGGCGGGCGGCTATGCCATCCAGGGCAGTGCCGAAGGGCTGATCGCCTGGATATCGGGCAGCCATTCGGGCGTCGTCGGCCTGCCCCTGTTCGAAACACGGGCGCTGCTGGTTGCCGCAGGGTTCCCTCTTGGCTGAATGCCCAAAATGACTTGGTACGTCGAAGAGGGCATCGGCGAACACCGCGCGATCCGGCTGGACGGCGGAATGATCGGCGCGGCGCGGATCGACTGGCCGGGAGCGCTGGCGGCGGGACAGGTCGAGGACGCTCTGCTCATCTCCCGCACTGCCGGATCGAAGCGCGGCACCGTCCGGTTTGCCAGCGGGGAAGAAGCGCTGGCTGACGGCCTGCCCGCCGATGCCAGCGAAGGCGCGATGCTGCGCATGGCAGTCACCCGCGCCGCGCTGGCCGAGAAGGGCCGCCACAAGCTGGCGCAGGCCCGCCCCACGGCCGCGCCGCCCTGCCCCGCCCCTTCGCTGGCCGAGCGCCTGCGCAGCGAGGGCCATGATGCACGGATCGTCCGGCAATTTCCCGATTGCGACTGGGACGAGCTGATTGCCGAGGCCTGGCTCGGCGAGATCGCTTTTCACGGCAGCCAATTGACCGTCAGTGCGACACCAGCGATGACCCTGATCGACGTCGACGGCGCGCTGCCGCCGCGAGGCCTGGCGCTGGCGGCAGTCCCGGCGATTGCCGCAGCGATTGCCCGCTTCGACCTGGCCGGATCGCTCGGCGTCGATTTCCCGACACTGGCGGACAAAGCGGACCGGCGCGCGGTCGATGAAGCGCTCGCCGCCGCGCTCGATCATTGGCCGCATGAGCGCACCGCGATGAACGGCTTCGGTTTCGTCCAGCTGGTCGCACGGCTGGAGCGCCCCTCGCTGATCCACCGCATCGCCGCCGACCCGCCCGGGGCCGCAGCGCGGCTGCTGCTGCGGCGGGCCGAGCGGGTGGCTGAACCGGGAGCGCTGCTGCTGACGGCGCATCCGGCGGTGCGCGCGGGCGTCAAGCCCGCATGGGAGGCCGAGCTCGCGCGGCGCAGTGGCCGCATTATCCGCTGGCAGGACGATCCGGGGCTTGCGCTGGAGGGCGGTTTCGCTCAGGCGGTAGTGCGATGACTTCCGCCATGACCAATGCTTCTGGCCGAAAATGCCCGATCTGCGGCAAGCCGCGTGAGCCCGAGCATACGCCGTTCTGCGGGGTCCGCTGCCGCGACCGCGACCTGGTCAAATGGCTCGACGACGGCTATGCCCTGCCCGGCCCGCCGGTCCCGCCCGATGCGCCTGAGGAAGAATGATTCCACCTTGCCAAGCCCGCGCCGCTTCGTCATAGGCGCGCTTCCCATCGCTCGCCTGTCCTATTGGGACGGTCGCAGCAGCGATGCCCGGGTAGCTCAGTTGGTAGAGCACATGACTGAAAATCATGGTGTCGGCGGTTCGATTCCGTCCCCGGGCACCATTTTTCGCGTCTCGGAAAGCGTCCGGGGGACGCTTTCAGCGAAAAATGCCAAGCGAAGCGCGGCAGGCGGTCAAATTTATCTAACTTTTCTAACTTTACCCACATCGCCATCGCAAGTGGCCTTTCCCAAGGAATTCTCATCGACAGTTTCAATGAGCGCACGCGAATGTAGCAGGGTGTGGGGATGTAGGAAAATCGCCTTCCTCAATCGAGCGGCAGCTCGATTTCCTGCATGATCCGGTCGGTCTCGCTCAGAATCTTGACGATCTTCTGGTAGTGGCGGACGTCATCGAAACTGAGCGTGCGGCCCTTGCGGTCCTTGAGCCACTTCTGCGCGGGCTGATAGCCGCCGATGTGGAAGGACCACGCGAGGTCGGGCACGGCATCGAACCACTGCTGCGGGTTGATGAAGACCTTGCCGTCCCCATTATCCGTCATAAGGCCCCAAAAACCGAACCCCGTTGAAGTGGATCAAGTGCGTCGGTGCATCGGCAACCCATACCTCGGATTCCCAAGCTATGTCGGCTAGGTAGCGCGCCATGACCGCGCGGGTCGGGAAGGCGGTCACATAGACCAGTCCGGCGGTTGATCCGGCGAACAATTCCATCAGCTCGTGGTGGCGCTTGCCATCGACGGGGCCGTGGCTGGTGACGGATTCGATCAGCAACAACCAATTCCGCTTGATGTCGTGGATCAACACGTCTGGCATCTTGCCGTGGTTATCGACCGAGACGCCAAGCGCCGCCAGCCGCTCGCGGTCAAAATAGCCCATCTTCTCGCCGGTATCGCCCGCGTAGATCAACACGCTTCCCGGCGCGAAGCGGGGCGCGAATTCGTCGATGACGTCACGGATCAGCGCACTATGCTCACCCGGACTCAGCCGGATTTCGGTGCCATCGGCAAGCTGGACGGGAATGCGCTCCATCTCGCGCTTGCGGGCATAGCGGGCAGTCAGCGTCTTCACATCACCCTGATAAGCGGCAAGCCGCTTCGCCCATACCGCATTGCCATAGGTCTTGAACAGCGCAAGCGCATTGGGCGACACCTGATAGACCGCGCGCGGGCTGTTCACCGGGCGGGCCGGATCGTCGGGATTGTAGAGCGCGATCCCGGCCAGCACGAATTGGTGCATCGTCTGGCGGCGGACTGTCTCGCGCGTGTTGGGCTTATATTCCTTGCCGTAATGCGCCCGAATCCAGTCCATGATCGGCGTGATACCGACAAGCGGTGCGCTAGCCCGTTTCCAACTGGTCTCGGGCTGCAAATCGAGCAAGGCCAAGAGCGTGAGCGCCGAACGGTCATTCTGCTGCGCGCGGGGCAACCCGAGATCGACCAAGATTTGCAGGGCGGCGGCAATTTTGGGATGGTCGATCAAAGGCAGTTCACTCTTTCGTCAATCTCGTCCTGCAGGACACTAGCGCGGGTTTTTGCCCATTGTCCAAGTGCAATCAGCGCGTCCCGGCTGGGGTAGCGCATCGCGCGAAGGTCGGTCGCGTTGACCTGCGTGTGTCCGTTGAAACGCCGGAAATAGGTATCGACGGCGGTGGCGTTCAAATAGGTGGCTAGCCCGTGCGCCAGGTCTTCGGAAATGGGCTGGCGCTTGGCGTGGAAGACGTTGAGGTGGTTTTCGATCCCGATCATCGCCGCTGGCACGCGCGCGGGGTCGATAACGTTGGCGACGATCCTGCGGCGCTCCTCTTTCGATGAAAAGCGGCGCACCACGGCATAAAAGCCGTTGGGATAGAGCCATTTGCGGGTCTCCACGCAATCGCGAATGGCATTGGGCTTCTTGAACCCCGGCTTGGGCCATTGCAGCCCGCCCACGCCGAAATGGCCAGGATAAAGAAGCGGCACAGTGTCGCGCTCGGGGTCAGCCCGCAAATCCTCTTTAAGCCGGAAATCGACGACCGGGCCGGTGGAAACGGTCAACCCCAAATCGGCAAGGCTATGGCCGAAGCTGGCGCGTTCCAATAACTGCTCATCGTCGCCGGTCGGAATGTGGATGAACTGATCGGCATCGTCCGGGAACACGATCCGGTCAAAGTCGTGGCGTTTTTCCTCATAATCGGCAAAGCTGTCGTCGCGCGATGTCGAGACGGTGACGCCCCCCTGATCGCCGCCGCGTACCATTTTGAGGATTATATTTTCCTGCAAGACGCCATCGTCCTTGAACGCCTTGTTGCGAGCGTCGAACAAATGGATGTGCTGGATTGCCGCGCGCCGCAGGATGAAGCGGCGGAAGGGCTGGTAATAGGGGCCGTTGCAAAAGCTGCGCGGGATAATCGCGACCAGCTCGCCGCCGGGTTCGAGTAGTTCAAGCGCCAGACCGACAAAGCCGGTATAGAGGTTGACGGTTTCCAGCCCCGCCGCGCGGAGCAGCGCCCGGTGCTTCGAGTCATTGCCGATCTTCTTGTAGGGTGGATTGAGGATGGCGTGAGTGTAGCGCGCACCTTTGCCAAGGCAGATTCGGTTGGTCGCCTCCTCAATGAAATCGCCCTCGACCAGTTCGCAATCGGCGCTGGTGCGCGTCCTGAATGTGGCAAGGTTAGCGTGCAAGGTGGGCAAAATCTCTTCGTCAAACTCGAAGGCTGTGGCGCTGATCCGGCGATCTCCAGGTAATCGTTCAATGAACGCGGTCGTCAACGCCCCTTGTCCCGCCCCTGCATCAAGCAACCGGATAGCCCCTGACTTGGGGAGAGAGAACAGCGAAGCCATAAAATCTGCAACGCTGGGCGGCGTCATAAACTGACCAAGTTGCGATTTTCGCTTTCTCGGCGTGACGGGTTCGACGCGCAGCAACACGTCGGCGCGCTCCAATACCGCAACGCCGTGATGCGCCCCGGTCAGCCTCGGCGAAAAGTCGGCCATGATTGCGAGTGACCGCAAGACCCGATCAGGCGGCGAGACTTCGCCGCTCTCCCAGCGAAAAACAGAATCCAGGGTCGCGCCAAACTCCGACGCAACATCGGCAAGCTCCAGCCCGCACCGATCTCGCAATTCGCAAAAGTCCAACGTCATCGCCTCGCCTCGGTTTGGACCAAGTTCGAACGACCTTCATATATCGAAGGATCATATCGGGAACAAGGTGATTCTACAGGGTGAAGCGCCTTGCGATAGCGGTCCTTCTGCTCCTTGCTGTAGCCCGCCGACCTTGAATCCGCGCGGATTTCATCGAGATAGGCGGCAAAATCCATTCGGTCCCCCGGTTCGGGGCACCTTGTCCAACAGATTCAGCTGGCTAGCAAGAGTGGCCTGCTCCCACTCAATTACGGCCGCGCGATCTTCTCTTTAATCTCGATCAATCGCGCAATTGCTTCGGGAGCGCGAAAGCCGCTGCGCGATCGACGCCTGCGAGGATCGCCTGGAAGCGATCGGCGAAGGACGCCTTGTATTGCGCGTGGGTGAATATGTAGGGCTGATTGCTCCGCACGCCATCGACGACCCGCAAGCCAACCTCATAGGGATCCATGCCCGATGCCCGGCCTGACTGGCCGCTGAGGTCATCGGGAGGGGTATCGATGTCGGGCAACCCGCGGATCGGCCGGGAGGTTCGCCACAGGCGGCTGCGGACCGCGCCCGGACACAGAACGCTGACGCCAATGCCCAGGCCGGCGAGCTCCTTGCGCAGGGCCTCACTGAGGCCGACCACCGCAAACTTGGTGGCGACATAGGGCGAAAGGTCGGCAGAGGCGAGCATGCCGCCGATCGACGAGGTGTTGACGATGTGGCCGCCGCCAGCCGCCCTCATGCCGCCCAGGAAGGTGTGCACGCCATTGTAAACGCCGGTAAGGTTGATAGCGACGACCTTGTCCCAGACATGCGGTTCGACGGTATCGAACGGCATACCGAGCGTGCTGACCCCCGCATTGTTGCACAAAAGCTGGACCGGGCCGAGCTTGCCCTCGACCATTTGCGCCGCCTCGCGCCAGGCCGACCTGTCCACGACATCGAGCGGGACAGCGAGCACCCTGCCCCCGGACTGCTCCAGCTCGGCGACAGATTCAGCCAGCAGCGCGCCATCGATGTCTGCCAAGGCAACCTTCATTCCCGCCTCGGCGAAGGCGCGTGCCAGCCCGAGTCCGATGCCACCGGCGGCGCCCGTGACGAAGGCAACCTTGCCCTCCAGCTCCCCGATCATTGCGATGCGGTTCCTGCCGGTTCGGACGCGCTCTCTTGCTGGCGGCCCTTGAGATTGGCGGCGAAAGTTGGCGCCATGGTCATCTTGGCCCAGGCGGCGTGATTGGCCTTGATCAGTTCCAGTTCGCGTTCGTAGCGCCGGTCAGACTGGCTTGGCAGATCGGTCTCGATATTGTTGACGCCGAAGCGGACCTCGATCAGTTCGCCGCCCTCGGGGCCGCCGGTATAGACATAGTCGATGCCCGCCGGGACAAAGAAGCCGTCGCTCGCCCGCAGCGTCTCAATCCCGTATGTGATCTCGCCGTTGACGACGTAGTAGAGGCAATCGCTGTCGTGGCTGTGACGCGGCAGGGGATAGTGCGGCTTGACCCAGAGATGGACGATGCTGAACCCGTCCTGCTGGTGGTAGAGCAGCGAGGAGACGATCCCGTCGTCGCGCCCCGCATCGCGCAGCACCTTGAGCTTGGCGCGGGTTTCGTCGGTCGCCGTCCCGCCCCCGCGAATGCCTTGGGGGCTGCCATTGTCGACGGCGTCGGCGGCCCTGAATATTTCGATGCGGCGTCTGGCCGGTGATAGCTTGTTCATGGTTGTCCTCGTGATCAGGGTCGGGGCCGGTTCACAGGCCCCACTTTTCCGCCGGAAGATTGTACAGCTTGATAGCATTGCCGCCGAACACCTTGCTGCGTTCGTCGGGCGTAAAGTTCGCCGCCGAATCGGCCGCGTGGGCGAGCACGTCGGGGTAAAGGCAAGTGGGGTGCGGAAAATCGGTCTCGAACAGGATGTTGTCGATGCCAAGCGCCCGGCCAGTTTCGACGATGTCGCGCTTCTCGAACCAGCAGCAGCCGTAGATCTGCCGGCGGAACAGGTCGATCGGGCGCATATCGAACGGGATTCGCGCTTCCTGCATCTGGTATTCGAGCGCCTCGAGCAGGAACGGCAACCAGCCGACCCCGCTTTCCACCGAGACGATCTTGAGCCTCGGGAAGCGTTCAAGGAACCGCGACAGGATGATGTTGGTGAGCACGCGGGCATTGCTGACGTAGAGCAGGGTCGAGCCATAGGCCATCCACTGGTCGGGCGTGTGCGACGGCCAGCTTCCGCTCGACCACCAGCTCATCGATTCATCGCTGGCGCCAATATGGAAATTGATCGGCATCGACAGATCGGAACACATTTCCCAGAACGGTGTCCAATAGTCATCGCCCATATCGGGCACGCCGGCGGCGGTGTGCGGCTCGGAATTGGTGTTGACGCCGCGCAGACCCATGCCGTGGCAGCGTTCGATCTCGGCCATCGCCTCCTTGACGTCCCACCACGGCGCCAGCGCCATCGGGAAGATTCGGTCGCCGGATTCCGCCTGCATCTCAGCCATCGCGTCGTTGAATATCCGGGTGCTGACCAGCCGCAGCTCGGGATCGACCAGCATCGCCTTCTGGCCGCCGAAACCCAGCACGTTGGGGTAGGCGATCTGCGCGGCAACCCCCGTGGAGTCCATGTAGGCGACGCGGGCTTTGACGTCGTAGGAGGCGGGCAGGACATCGTCGATACCGAAGCCGAGGAATTCCGCGCCGCCCGCCTTTGACCCGTCTTTGCGGATCGTCGAGGACGGGGCGGCGGTGCCCATCGACTTGTCCCCGTCGATGGTCCAGATTTGCTTGCCATCCACCGTCTTCACCTGGGGGACCCGGTCGCGGAAGCGCGACGGTGCCCGCGAGGTCCACAGGTCATGGCGCTCGGTCACATGCGTGTCGGCATCGACGATCGGGAAGCCTTGCAAGATCGCTGGCCGGATTGGCGAAGTAAGGGGTGCATTCATGGTACTCTCCCGTGGTCTTTGCCGGTGACCAGGACCAGCTTGCCGATGTGATCACCGGTTTCGAGGGCCTGTTGCGCGGCGGCGGCCTCGTCGAGCGGGTAGCTCGCGTGCACCACCGCCCTGATTTCGCGCGTGGCAACACTCGGCCAGACCCGTTCGAGCACCGCATCGCGGATGCGCCCTTTCTCCTCAGCCGACCGCCCGCGCAGGGTCGAACCGGTCAGGGTGAGGCGCTTTTGCAGGATGGGGCCGAGCGAGATCGTCGCGTCCACCGATTTCATCAGCCCGATGACGACGTAGCGCCCGCACGGGGCCAGCGCCGCAAGGCTGCGTGCGACATAGTCGCCGCCAACGATATCCAGCACCAGGTCTACGCCCCGCCCGCCGGTCGCCCGCGCGACCTCCGCAACGAAATCCTCTTCACGGTAATCGATCGCAAGCTCTGCCCCGAGCGATATGCAGGCAGCGCATTTCTCTGGCGAACCAGCAGTGACGAACACCCGCGCGCCGAGCAGCTTGGCCAGCTGGATTCCGGTCACGCCGATCCCCGAGGCACCCCCGTGCAGCAGCACGGTTTCCCCGGCGACGAGGCGGCCGTCCTCGACCAAATTGGTCCAGCAGGTAAACAGCGTTTCCGGCAAGGCCGCGCCCTCGATCATCGAGAGGCTGGCGGGCAGCGGCAGGCATTGGACGGCCGGAGCAGTCGCATATTCGGCATAGCCGCCGCCGGCCATGATCGCGCAGACCCGGTCGCCGATGTTCCAATCGTCCACTCCCTCTCCCAGCGCGGCCACTATCCCTGCGACTTCGAGGCCAGGGATATCCGAAGCTCCCGGCGGGGGCGGATAGAGGCCGATGCGCTGCATGATATCGCCCCGGTTCAATCCGGCGGCCTCGACGCGGATCAACACTTCACCGCAGCTAGGCGCGGGAACCGCCCGCTCGGCGATGCGCAGCGCCCCGCCCGGCCCCGGAGCGTCGATTTCCGCCACTTTCATGCGCAGTTCGGGCATATCCTGTTGCGTACTCCTAGAGAATTGCCAGGTCGACCGCGCGGCGTTCTTCCGCTGGCATCCTGTCCGACGGATGGAAATCCGCAGGGATGGCGAAGGCGCGGCGGGCATTCTCGCTGACGATGCGCAGCTTGGCGTCCTCACCGATGTCGGTTCGCTCCATCACCTGGGTATGTGCGAGTGGATCAGAGCCATTGTCGTTGTGGCACATGTCGGTTCCGACCATCAACTGGCTATCGCCGATCAGCGACGACAGATACGGGATGTCCTCGTCGGCATCGATCGATACAAACATGTTCCGGTCCGCCATCTCGCCTGCCGGATCAACCGGATCGAACAATCGCGAGGGGCCGCGCCCGGTCATCACGTAGGAATCCGGCTTTGCCGCGCCGCGCGCCCGCATCAGGTAGTGAAACACGAAGGGAACCCAGCACGCTCCCGCTTCGACAAACGCCCAGCGCAGCTGGGGAAACTTCTTGTTCAGGTCCGAATCGAGCACGGCGAAGAACGCTTTCATGACCGTCGCGGTATAGTCGATGTTGGCCGCCAGCGGGCCCTTTACGCTGGTTATGCCAAGACCTTCGACATGGTGCCGGGCTGCGCCCTGATGCACGACGATCGTCAGACCGAGCTCCTCGGCCCGCTTATAAAGCGGGTCGAAGTAGGAGCTTGAGAGGTGGTAGCCATGATCGATGCCCTTCAGCATGACCCCGACCGCGCCGTTGGCCTTGCCAAACTCGAGCTCCTGAACCGCGCGGCCCATGTCCCGGGTCGGGCACACCAGCACCCAGGGCAAGCGGTCGCGGCAGCCGGCGGTCCGTTCGCCTACCCACCGGTTCCAGCCGCGCATAACTGCCGCCTCGGCGGCGGGATCCTCCAGCTGTGCCCCGATGAAACTGGTCGAGATGACGATCTGAACGTCGATCCCGAGCGCATCCATTTTCATGAGGCGCACCGCCGGGTCCCGCAGATGGCTGACCGCGCCGCTGTATTCGGCGCCGAACCCGGCACCGCGCCCGTCTGTAGGAAAGCGGCGGACCAGGGTTTCGCCGATCAGATACATCTGCTTGGCCAGCCGGTTCCCGCCGACGCCGGCCGGAACCTCGACAGGCACCGGCCGGTACTGACGCTCGGAGGGCTCCATGCAGTCCCAGGTATCCTCGCATTCGATGACGTGGGTGTCGACGTCGATGAATCCCATGGCAACCTCCTTTGAACTAACCGCGTCCGGCGCGCCGTTCGATGTGCGGAGCCGCCACCGCGCGGATGGTCTGGCCCAATTCGTGGAACGGATGATCCGGTGACTTCACGTTGAAGCCACCGAACAGACGATTATGGCAGATCGAGACGGCCAGCCCCGTCTCCAGATCGGCAAAGCCGCACGAGCCGCCAAGCCCCGCGTGGCACAGCACGCCCGGCCCGCCGCTCATGACCGTGCCATCCAGCCAGAAGCCGCCCTTGCCCATCGGCATCACGACATTGCCGCCGTAGAGGACCTGATCCGGCGCTTGCGCATCCGGGCGCGGGGTCGTGCAATAGCGCAGGCGCTCCTCCGAGAGCAGGCGCACCCCGTCAAGCTCGCCGCCGCCCGCGAGCAAGGCGAAGAAGCGCGCAGCGGAGCAGGCATTGGTGACCGCGCCGCCGCCCGGCAGGCAAGCCATGCGGATGTCATCGCGGTTATAGAGGACATCGTCGCGCTCGCCTTTGTCGGGCTTGGCGGCAAGGCTGAGCGCCGTCTCGTTCTTCTGCCTGCGCTCCGGGATTTCCGAAAGCAGCTTCGCCCCGCGGCTTAGTTCCGAGCGCGGGACTCCGATCCACAGATCGGCGATGCCCAGCGGCTCGGCGATTTCCTCGCGGACGAAGCGACCGAAGTCGCGCCGTACCGGATCGGTGCGCCGGACAATCTCCCCGACCAGCCAGCCAAAGCTGTAGGACTGGTAGGCATTAAGCGTGCCCGGCTCGAACATCGGTTCCAGCCGGGCCAGTTCGCCGATGATCCAGTCCCAGTCGCACAGACGTTCCGGCGTGGAGCCTTCCGGCATCTGCGGGATGCCCGAGCGATGCGTCAGGATCTGTTCGACGGTAATCGTGCCCTTGCCGGCGGCAGCGAACTCCGGCCAGTATTCCGCGACCGGAGCGTCATATGCGACCAGGCCCCGTTCGGCCTGGATGTGCAGGGCTGTGGCCGTGATCGCCTTGGTGACCGAGAACACCGGGAACAGGGTTTCGGCATCGACCAGTTGGCCGGTCGCGAGATCGGCTTCTCCCGCCCACCCTTCGAACACCGGTTCCGAGCCGACGTATGCCGCGACCTGCACGCCGATTTCGCCCCGCGCGAGGCACTCGCGCAGGGCCGCGGCGATGCGCGGGTCCGTCGCATGAACCGGGCCGGTGACGACCCGCCTCATCACCTCGGGCGCGAGCAGGGTCATGCCGGGGCCATGACTTTCAGTGTCTCAGGAAGCGAAAACAGCCTGATTGCGTTGCCGCGCACCACCTTGTCGACCTGTTCCTGGGTGAGGCAGGCCATCGCTTGCTCGGCATACTGGCGGGTGTGGGGCCAGGTGGAGTCCTGGTGCGGGTAATCGGTTTCGAAGGTGATCTGATCGATCCCGATCGCATCGTGCGAACGGATGCCAAAGTTGTCCTCGAAGAAGCAGCCAAAGATGTGGCCGGCCACGTAGCTGCTGGGAGGGCGGGAAATGATCGGATTGATCTGGGCGCCGGCGCGCGCTTTCTCCCACAAATGATCCAGCCGCTCGGCAATATAGGGCATCCAGCCGATCTGGCTTTCCGACAGCGCCATCCTGAGATTGGGGAATTGCACCAGCTTGCCCGACATAAGCCAGTCGGTGAAGGTCAATTGCGAGTTCAGGCAAAGCGCGGCCTGACGGGACACGCGCGGAGCATCGGGCGAACTGGCGATCAGCTTCGCCGCCGAACCGATGTGGATGCAGATGGTCGTCGCCGTCTCGTTGCAGGCGGCGAGGAACGGGTCCCAGTGATCCGTGTAGAGACTGGGCAGATCGAGGTAGGCGGGCAGCTCGCAGAACGTTACGGCATGGACGCCGCGCGCGGCGTTTCGGCGGACTTCGTCCGCCGCCAGCTGCGCATCCCACAGCGGGCTGAGGCAGAGGGGAATCAGGCGGCCACCGCTATCCCCGCACCACTCCTCCACCATCCAGTCATTGTAAGCCTTGAGGCAGGCCAGGGCCAAGTCCTTGTCGGAGGCTTCCAGGAAGGTCTGGCCGCAGAAGCGCGGGAAGGTGCTGGGGAAGCAGAGCGAGCGTTCGATGTGGTTCGTATCCATATCAACCAGCCGCGCTGCCGGGTCGTAAAAAGCCGGCCGCATCTCGTCATAGGACCGGGGGCTGAAATCGATCTCCTCCGGCTTCAGCCCCGAAGCCGCAGCCGCATTGTGGATGGCGACTTTTGCATTCTCGAATACCCAAAAATCGGTTTCCGGGCCGGACGCGGCCATGATTGTCTGCTGCCTTGCGGTCAGTTCATAAGGTGCGCGCAGGATCCGCGGTCCGGCATCCCGATAGCGGGCGGGAAGCCACCTCTGCCACAGGTGGGGCGGCTCGACGACATGGTCGTCGACGGAAATGATCGGCGGGATTACTATGTTCGGCACACCGGCTCTCCTCAAACGATGCTTCGCCACGACCGATCGTTGGGCAAGGCAAAGGGCGCTCGCGCGCTTCCACAATGTTCTGAGGATACGAGGCCCGGACGGTGGGTGACAATGCAAATTATCTGCACAAATGGATCAGGAAATATCAACTGAAGGCGATCGCGATGTGAACCATTCTCGCCGGAGATTGGCTGCTTTTGCTGGACGGGAACAGATCATGAGCTAGAATAATTGGTCTGAAGCAGGCATCGAAGCATTACCGGCAGGCAGGAATTCGCGCGTGACCCAACTCAAGCTTCCTCCTCTCAATTCAGTGCGAGCGTTCGAGGCTGCCGGCAGGTTGGGGAGCTTCAACCTGGCCGCGGCAGAGCTCAATGTCACGAGCGGAGCCATCAGCCGCCACATCCAGCAGCTCGAGGACTGGCTGGGCACGCCCCTGTTCATACGCCGGCACCGGGGCGTCGAATTGACTGAAGAAGGCGCGGTCTATCGGCATGAGGCGAGCGAGGCGCTTACCCGCCTGGCACTTGCCACGACGCGCATCCGGAACTCGCGGGTGCATAACGTCATCAGGGTAAACTCCGCCACGAGCTTCACGCTTCGCTGGCTGATACCCAAACTGGCCAGATTCCAGAGGCTCCATCCGGATATCGAAGTCAGGGTCCAGGCCTCCAATGAACCGCTCGAACAGATCAGCACCCCCTACGACGTTGCCATCCGGTTCGGCCGGCAGGCCGGCCCCGGGAGCAGGGCGTGCATTTCGCTCCAGGGCGGGCAATTGCCGTTTTGCCGGCCGGACATACTCACCGAGCGCCCCATAGGGAGCGTCAGCGATCTGAAGGAGCACACGTTCCTTCACGTCGCGCTCTATGCAGGCGGGTGGCAGGAATGGTTGGCCCTGGCCGGTGAGCCTGGCCTGCAACCTGCGCGCTCGGTGACTTTCGAGGACGCCTACATGGCCATCCAGGGGGCGATCGACGGCCTCGGAATCATCATCGCGCCGGTTGCATTTGTGCTCGACGACGTCGCTGAAGGACGCCTCGTCGCTCCATTCAGCGCGCCTGTGATACCGATGGGGCACCTGACAGGTCCGCCAGCAGTGGACGGCGGCTCGGCACCTTCGTCGCTCGGCTATCACGCCTATGTGGCCGACGAGCACTTTCACGACCTGACCATAGCCAGGTTCCTTAATTGGCTTCAGGCGATAGCCTAGGAGCTGGACATCTCCGGCAAGAGCGATCCGCCCAGGCTTAGCAAAACATCCCTACCGCGCCGCCGATTTCTATGTATACAAAAAATCTATATACAAGCGTTGGGCCATCTGTATAAAAGACGATCGATGCGTTAGAGGGGCATCGACAAGACAACGCCCGGTATCTCGGGCACACACTGGGAGGAAAAGATGACAAATCGGCTCAAGTCACGCGCCAGCATGCTGGTTTGCACCGCATTGACGGCGGCATTTGCTCTGCCCACACAAGCTTTTGCCCAAGGCACACCCGACACCGAAAACGGTGGCCTGGAGGAAATCATTGTCACCGCGCAAAAGCGCGAACAGAGCCTGCAGGACGTGCCGATTGCGGTGACCGCAGTGACCGAGGAAAGCTTGCAGGCGAATCGCATTTTTGCGGTCAGCGATCTTTCCGCCGTCGCGCCCGGCCTGACAGTCAGGCCCTCGCCCGGCGGTATTCAGGTGCCGGCCTTCACCATTCGCGGCCAGGTCAGCTACGGCGTTGTCGCCGGCTCCGACAAGCAGGTCTCGATCTATCTCGACGGCGTCTATATCAGCAGCCCGCGCGGTTCGATCTTCGAACTGCCCGACGTACAGCGGCTCGAAGTGCTGCGCGGCCCGCAGGGCACGCTGTTCGGTCGCAACGCCACGGCCGGCGCAGTCAGCATCACCACCCGCGACCCGAGCGGCGACGCGCGCATGCGGGTCGAAGGAAGCTATGGCAATTACGACGCCTATCGTGTCCGCGCGACCGTGGAGACGCCCGAGTTCGGCCCCTTCAGCGCTTATTTCAGCTATGTCCGCAATTACCGGCGTGGCGAGATCGAGAACGCGGCTGCCGGTCTGGTGTGGGACCGGACCAATTCGCCTTCGGGCTACGGCGTGGCGACATCGGCGCGCTGGCTGGGCACGGTCGATTCGCATTCCTATTTCGCGGCGGTGAAGTTCGAGCCGAGCGATGATTTCAAGATGGTCTACAAGTTTGATCGCAACGACGATTCCGGCACACCGGAAGCCACCGCTGCTGTCAATTTCAATACCAAGCTTACCGGAAATTTCCTCACCGACGGCATCCTTGCGGCAATCGCTTCCAGCCAGAATCTTTATCTGGACCCCAGCTCCAAACGGCCGGACATTGTCAGCAACGGCTGGGCTATTCCTCGCATTCAGAGAGTGCAGGGTCACAGCCTGACTTCCACCTGGCATGCATCGGACAGCATAACCGTCAAGGATATCCTCGCCTACCGCAAGGCGGTCGTGTTCGCCCCATCGGCAATCGACGGGCTCAGCAGCCTGACCGTAACGCCGGCAGTGGCGAATGCTTTCGGCACTCTGTTTGCCGCCAGCACGCTTGGCGCAGGGTTCTTTGGCCTTCCCCCGGCTCAGCAAGCCGCCACAGCCAGTGCCTTCGGTGCCTCCACTCTCAACAAACGCCTGTTGATTGTCGCTTCGCAGGCGGGATCGATCGCGAAGCAATGGAGCAATGAGCTGCAGATCAACTACAACTCCGAAAAGCTGCAAGCGACTGTCGGCGCAATATGGTTCCATTCGGACGACGAGGCAGGCGGCCCGGTCAGTCAGCAGAATACCTTCGGCTTCAGATTCGGGACAGGGACGCTGATTCCGCAAACCGGCATCCTGCCCCTGGCCAACGAAGGGCGATATTTCAACAAGGCGACCTCACTGGCGGCCTATGCCCAGCTGGAATACAAGTTCACGCCCGAGCTGGAAGTGGTGGCGGGCGCACGCATTACGTCTGACAAGAAGACCAGCCTGTTCCGTTGGGACCTCAATGGCGTGGCTCGGCCCACTATTGTTCCGCCGGAATATTCCAAGACCAAGCCCAACTTCCTGATCGGCCTGAACTGGAAGCCGAATGCGGATACGCT
>JAHFPT010000314.1 GCA_023266625.1 Novosphingobium sp. | reverse complement strand
CAAGGGGATCAACGACACGCTCGGCCACCCGATCGGCGACGAGTTGCTAAAGACGGTAGCCGCGCGCTTGCGGTCCTGCATGCGCAGCACCGACCTGGTGGCGCGGTTTGGCGGTGACGAATTCGTGATCGTCTCGACCGCGCTCGACAAGCCCTCCGAAGCGGCGATTCTGGCAACGCGCGTCCGGCAAGCGATTCTCGAACCCTTCAGCCTGCGCGAACACCAGGTAGTGGTCGATACCAGCATCGGCATTGCCCTGTCCCCGGGCGACGGTATCGACGCCGAACAGCTGCTCAAGAATGCCGATCTGGCGCTCTACAGCGCCAAGGGCAGCGGACGCGGCACCTACCGCTTCTTCGAAAACGCGATGGACGTGCGCATGACGGAGCGCCGCACTCTTGAACTGGAATTGCGGGCCGGCTTCGTCAATGGCGAGTTCGAGATTCACTACCAGCCGTTGGTCAATCTCGAAAGTAACCGGATCACCTGCTGCGAGGCGCTGTTGCGCTGGAACAACCCGCTGCGGGGACAAGTCTCGCCGCAGATATTCATCCCCATCGCCGAGGAAATCGGCCTGATCTCGCGTATCGGCGAATGGGTGATCCGCAGGGCTTGCGCTGAAGCCGCAAAATGGCCGGACGATGTGACCGTCGCCGTCAATGTATCGCCCGTGCAGTTCCGCAGTCAGAATCTGGTCCAGATCGTAATGCATGCTCTCGCCTCAACGGGACTCGCCCCCAATCGCCTCGAAATCGAGATCACCGAGGCGATATTGCTGGAGCAGACCGAGGAAACGCTGGCGATCTTGCAACAACTCCACACACTGGGCGTGCGGATCGCCATGGACGATTTCGGGACCGGCTATTCCTCGCTCAGCTATCTGCAGAAATTTCCTTTCGACAAGATCAAAATCGACCAGGCTTTTATCGGCAGCCTTTCGGCGGAGGATGAATCAACTGCGATCATACGCGCGGTGACCGGCATCGCCGGCAGTTTCCATATGGTCACCACCGCCGAGGGCGTTGAAACCGAGGATCAGCGCGCGATAGTCACCGCGCTGGGCTGTACGGAAATGCAGGGCCATCTGTTCTCGGCCGCCCGCCCTGCTTCCGAGATTATGGCCATGCTGTGTGCAAACCAGTCGAACCGGCAGGCAGCCTGAAGGGATGCGTGGCGGTTCCGAACCCGCCTGCGCCGTCGTCAACGCCTAGCGCGCCGGGCACTTTTTTGCGGCATTGGCAGCCGGGCTCATCCCCCCGGCTCTTCAAGCACCAGCGGCTGGTAGTTGCGACGGGAAAACAACCATCGGCCATTTTCGCGCACCAGATAGTCGTCATAATGGCCGATCAGCTTGAACAGGCTGCCATCCTTGAGGCGGATGATTTCGCGGGCCTGGGAACTTGCCCGGGCCTTGTCGCCATCGACTGCGATCCAGCCCACTTCGCTGAGGAAGCCGAGCTTGTCGAAGTCGGTCCACAGCTGGTCCCATTGTTCGCGCAAGTCCGCCTTGCCCTTGCGGTTGAACAAGTGGCTGTTCCACTCGCAATCCTCGGCGAAGAGGTCCAGCCAGGCATCGGCATCGCCCCGGCAACTGGCATCGCCATAGAGGCCGAAGAGCTCGCGGATCAGCAGCCGGTCTTCCATCGGTCCGGAATTGGTCATGGCACTTCTCCTGCTCCCAGTTACCGGCGCAGGTTTGCCTTCGCCCCCTGCCGCTGGCAAGGGGTCTTCGGAAGGACTCTAGCGACCCGCCAGCCCTGTCAATATCCCCGGCGTCAGTACCTGCGGCAATTGCTGCGGCGCGCCGCCGCCCGCCGGATACCACAGATAGAGCGGCACCCCTGCCGCGCCCTGCGTGGTCAGAAAGTGCGTGATTGCCGGATCGCGCCGCGTCCAGTCGCCGCGCAGCACGATGACGCCCGCCCGGGCAAAGGCAGCGCGGGTTTCCACGCGCTCGATGGCGACCTGTTCGTTGACCTTGCAGATCAGGCACCAGTCGGCGGTGAACCAGGCGAAGACCGGCTTGCCCGAGGCGCGGGCTTTGGCCAGCGCGGTTTCGGAGAAGGGCTGGGCGGGGAGAATGCCCTGAACGGCAGCCTCTGGCTGGCGCAGGATATGCGGCGTGGCTGCGGCGCCCGCAATCAGCAGACCGGCGATACCTACCAAGGCGCGCTTTCCGGATGCTAGCCCATGGCGCTGCTTTGCGCCGATGAGGATGAGTTTCACGACAAGGGCAATGGCGATGCCAAACCAGACTGCGGCGAAGAACGCGCCCCCCAATCGGCTCGCCAGCCACAGCAGTGCCAGCGCAGTCAGCCCCATCGGCAGCGCCATCCAGCGGCGGAAGGTCGCCATCCACGCCCCCGGTTTTGGCAGGCTGCGGCGCAGGGCTGGCACGAAAGCGATAGCCAAAAACGGCAGCGCGATGCCGAGACCCAGCGCGGCGAACAGTGCCATCGCTGGTGCCACCGGCAGCAGCAGCGCTGCGCCCATCGCGGCAGCCATGAACGGACCGGTGCAAGGTGTCGCGACGAAGGCGGCGAGCAATCCGGTGGCAAACGCGCCCTTCGCCGATCCCGCGCGGGCAAATCCGGGAATGGCGAATTCGAAGGCCCCGAGAAAATTGGCAGTGAGGGTAACCGCCAGCATCAGCAGGGCGGCAACCACCAGTGGCTCCTGTAACTGAAAGGCCCAGCCGACCTCGCTGCCGCCCGCGCGCAGCGCCAGCAGCAGCGCGCCTAGCCCCATGCAGGCGAGCACGACCCCGGCGCTATAGGCCAGCCCCTCTGCCCGCGCCTCCGCCTTGCTTTCTCCGGCGCGGGCGAGGCTTAGCGCCTTGAGGCTGAGGATCGGAAAGACGCAGGGCATGATATTGAGCAGCAGCCCACCGACCAGCGCGCCGAGCAGCAGCAGAGGCAGCGGCGGCAGTCTTGCAGTGCCTGTGCTCTCCAACGGCTTGCCGCCGGACGGCACGATACCCCACTGGCTTTCAATCAGTAGCCCATCCCCCGCACGGTTGAGGCGCAGCACCCCGGTTGGTGCAGGCAGGGCTGGCGGATCAATTTCCGATCTTTTCAGTTCGATTATCAGCAGGTCACCTTTGCGACTGAAGCGTTGGGGCGCGGCGTATGCGACAATATGGTCTTCGTTGACGAAGAAATGCGGCGTATCGAGCGCAATGCTGGACGGTAGCGGAATTCCAATTCGGATATTCGCGTCAGAAGCTGAAACAATTGCCTTGCCGCCAAGCGGCGCTGGCAGGCGCATGCGCCATTGATCGAACTGTCGGCTTGGCGCGAAGCGTCTGCCGGGCGCAGCGACCGTGACTTCGACTTGCAGCATCGCATGTTCCGGCACGCAGATCCGATCGGTGCAGGCCAGCCAGTCGGCCTCAACGGAAACCGGCACAACGCTGCCCGACAGCGCATCGCGCGAAATCCTGAACGGCACCAGCACGGCGTATTCGCTCTCATAGACATGGTTCATCAACCCGCTGATGAGCAGCGTCTGTGGCACCGGATATTGCGGAATTCCCGGTACTGTTCCGTAAGTTGTGCGCCATTTTAGCACCATGCCGAGACCGGCGTCGCCCGGGTTCGACCAATAGCCGTGCCAACCCGGTTCGGGGCGCATATGCAGCGCCAGCATCACGGTTTCGCCCGGCGCGGCGGGTGTTTCGACGAGCAGCCCGGCAGCAATATGGGTGGGCGCAGCAAGTGACTGAGCGGCACACAACGGCACCAAGGCCTGCAACAGCACTGCAACAAGCAGGCGATAACGGCGGATCATCGGACAGCTCCCGGCCTGGCTTGGAGATTCGTCGCAGGCCAGCGATCAGGCTTTGACGCCAATGCCGGGATAATTCAAGGAAGCGCCATGCGCGAGAGTATTACCCGCCTTGTCTTCCCTGCCGTGCTGGCGCTCGCAGCAATGGTTCCGCTCGGACCTGCCGGTGCCAAGGATGCCGCCCCTGCCCCAGCGCCATCAGAGCCGCCGCAGCTGATCGTCGCCATCTCGGTCGACCAGTTTTCGGCCGATCTGTTTGCGCAATATCGCCGCTATTTCACCGGCGGGCTGGCGCGTTTGCAGGAAGGGGCGGTGTTTCCCTCCGGCTATCAGTCCCATGCCGCGACCGAGACCTGCCCGGGCCACTCGACCCTGCTGACCGGAGTGCGACCGAGCCGCAGCGGGATTATCGCCAATGACTGGTACGATCTGACGATCCCGCGTGCCAGCAAGCATATCTATTGCGCCGAGGACGAGACCAATCCGGCCAGTTCGCTCGAACATCCGGTCGTTTCGGCTGCGCATCTCAAAGTACCGACGCTGGGCGACCGGCTGAAAGCGGGTAATCCCGCAGCCCGCAATGTCGCCGTTTCCTACAAGGATCGCACGGTCATGATGATGGGCGGTCATGCCATCGATGCGGCCTATTGGTGGCGTGGCGGCGGCTTTGTCACGCTCGACGGGCAGCCAGTCTCGCCC
>JAHFPT010000121.1 GCA_023266625.1 Novosphingobium sp. | reverse complement strand
GCTTCCAGGACCACGACAACCCCGACCGCCAATACGACCAGGCCGGCCTCAATGCCCCCCATATCCTCGAGTGCGTGCTCAAAGCCCTGCGCTGGAACGATGCGGGGATTGTCGCGGTGGTAAGAGCATGAGCATCCTGCTTGCCCTGGCTCTGGCCGAAGCCACTACCGGTGCGCTGACCATCACTGTCGGCAATGTCCGCAACTCTCGCGGTACGGTGATGGTCGATATCTGCCCGGAGAACCGTTTCCTTGAAGATACCTGCGCCAACCACGGCGAGGCCCCTGCCCGCGCCGGGACAACGACCGTCACGGTGCAAAACCTGCCCACCGGGCAATATGCGGTGCAGGCGTTTCATGATGAGAACGCCAATGGCGAGGTTGACCGGGCGATGTTCGGAATCCCGCGCGAAGGCGTCGGTTTTTCACGCAATGCCCGCATTGGCCTCGGTCCACCGAAATGGCGCGATGCGGTGTTCAACCATCAGGCCCGCGCCGAGGCGATCCGCTTCGACCTGCGCTATTTCATGGGTGCCAAAGGGCCTGCTCCCTCGCGCAAATAGCGATTAATTCGGCCTCGCCGCCAGCCGGTTGAGATGCGCGATCAGCGCCGGAGCACCGCCGGTGGCCAGCGGGCGGGCGAATTCCGAACGGCGGGTGGCCAGTTGGCTGATCGCATTGCGGTAATAGACGTCGATGATCTTCCACTGCCCGCCGCTCTGCCGCAGCCGATAGTTGAGCGCCTCCGGCGCCCCCGTTGGGACCACCAGCGTAGTGCGCACAAGTTTATCGCCGCCGCGCGTCTCGACCTGCGGCACAATGGTAAAACTCTCGCCCGAGAAGCCGTCGAAATTCTTGGCATATTGCGCGACGGTCAGTGCCCGGAAGGCGGCGACCAGCGCGGTCTGGTCACCCGGGGCAATGGTCGGCCAGCTGGGTCCGACCGACAGCCGCGTCATCAACGGAATGTCGAAAGTGCGATCGACCACCGGCGCGATCGACCGGGCGCGTCCCGCCTGGCCCGCCGCGCTGCCTGCGCGCATGATAGTCAGCAAGCCATTGTTCAACGCCTGCACCGTCCCAGACGCAGGATCGGCGGGTTGGGCGAAGGCGGGCGGCGATGCCAGCGCCAGCGCCATTATTGCGACAAGTGACTTGTTCATGGTGCTCCATCCGGATTGCCCGGCTCCCCTAGCAGCCCCTGTCTGTAGTGCGGATGAACGCGAAAATACACTGGCGTGTGGATCGGAAACATTCTGCGTTTGTAAAAAATGGCCATTTGCCTGTATGGGCCGTGACCCGCAGCAATCGAGTATTCCATGACCCTTCCCCTGACCCAGGTCCTGCGCATCGGCAGCCACGCGATCAAGAACCAGATCAAGGGCGGCAAATATCCGCTGGTGCTGATGCTCGAGCCACTGCTGCGCTGCAATCTCGCCTGCAAGGGCTGCGGCAAGATCGACTATCCCGACGCGATCCTCAACCGGCGGCTGTCCTACGACGAATGCATGGGCGCGATTGACGAAAGCGGCGCTCCGGCGGTGTCAATCGCGGGCGGAGAACCGCTGCTGCACAAGGACATGCCGCAGATCGTCAAGGGCTATATCGCCCGCAAGAAGTTCGTCATTCTGTGCACCAACGCCTTGCTGCTCAAGAAGAAAATCGACGATTATCAGCCGTCTGACTATTTCACCTGGTCGATACACCTCGATGGTGACCAGCAGATGCACGACAAGTCGGTTTGCCAGGACGGGGTCTATGATACCGCGATGGAGGCCATCGACCTCGCGCTGGCCAAGGGCTTCCGCGTGCAGATCAACTGCACCGTGTTCAACGATGCCGATCCCGAGCGACTTGCTGGCTTTCTCGACATCATGGCTGCGCGCGGCGTCGAGACGACGATCTCGCCCGGCTATGCCTATGAGCGCGCGCCCGATCAGGAGCATTTCCTCAACCGCGAACGCACCAAGACCCTGTTCCGCGACCTGTTCAAGCTTGGCAGGGGCGGCAAGGCATGGAAATTCACCAATTCGCCGCTGTTCCTCGATTTTCTCGCCGGCAACCGCAGCTATGAATGCACTCCCTGGTCGATGCCGCTACGCACTGTGTTTGGCTGGCAGAAGCCCTGCTATCTGGTCGGCGAAGGTTATGTCCAAAGCTTCCGCGAACTGATGGAAGACACCGACTGGGACGACTACGGCGTCGGAAAATACGAGAAATGCGCCAATTGCATGGTGCATTGCGGTTTCGAGGGCACGGCAGCTGCGGATTCGATGCGGCGGCCGATCGAATTCCTTAAGGTGGCGCTGGGCGGGGTGAAGACAGACGGCCCGATGGCCCCGGATATCGACCTGTCGAAGCAGCGCAAGGCGGATGACGTCCATACAGCTCAAGTCGAACAGGTGATGGAGCGGATAAAGGTTGAGGATCCTGAGGGATTTCGTCGTGCCTCGCGGGTCGCGGCCTGATCAGCGGTGATCGAAGGCTAGATTTGCGCCGGATTTCAATGACGCGAAGGCACGGTTAAAGCGGACGAAACTTTTCACTAGTTTAGATAGTTGTGCCGGATTATTCAGGATGGACTTGAATATTGTGCCCAGCGCCAATCCGCCATCGGGCCGCATCGCCACAGCAATTGCAGGCGGCAGGGTAACCGCAGCTTCGTCCGATATGCAGCGCAGAATGGCGAAAGGGATGCCAATTCGCGCGGCTGCGGCGGCGACAAGATGGCTTTCCATATCTGCGGCGAGCGCGCAGTGATCCTGCCAAAGCTTTTGTTTTTCCTGACTATCTCCAATCAAGCGCCCATCGGCGTAACATGCACCAAGGCGCGCACCCGGCAGCTGGCGCGCAAGGGCCGCAGCCCAGGCAGCATCGCATTCGGCTTCTAGCGTGCCGCAAACCCGCTGGCCGATTACCCAGTCGCCAATCCGCAAATCCGGGTCGAGTGCTCCGCCCATGCCGAAACTCAGAATGGCAGCCAATGCGCCGCCTTGCGCGGCCAATGCGCCGTCTAGCGCGCCGCTCGATCCGCCAATGGCAATTGCCGTCACCCCCGCCTGGCGCAAAACGCCGGCCTCACGCCTGGTCCCGGTGACCGCGAGGATGTGTTTCACATCCCCCAAGTGACCTGGTCCGTATTGGCCTGCCTCAGGTTCCGGTAGCGGGCGAGCGCCCAGACCGGGAAATATTTGGGGTAGCCGTGGTAGCGCAGATAGAACACGCGCGGAAATCCGCCGCCGGTGTAGAGTTCCTGGCCCCAGAGGCCATCTGCCTCCTGATGGCTGGTGAGCCATTGGATGCCGCGCTCGACTTCGGGCGCGCCGACCTCGCCCACTGCCATCAGCCCAAGCACCGCCCATGCGGTCTGCGAAGCTGTCGAGGATGCCGGTTCGTGGCCCTTGCGGTCGAGCGAATAGGAATCGCATGTCTCGCCCCAGCCCCCGTCGGGGTTCTGAATGGCCTTCAGCCATGCGACGGCCTTGGCAATCATCGGATGCTCCCGCCCGATCCCTGCCCGTCCCAGCGCGCAGAGCACCGACCAGGTGCCATAGACATAGTTCACCCCCCAGCGCCCGAACCAGCTGCCTTCCGCCTCCTGCTCCCGCTCCAGCCATGCGAGCGCCGCCTTCATCCTTGGCGAATCAATCGGCTCGCCAAGCTGCGCCAGCATCGAGACGCAGCGCGCGCCGACATCGGCGGTCGGCGGGTCGAGCAGTGCGCCGTGATCGGCGAAGGGGAGATTGTTGAGATAGAGTTTGTCGTTATCGGCATCGAATGCGCCCCAGCCGCCCCAATCTCCATTTTTGGCACGGCTTTGCATGCCTTCGACCCATTCGCGGGCGCGGGCGATGGCTTCGGTGTCCGCGCCGCCGCGCAGACCTTCCGCGCGGTCCATCGCCATGACGACAACGGCGGTATCATCCAGATCGGGGTAGTAAGCGTTGTTATACTGGAAGGCCCAGCCGCCGGGGCGCAAATCCGGGCGCTGATCGGCCCAGTCGCCGGCGACGTCGAGCACCTGCAAGGGCTTCAACCAGTCGAGCGCTCTATGGGCGCGGCTGACCGCTTCCTCGCTGCCGACTTCCAGCATGGCATGGGCAGCAAGCGCGGTGTCCCAGACTGGCGAGACGCAGGGCTGGCAGTAGATTTCCTCGTCTTTGACCACCAGAAGGTTCTCGACCGATTTTCGCGCGATGGCGCGATGGGGATGGTCTTCGGCATAGCCGAGCGCGTCGAACATCATCACGCTGTTGGCCATCGCCGGATAGATTGCGCCGAGCCCGTCCTCGCCGTTGAGCCGCTCGATCACCCACTCTTCACACAGACGGATCGCGCGTTTGCGCAGTGCGCGCGGCCACAGGCCATCGCCATGGGTGAGGATGAAATCCAGCCCGTCGAAGAACAGCTTCCAGCCTCTGTGAACATGCGCCGCCTGGCTGGAGAGCCGGGCGGGCCTGCCGCTGAACAGCTCGTCGACCTTGACGCCCTTGGGGTTCTTCGCGCGGGGCTTCAGCGCGCAGAGCACCAGCAGCGGCACTACTACGGTTCGTGCCCAGTAGGATATTTTGGTGAGGTGGACCGGAAACCAGCGCGGCGCGAGCATCAGCTCGGGCGGGATGGTCGGCACTGCCTTCCACGCGCCGGCACCGAACAGCGCCAGCTGAATGCGGGTGAAGACATTGCCCGCTTCCGCCCCGCCTGCCTTGAGGATCGCGGCACGGGCGCGGGCCATGTGGGGGGCATCGGGTGCATCACCGATCATCTTGAGCGCATAGTAAGCCTTGATCGTTGCGCTGATATCGAAGGAGCCATCGTGATAGAGCGGCCAGCCGTCGTGCACCGCAGACTGGCGGCGGCGCAGATAGGTGGCCACTTTGGCTTCCATCGCGCTATCCACCGGTTCGCCGAGATAGTGGCGCAGCAGGACATATTCGGCGGGGATGGTGGCGTCGGCTTCGAGTTCGAACACCCAGTGGCCATCCTCGCGCTGCGCGTTGAAGAGCGCAGAGGAGGAGCGGGAGATTGCTGCATCTAGGGTATCGCGTGGAGCAGTCATGGCATCCACAGCTTCCCCTCTCCCTGAGGGGAGAGCATACGAAGGCTTGGCGACTTGTCGCCTAGCCGAAGTTGGAGAGGGGGTTCTGAGCTCGAGAGGGTAGAACCCCTTCTCCCAGCTACGCTAGCGGGCAAGCCCGCAAGCTGCGCTACCTCTCCCCGCCGGGGAGAGGAGAAGGAAAGTAGTATCCTCGTCGTCATCACCCCGCCCTATAGCGGGGCAGCTGCCCCAAGGCCAAGCGCGCGGCACTGTCGCCTGACCTGAGCGCGCCTTCGATGGTCGCTGGCAGGCCGTTCTGCACCCAGTCTCCGGCGAGGAACAGATTGCGCCAGCGGGTGCGCGCGGGTGGCCGCAGCGCATCCTGATCGGGCGTGGCGGCGAAGGTGGCGCGTTTTTCCTTGACGATCTGCCAGGCGGGAATCGGCGCATCGATGCCGAGCGTGCGCTGAACCTCAGCCCAGATTTGCCGCGCCAGCGCCTCGCGGTCCTGGTCGATTATGTCGTCCGCGCCGCTGATCGTGACCGAGACGCGATTGTCGTGGCACACCAGCCACTGCGAAGTCCCACCGAGCAGGGCAGTAATCGGCGGTGCGTCTTCTGGGGGAATATACGCGAAATGGGCATTGAGAATCGCGCAGAAGCGGTCTGGCACTGTCAGCCCCGGCACCACCTCGCCCGCCACCCACGGCGGCACTGCGAGGATTACTGCCGCATCGCCCACCTTCTCGCTACGATCGCCGAAATCGAGCGCTACGGCCCTATCGCCCTCAAAGCGGATCGCGCGCAGCCGCTCGCCGAAGCGGGGCGTAGTGCCGCGCAGGTGCAGCCAGGCCAGCGCCGGATCGATGAACACCGCATCGAGCGTCGGATGGGCAACCATGGTCCGGCAGGCACGCCCGCCGCGCAGGAAGGATTCGCGCAGGAACCGCGCCGCCAGCCAGGCGGAACCTTGCGCCGCCGGGCAATTGAGCACCGCCAGCATCATCGGCTCGACCACGCGCCGCCAGAAGCTGCCGTGCGTCTGCACCAGATCGCCGATGCTGCGCCCCTCGCGCTTTGCCATGGCCAGTCGCGCAAGCGGCAGATGATCGGCAAGGCTGGTTCCGGGAGTACGGTGCTTGGTCGAGAACACCCACCAGGGCAGCCGACCGTCGTTGACCGACAGGGTCCAGCGGCTGTCGTCTGCCAGATCGTGGAAGGCGAATGTGGCATGGTCAGGCCCGATCAGACCGCCCGCGCTGCCGATCACTTCAAGATAATGCGCGACGGCACGGTTGCCCGAGAAGGTGAAGTGATTGCCATTGTCGATAACCATGCCCAACGCCGGATCGTGGTACGAGCGGCAGCGTCCGCCCGCGCGCGGCGCGCTGTCGGCGAGGCGCACCTTCACCCCGGCGCGCGCTAGTTCGATGGAGGCTGACAGGCCTGCAAGACCCGCTCCGACGACATAGGCTTCGGCGGGAGCAGTCACCCTGTCAGCCATAGCCGTGCCAAGGTGAACAGCAACGCGAGCTTGCTGGTGCGAACGCGCTGGCGCGGTGGTGCCCAGCCTTGCGCCAGCATGCGCTGCAAAATCCGCGAATAGGCCGCGTCCATCAACTTCGGCGCGATCAGCCTCCCTTTCGGCCGGGCGGCGAGGATGGCGTGCGCCTCGGCGAAATGTTGCTGCGCGTGCGCGGCAAGCCAGCGCGCGGCCTTGTCGAGGTTGGGCTCAGCGACAAGCGCCTCGGGCGTGGTCGGCACGATTCCTGCGGCCTCCAGCGCCTCGAGCGGCAGATAGACCCGGCCGATTCCGGCATCCTCATCGATATCGCGCAGGATGTTGGTCAGTTGCAGTGCCCGGCCAAGGTGATGCGCGAGTGCCAGCCCCGGATCGCGCTCCATACCGAACACCCGCACCGACAACCGCCCGACGGCCGAGGCGACGCGGTCGCAATAGAGGTCGAGCTCGGTGAAGGGAGGCCAGCGGATGTCGCTATCGAGATCCATCTGCATGCCGTCGATCACGGCGATGAAATCGGCCTTGTCGAGCCGAAAGCCGCGCATGGCTTCGGCAAGGAAAGCGGCCTGCCCCGGATCACCCCCGGCGTAGAGCGCCTCGATATCGCAGCGCCACTGCACCAAAGCCGCTGCGCGGTCGCTGGGCGCGCCTTGTAGATCGTCGGCGATATCGTCGACCATGCGGCAGAAGCCATAGATCGCGAACATCGCCTCGCGCTCCGCTTTGGGCAGGATGCGCATGCCCGCATAGAACGAGCTGCCTGAGACGGCGGCCTTGAGCTGTTCGGCAGTAACTGGTTCGCTCACGCCCTGCCCTTCGCGAATAGGTTGCGCAGCATCGCCCCGAGCGCGAGGCTGGCGGCGCGGGGCTTAGAGTGGTGGACCTTCTCGCTCAAGGGGTCGCGAGTGAGCAACAGCCCGGTCAAGTCTTCGGCAAGGCGCTGGATCACCGCAACTTCGGCGGAAAGTCGCCGGTCCCTGACATGGGCAGCAAAGGGGGCGCTTCGCTGGAGCAGCAGCATGGTCTGTTCGGCAAGGCCAACAATCACGCCGCGCAGTTCGGGCGACGCGCTGGGTTCTGCGAGTGCCTCGACGCCGATCCCCGCCGCTTCCAGCCGGCCCGTCGGCAGATAGACCCGGTCGATTGCGCGATAATCCTTGCCGCAATCCTGCAAGTGATTGATCACCTGCAAAGCGGCGCAGAGCGCATCGGACAGCGGCCAGATCGCCCGGTCCTCGCCGTGAACGTCGAGCACGAAGCGGCCGACCGGCATCGCAGAAAGGCGGCAGTAGCCGATCAGCCCTTCCCAGTCGGCATAGCGGTGGACAGTCACATCCTGAACAAAGGCATCGAGCAGTTCCTGCGCGTGGACCAGATCGAGACCGCGCACCCGCGCCGCCTCGGCCAGTGCCATGGCTTCGGGAGCGCCCTGCCCGGTCAGCCCGGCACGCATATTGGCGAGGCGCGCGAGTTTGTCCTCGGGCAGCGCGGAGGGATGATCGGCAATATCGTCCGCCGCGCGGGCGAACCGGTAGAAGCTGAGGATCGGCGCGCGATAGTCGCGCTTGAGCAACCATGAGGCGACGGGGAAGTTCTCGTCCCTGTGGCGCTTTCCGGAATCGAGCTCGCTCATTTCCCAGAAACCACTTGGGCCACCGGGCTAGTCCGTTTTGGCGCCTGCGCCCGGCCCTTCCACATGCCGCCACGCCCCCGCCAGTGCTGCCAGCCCGACCACAGCACACAGCCGGTGTAGAACAGGCCAACCAGCGGCTGCGCCAGCCCCCACAGCGGCGAGAGGCGGTAAAAGCGCAGGATTGGCTGAACCATCAGCGCCATCAGCGCGAAAGACAGACATCCGGCGATCCGGGCCGTGCCTTGGCCCAGCAGCATCAGCCACACCGGCACGGCGAACATCAGCACCAGCCCGGCTACCGTCACCACCAGAAACAACGGCGAATTGCGCAGCTGGGCATAGGCCGAGCGGGCGATCATCTGCCCGATTTCGCCCGCACTTCGATAGGGCCGGATTCTGCGCGAGCGGTGGGTCAGGCCCAACCAGATCGGCGCTTGCCGCTTGATCAGCGCACCAAGTGCGCAATCGTCGATCAGCGCCCCCCGGATCGCGGCAATGCCGCCCGCCGCCTCCAGCGTCTCGCGCTCGACAAGCACGCAGCCCCCCGCCGCCGCAGCGATTTTTTGCGCCCACCCGCCCCGCCGGTTCACCCAATTGAACGGGTAGAGCATCATGAAATAATAGATGAAAGCCGGGACCAGAGACCGCTCGGGCCAGGTCCGGCAATGCAACTGCGCCATGAAGGAAACCAGCTTGCGCTGTTTGCCCTCGGCGATGGTGACAAGCCTTTGCAGCGTATCCGGCGCGTGTTCGATATCGGCGTCGGTGAGCCATAGGTATTGCGGCGTACCGGCCTGCGCGATGCCTTGCGACAAAGCCCAGAGCTTGCCGGTCCAGCCGGGAAGGAGCGGCTTACCGTCGAGCACGGTCACTGCGCAGCGCATGGCCTTCGACAAGCTCAGGCTGAGCGGGTCTAAGGACTTGATTCCAACACCCGCTCGCCCTGAGCTTGTCGAAGGGCCCGCGCTGCCCATGCCCCGCGCAATCTGCCCAGTCCCATCCTCGCTGTTGTCATCGACCAGCACAATCCGGAAACTGCCAGGATAATCCTGCATCGCAAGACTCCCGAGCGATCGCGCAATGACATCCGCTTCATTGCGCGCCGGGACCACTGCGACGACATCGGGCCATTGCTCTGGAGCAGCGCCATTGATGCGGTCGTCACGCTCAAGGCACAGCCAAAACCCGGTGGCGCACAGCCCTGCCCAGATCAGCAGCGACACCAAGCCAATCGCAATCACCGGATCATCCCCAGCGCACGGAACCAGTCCAGCGCATCGCCCAGCGCCGCTGCATAGGGCCGCGCCTGATAGCCCAGTTCGCGTTCCGCCTTGGCCGAGGTATAATACATGTGGTGCCGTGCCATACGCAGCGAATCGAGGGTCAGGAACGGCTCTTTGCCGGAAACCCGCGCCCATTGCTCGGCCGCCCAGGCGAGCGGGAACAGCGGCGCGACCGGCAATTCAACCTTGGGCGGCTTGCGGCCGAGGATGCGGGCAATTTCCGTCAGCATCGCCGAGAGCGGCACGTCCTGCCCGCCAAGGATATAACGCTCGCCAATCTGCCCCTTCTCTGCCGCCAGCAGATGCCCCTGCGCGACATCGTCGACATGGACGAGATTCAGCCCGCTATCGACATAGGCCGGCATGCCGCCGTTCGCCGCCTCGACGATGATCCGCCCGGTCGGCGTCGGCTTGACGTCGCGCGGGCCGATCGGGGTGGAGGGGTTGACGATCACGGCTCGAAGACCCTGCTCGGCAACCATGCGCTCGACCAGCCGTTCGGCAACGACCTTGCTGCGCTTGTAGGCCCCGGTAGCCTGTTCGGGGCGCGCGGGACGGTTTTCGTCTGCCGCACCGGCTGGATCGGGGAGCAGCGTCGCAACGCTGCTGGTATAGACCACCCGGCCCACGCCCGCGCCCAGCGCTGCCTCCATGACGGCACTGGTCATCGCCAGATTGTTGCGGACGATGTCCTCGGGGTCGCGTGCCCAGACGCGGTAGTCTGCGGCGACATGGAAGACCTCGCTGGCCCCGGCCATCGCGCGGGCGACACTTGCCTTGTCGCGCAGATCGGCAAGGGCCAGTTCGCCGGGGAAATCGGCGAGGTTGGTCTGGTCGCTCGACGCGCGCACTACGCCGCGAAGCTTGCGCCCACTCGCCGCCAGCGCGCGCGCCACGGCTGCGCCGACAAAGCCCGCTACGCCGGTTACTACGGTTAGATCGCCTGCCACGCGAAGGCCCTAGAAGGTTTTGCGCAGGCGTGGAAGCGGTGTAGGGGCGCGGCGATGAGCCTGGCTGTCGGGACCGGATATGTTTTCGCTGCGCTGGCGGTGATCGGGATCGGCTATCAGCTGATCGCGCTGGCGGCATTGCGGCGGTTTTTTGCCAGAACTGCAAAGCGCCCAGCACCGATAGGCGCGGGCCAGCAGGCTGTAACCCTGCTCAAGCCGCTGCATGGCGCGGAACCGCGCCTTGCCGACAATCTCGCAGGCTTTCTCGATCAGCACTATGCCGGGCCGGTGCAGGCGGTGTTTGGTGTTGGCCACGCTGACGATCCGGCAGTCGCAACCGTCACCGCGCTGCGCCGGGCGCATCCGCTGGCGGATATCGCCCTGACGACCGGCCCGCGCCTGGCCGGGGCCAATGCCAAGATCGGCAATATTGCCGCGATGATGGCCGCAACGCGCCACGACATTCTGGTATTGTCCGATAGCGATATGATGGTCGGTCCCGACTATCTTGCAACACTGCTCGCCGCGCTCGATGCGCCGGGAATTGGCGCGGTCACCTGTCTCTACAACGGCCGGGGCGATGCCGGAGTGTGGTCGGCGATCAGCGCTGCGGCGATCAGCTATACCGGGCTGCCGAATATGGTGATGGGGCTTTCGACGGCCATCGCCCAACCCTGCATGGGATCGACCATCGCGATTCGGCGCGAAACGCTCGAGGCGATTGGCGGTTTCGCACGCTTCGCCGATGTTCTGGCGGACGATTATGCGATTGGCGATGCGGTTGCCGCGCTGGGGCTAAAGGTTGCTGTGCCGCCGATGCTGCTGACTCACGCCTGTGCCGACACCAGTTTTTCCGCGCTGTGGCATCACCATCTGCGCTGGTCGGCGACGATCCGCGCGGTCGCGCCCAAGCGCCATGCCGGATCGGGGGTGACCCATGCGCTGGCCTTTGCCTTGCTGGCGACGATCTTCCTGCCACTGCCGGGCGCGGCGCTCATCGTTCTGGCGCTGGCAGCGCGTTTGCTTGTCGCACATAGCGCAGACCGCATCGGCGGCGTTCGCAGCAGGTTCATCTGCCTGCTGCCAATTGCCGATTGCCTCGAATTTGCGGTGTATATCACCAGTCTTGTCACCAGAAAGATTGATTGGCGCGGCAGCCAACTTAGAATAGTGGGCAACGGTCGCATTGCGGACCGAAATCCCCCGACACCTAATACATCCACATCGGAAATTTCATGAAACCTACCCTCTTCCTCCAGGCTCCTTCGTTCGACGGATATGATGGCGGTGCCGGCGCGCGCTATCAGATGAAGCGCGAGGTCAAGAGCTTCTGGTATCCGACCTGGCTGGCCCAGCCCGCCGCCATGGTCGAAGGCTCAAAGCTGATCGATGCTCCGGCGCATGATTTGTCATGGGATGATATCAAGCATGAGGTCGATGGCAAGGAGCTGGTGATCCTCCACACCTCGACCCCCAGCTTCCCCCAGGACGTTCGCACCGCCGAACTGATCAAGGCGCGCAATCCCGGCGCAATGATCGGTTTTATCGGCGCAAAAGTGGCAGTCGAGGCGGAGAAATCACTGAAAGCCAGCAAGGCGATCGATTTCGTCTGCCGCAATGAGTTCGATTATACCGTGGTCGATGTCGCCAAGGGCATGCCGCTCAGGGACGTGCAGGGCATCAGCTGGCGCGCAGACGACGGCAGCATCGTCCACAACCCCGACCGCGCGATGATCGAGAACATGGACGATCTGCCGATGGTCTCGCCGATCTACAAGCGCGACCTGACCATCGAGAAATATTTCGGCGGCTATCTCAAGCACCCCTATGTCAGCTTCTACACCGGGCGCGGCTGCAAGAGCCGCTGCACCTTCTGCCTGTGGCCGCAGACCGTCGGCGGACACAATTACCGCACCCGTTCGATCCCCAAAGTGATCGAGGAAATCCAGTACATCCTGCGCGAAATGCCGCAAGTGAAGGAAATCTTCTTCGACGACGATACGCTGACCGATGCCCGCGAACGCGTCGCCGAACTCGCGGGAGAGATGGGCAAGCTCGGCTTTGGCAAGCCGGGTTTCCCGGTCAGCTGGAGCTGCAATGCCAAGGCGAACGTGCCCTACGAGACGCTGAAAGCAATGAAAGAAGGCGGCCTGCGCCTGCTGCTGGTCGGCTACGAAAGCGGCAACCAGCAAATCCTCCACAACATCAAGAAGGGGTTACGCACCGACGTCGCCCGGCAGTTCACCAAGGATTGCACCGAGCTTGGCATCGTCATCCACGGCACTTTCATCCTCGGACTGCCCGGTGAGACACTGGAAACCATCGAGGAGACGATCAACTACGCCAAGGAAATCGATCCGCACACCATCCAGGTCAGCCTCGCCGCGCCCTATCCGGGCACCTTCCTGTTCAAGCAGGCAACCGAAAACAACTGGTTCGATGGCACCGATCATCTGCTCGACGATGGCGGCAACCAGATTGCCCAGCTATCCTATCCACATCTCCCGGCATCGGTGATTTTCGACAAGGTCGAAGAGTTCTACAAGCGCTTCTACTTCCGCCCGCGCAAGATCGGCTCGATTGTCGCCGAGATGCTGTGCGACTGGGACATGATGAAGCGGCGGCTGCGCGAAGGCGTCGAATTCTTCGACTTCTTGCGCCGCCGCAAGGAAGCTGCATGATCCGATGCTCGCTGCGCACCTTGCGCTAGCCGCGCTGACGGCGACCCCGGCGAGCCAGAGCGCAGCCCTGCCGCCATTTGTCGCAGCGGCGGCGTCGCTTTCGGCGGAGCAAAAGGGTATTGTGGCGGCGGAACCACTAGCTCCCGCGCCAGCCCCTGCCGCCCCCCTCGGCGATCCCGCCACGCCAGCCACCGCCAGCGCAACAGCCGACCCATCGGCCTCGCTCGACGACATCGATCTGGCAGCGCCCAAAAGCTTTCCCGATCCGCTCGAAGGGATCAACCGCATATCCTATGCAATCAGCCAGCCGATCGACCGCTTTGTCATCCGCCCGGCGGCGATGGTCTATAAGACAATAGTGCCCAAGCCCGCCCGCGATGGCGCGCGCAATGCCATCTCGAATTTTGGCGAACCCATAGTTTTTATCAATGATATTATACAGATGAGGCCAAAGCGCGCCATTCGCACTCTGGGCCGCTTCCTCGTCAATTCGGTGCTGGGGCTCGGCGGACTGTTCGACATTGCCAAGCGCGAGCCGTTTCACATTGCGCATCGCAACAATGGATTTGGCGACACGCTGGGCTATTACGGCATTGGCCCGCTGATATACGTCTATGTGCCGGTTCTGGGTCCGACCACGCTCAGGGATTCCGCCGGTGAATATGGCGATTCCTATTTCCTCGACCGCAACCTCCACAAGCTTATCCATCCCAATGGCAGAAGCCCCTATTTCCGCACGCGACCGAAACTGGGCAAATCCGGAACGATCCTGACCGTGATCAGCGGCCTCGATCAGCGTGTCGAAAACGATGACGACTTGCGAATTTTCAGAGAGGACTCGGTCGATCCCTATGCCGCCCTGCGCGCCAACTTTTTGCAGGACCGCGCGGGCGAAATCGCCGAACTCAAGGCGCATGATGGGGAGGCCCCGGCCAGCAAAGGGTTCGACGATCCGCTGGTCGATCCGGCAACGCAAGCCGCGCCCAAACCCTAACTCCTCCGCCGCCGCCATTCCATCAGCGGCCAGATCAGCAGCCCACCCGCCATCAGCATATCGCGCAGCCGCAGTACCAGGCCCAGCGCCAGCGCCTGCGGCGCGGTCAGGCCGAAGACCAGCCCGGCGGCGAGCAGCCCGGCCTCCTGGCTGACCAGCCCGGCTGGAATGAAGAAAAACACCGCGCGCCCGGCATAGGCGGCGCTTTCGACGGCAATCGCCTCGAACAGGTTCAAGTCGTAACCCAGCGCCCAGGCCGCCATCCATATCTGCACCCCGCCCGACAGCCAGGCGAGGACGTGCAGGGCAAGGCACAGCGGCAGGCCGATTCGCTGTTGGCGCGCTTGCGCGACGAGCATGCGCCATTCCGCGACAAGCCGAGCCTCGAGCTGCGATCTCGCGCCGAACCTGCGCCAGAGAGCGACGCCAAACACCAACGCGAGGACGATGCCTATGGCAATTGCGGCCGAGCCTTGCGACAGTTCCAATGCCTTCGGCCATTGGTGCCACAGCACCCATACCGCAAGTGCGATAAAGGGCATTTGCGCGGCGGTTTCGGCGACTTTGTCGAGCGCGCTGGCGCTGATTGCCGCGCGTGTCTCACCCCCGGCCAACACCAGTGCGCGCGCGCCGATGACCGCGCTGAAGCCGGGCGGCGAGATCGGCAGATTGCCGCTGGCGTCGCGCAGCAGCCGCGAGGCGAGGCAGGCAAGGTAGCCAACGCCGGGCCGAAGGGCGCGCAGGGCTGCGGCACAGATCAATTGCGCCGCCACTTGACCCGGAAGAGTTGCCAGAACCGATAGCAGCGTGACCTGCCCCACCGCCGCCGCCAGAACTTCGCGCAAATTGGCCGAGGCCAGCACCAGCCCGAGCAATGCCACTGCCCCCAGCGCCCCCAGCGCCGCGCGGGACCAGCGCAGTCCGGCGGGGGTGTCGCTCAAGCAATATCCGCCCAGCGTTGCAGCACAATGCCGCGCTGTTCGATCGCTGCGCGCACGCGCGGGCTGGTCAGCGCCGCCAGCTCCCCGGCCTGCCGCCAATGCGGCGGCGGACAATGCGCACCGCGCCAGGTCTCGGTCGCCGGGTGGAGGCCGAGTTCGGTGACGCCCTCGGGCAAATATTCTGCCAGGCTCAGCAGCAGTTCCTCGGTGATGAAGCCATCGTCGGTCTTGCCAAAGAAGCTGTCATTGGCCGCGACCCCAGCCGCGCGCGCCTGCATGCGCATGATCATCGCCAGCGGGATAGCGCCGACCGCATGGGCCAGACGAGCCCAGGTCTTGCCCTTGCC
>JAHFPT010000120.1 GCA_023266625.1 Novosphingobium sp. | reverse complement strand
ATCGGCGCTGCTCTCGCCTGCCAAGACCGAGGCGATGGCCTGGCTGCAATCGGCGGCTGTCGAGTTTGTCGGCCTGATGCAGGAGGCAGATGTTGCCGTGCGTTTTCAGGTCGGCGAGCCGTGGTGGTGGATATTTTCCGATGGCCGGATCTGCATCTACGACGATGCCGCCAAGGCTGCATTCGGCGGCGATCCGGTCGAGATATCCGATTTGCGCCAGCCACTTGATGCGGTGCAGACGGCGCTGCTCGATGCGGCGGGTGCCTTGCTGGCGGATTCAACTGCGGCACTGGTCCAGGCCGCAAGGACGGCAGCAGCGCCCGATCCGGTGGAAGCGCTGCTGCTGGTCTTCCCGCCGACCCTGCTCGCGCCCGATATGCCCGAAGCGCGGCGAGCCGATCTGCCGACTGGGTGGGCAACGCCCGCCTTCGACCGGTTGCAGGTGGAGGACTACGACTGGCTGACCCAGGGCGCAGATGCCTATCGCCGCGCGGGGTATCAGGCGCTCAACCAGCGGCTCGGCTATCCGCCCGAGCAGCAGGATTATTTCGCCGGCTTTGTCCTGCTCCACGAGCAGCAGGACTTGTGGCGGCGGATCGACGCCGGGGTCGACGAGGCCTTACTCCGCAATCCGCACGAAATCTTCATCTGGGCGCTGCCGCAGGTCAACCGCGATGGCTTCGTCCGGCTGCCCCAATCACTGGCCGATTCACAGGACACCGAGGACATGCAAGCCTTCGACGACATTCTCTATCCGCTGGCGCTGGGCCGCGACGCGACGATCATCCCCGAGTTCTCCACCAGCGTTGCCGTCACAGCCTCGGGCTTTGAGCGGCGTAACAGCCTGTGGTCGGATGCGCGGCTGCACTTCGATGTCGGGCCGGGTATCCGCTCGGAAGCCGAACTCGGCGTGCTGATCGCGTTCTTCCGCGCCCGGCGCGGCGCGGCGCGCGGCTTCCGTCTGCGCGATCCGTCCGATTTCAGCTCGAACAATATGGTCGATGCGCCCGGCGCGACTGACGAGCTTCTTGGCACCGGCAACGGCGTCGCATCCGACTTCCAACTGCTCAAACATTACGGCGAGGGCGATGTAGTGCAGCAGCGCCGGATCACCCGGCCGCGTGGCGAAACGCTGCTGGTCAGCGTCGGCGGGACCGCCGTGACCAGCGGCTGGACGCTGCTCGACGGCGGCATCGTCAGCTTTGCCACGCCGCCCGCATCCGGCGCGGCGGTTCGCGCCGGTTTCCTGTTCGACGTACCGGTGCGCTTCGCCGACGACAGGCTGGAAGTGGCCGGTGCCGCCTTTGCTGCCGGCGAGGCACCGAGCGTGCCGGTGATCGAAATCCGCGAGGCAGCATGAGCAGGGTCTGGTTTTCGCAGAAGCTGGAGGCCACCGCAGCCTTCTGGCGCGTGCTGCGCCGTGACGGGGTGACCCTGGGCTTCACTACCCACGACCACGATCTGTGGTTCGATGGGGTGCTGCACAGTGCATCGCCGGGCATGGTCCCCTCCTCGATCCGCCGTTCGGCCCGCTTCGAGCCCGACAGCGCCGAGGTCGAAGGCGCGCTCAGCCATGATTCGATTGCCGCTGCCGATCTCTCAGGCGGCCGCTTCGACGGGGCGCGCGTGCTGATCGGCCTGGTCGATTGGGAAAGCGGGACGCGCGAGGTGCTCTATCGCGGCGCGATCGGCAGCGTGATGGAAGAATCGGGCAAGTTCACTGCCGAGCTGCAATCGCGCAAGGCCGAGCTCCAGCTCGATCCAATCCCGCGCACCAGCCCCGCCTGCCGCGCGCAATTTTGCGGACCGGGCTGCACGCTTGCGGCGGTGCGCTTCACCCATGAGGCGGTGCTGAGCACCTTCGACCTCGTCGCCAACAGTGTGACCTTAACCACCACTCCTGCACCGGCAAATCTGGCACTCGGCTCGCTGCGCTGGCTCGATGGGCCGCATGCAGGGAGGACCATGGCAATACTGGCGGCCAACACTTCGGGACTGATACTCGACGAGCCGCTCAGCCCCGCGCTGACACCGGGTTTGCGCGCGCTGGTGCGCGAGGGCTGCGACCACCGGCTCGACACTTGCTCCACCCGCTTTGCCAATGCGGTGAATTTTCAGGGCGAGCCGTTCCTTCCTGGTAACGACCAGATCTACCGCTACCCACCGCCCCCCCAATGAACAGAGGCGCAATGACCGGCGAAGAACTGGCGGCGCAAGCCATGGCTCTGGTCGGCGCGCCGTTCCGCTTGCACGGCCGCGATCCGGCAACCGGGCTCGATTGTGTCGGCGTGCTCGCAGCGGCACTGGCGGCCTGCGGAACAACGGCGCGATTGCCGGGTGGCTATGTGCTGCGCAACCGCATCTTGCCGGAATTGGGCGAATACGTTGATGGCAACGGTTTTGCACCGGTCGCAGGACCGTTCGCCGCCGGGGATGTCGCGCTGGTCCGCGCCGGGCCATGCCAGTTCCATCTGCTCATTGCGGCCGGAAACGAGAATTTTGTCCATGCCCATGCCGGCCTTCGGCAGGTCATCTGCGGCGAATTTCCTGCGGAATGGCCGGTCCTGCAGCATTGGCGGATTGCCGCCGAAATTAAGGAATAACAATGGCAACCCTGGTTTTCAGCGCGCTCGGCACGCTGTTCGGCGGGCCGCTTGGCGGCGCAATCGGCGCGCTGGCGGGGCGACAGGTCGATTCGCTGATCTTCGGCAACGGCAATCGCGAAGGCCCCCGTCTCAAGGAATTGGCCGCCACCGCATCAAGCTATGGCACCGCATTGCCGCGCCACTTCGGGCAAATGCGGGTGGCCGGTTCGGTGATCTGGGCGACCGCTCTCGTCGAGCACAAACAGACCCAGGGCGGTGGCAAGGGCAGACCGTCGGTCACGACCTTCAGCTACACCGCCTCCTTCGCAGTGGCGCTCGCCAGCCGTCCGATCCAGTCGGTCGGGCGCATCTGGGCCGATGGCAATCTGCTACGCGGCGCGGCGGGTGATCTCAAGGCGGGCGGGCAGTTCCGGCTCTATACCGGCGAGGGCGATCAGCAACCCGATCCGCTGCTATTGCAGGTCGAGGGCACGGTGCGTTGCCCGGCCTATCGCGGGCTGGCCTATGCAGTGTTCGAGGATCTCGACCTTGGCACCTTCTTCAACCGGATTCCCTCGCTCACCTTCGAGGTCATTGCCGACACCGGTCCATTCACCGTCCAGACCATTCTCGACGGCGTAATCGGTGACAGCGATGCCGCCCTGCCGCTCGATGGCATCGACGGATTTTCCTGCGAAGGACCGCTGGGGGAGACGCTAAACCTGCTCGATCCGATGTTTCCGATGGATGCCGATGCCGGCGGCGAGCTGCTGACGATTGCCCGGGGCCGCTTGCAGAGCGCCGCCATTGCCTTGCCCGAAGCGGCGGTTGCGACCGGCGACGGGGATTTTGGTGCGCATGCCGGCTATGCCCGCAAGCGCGAACCGCTGGCGCTCTCGCCGCCCGAGGTGCTGCGCTATTACGATATCGAACGCGATTATCAGCCCGGGCTGCAACGCGCGACCGGTCGGCCTGGACCCGGCCAGCCGCGCACGGTCGAACTGCCCGCCGCGCTCACCGCCGCCAATGCCCGCATCCTCGTTGAACGGATCGCCACCCGCGCGGGCTGGGCGCGCGAAACGCTGGCATGGCGTACCACGGAACTCGATCCAGCCATCGGCCCCGGCGCAATAGTTACTGTGCCGGGACAGCTCGGGCGCTGGCGGGTCAGTGAATGGGAATGGCGCGACAAGGGGGTCGAACTCGCCCTGACCCGGATTGCCCCGATGAGCACCGAGGCCGCGGCCACCACCTCCCCGCCGCCTGCCGATCCCGGGCGCTCGAACCCGCCTGCCGATGTGCCCGCGCCACCCACGATCCTGGCGGCTTTCGAACTGCCGTGGGATGGCAACGGCAGCGGCGATGCGCCCGCTACTTTCGCCGCCGCAACATCGGCTGGGACCAATTGGGGCGGCGCAGCGCTCTATGTCGATCATGGCGATGGCTCGCTGCTGCCGCTGGGCGCGAGCGGGCGAAGCCGCTGCATCCTCGGTACGGCGATCGAAGCGCTTGCGCCCGCCAGCCCGCTGCTGTTCGACCGCAGTGCCACGATCACCGTCGAGCTCATCGCCAATGACATGGCACTGACCGATGCGACGCCGCGGTTGATCGCGGCTGGAGCAAACCGGGCATTGCTCGGCGGTGAGCTCATCCAGTTCGCTCGCGCCGTGCCGCTTGGCAACCGGCGCTGGCGGCTGGAAGCGTTGCTGCGCGGGCGCGGCGGCACGGAAGCTGCGGTCGCAGGCCATGGCGTGGGCGAGCGTTTCGTTCTGCTCGACGGCCAACCGGCGGCCCTCGATCCTGCCATGGTCGGGACCGCGACCGGGACTGTCATTGCAGCGACGGGGCTTGGCGATAGCGCGCCGGTCGAATCGCCGATCGCCCTACAAGGCATCACCCGGCGGCCTCTATCCCCTGTCCACGGTCATGCGCTCACGCTTCCGGACAATTCACTCGAACTTGCCTGGACCCGCCGGGCGCGCGGTGCCTGGGGCTGGCTCGACGGGGTCGATGCGCCATTGCACGAGCAGGCCGAGGCCTATCTCGTCACCTTTGGCCCGCTCACCGCGCCGGCAGCAATCTGGCAAGTGACCAGCCCTGGCCTGACCATCGATGCCGCCCAGCGCACCGCACTCTCTTCCAGCCTGCCGGGCGAGTCCTTCCGCGTGCGCCAGCAAGGCACCTATGCCCTGTCCGAACCGCTCGTTCTCGCCACCCTCACCTGACCCACCCCCATTCCGGAGCCTGCCATGCCCGATCCCATTATTTTCGACAGCACCAGCCCCCGCTTCGCCCTGCCGCTACTCTTTGCCGGGCAGGCGCAGAAGGAGGCCTTCGTCAACGAAGCCCATGCGCTGACCGACGCGCTGCTGCACCTCGCCATCGAGGGCGAAGCTGCCGCGCCGCCGACGACACCTGTCGAGGGGACCAATTGGCTGGTCGCCGCCTCTCCGACCGGCACATGGGCGGGGCAAGAAGGCAAAATCGCCTGCCGCCAGGCCGGCAATTGGCTGTTTGTTGCCCCGCGTGACGGGATGCGTCTGCTCGACAAATCGAGTGGTCAGGAACGGCGCTATGCAGGTGGCTGGCTCGCCCCTGCGGCACCCGCTGCGCCGAGCGGCGGTTCGACCATCGATGGCGAAGCCCGGACGGCTATCTCAGCGCTGGTCGCGGCATTGCGCACGGCGGGAGTCTTCCCGCCCAGCTGAGGTCACGCAGCGTAATCGGTCGCGTCCTCAATTCCGGCCTCGGCGAATCCGGCGCGGCGCAAGCGGCAACTGTCGCAGCGCCCGCAGGCGCGGCCATCGGGCTCGGGATCGTAGCACGACCAGCTCATCGCCGGATCGAACCCGAGCCGCTGTGCTTCGCGCGCGATATCGGCCTTGCCGAGAAATTGCAGCGGCGCGTGGATGGCGAATGCTTGTCCCTCGCTGCCCGCCTTGGTCGCCAGTGTCGCCAGCCCGGCAAAGCCAGCGATGAATTCCGGGCGGCAATCGGGATAGCCGGAGTAGTCGAGCGCATTGACGCCGATGAAGATATCCCTTGCGCCAAGCACCTCCGCCCAGGCCAGCGTTAGCGACAGGAACACGAGATTGCGCGCCGGGACATAGGTGACCGGAATATCGGCACCAAGTCCTTCTTTGGGCACGGCGATGTCATCGGTCAGCGCCGAACCGCCGAACTGGCGCAGATCGAGCGGCAAGACAATGTGCCTCTCGACGCCCAACTTTTCCGCAATCGCGCGCGCCGCATCGATCTCGCACCGATGCCGCTGGTTATAGTCAATCGTCAGGGCGCAGACCCGGTAGCCAGCCTCGCGGGCCAGGCCAGCCGAAACCATCGAATCGAGACCTCCCGATAGCAAGACAACGGCCATCCGGCCCGACCCATCGGCAAGTCTACTCATTCTAACGCGCTAAACCGGCATTGCCGCATAGGCAACAGCGCTCAGTCGCGCTCAGATGGCGCATTCGCCGATGCGGCGTCCTTCGGCGGTAAAGTCGAACGGCAAACCGTCGACGATCCCTTGCGACTCGATCTGTACCAGCCGTCCGGTCTCGCGGCGGATATGGGTTCGGCCATAGCCCCGGCCGCGGCAGGTATATTGCACCGTCACCTCCCCCGGGCTGTCGGAAACGATCAGCCGCTCGCAAATGCTGGCAGGATGGCGAAGCTGAATCAGGCGCCGTCCGTCATGCAGGCAGATCTGTTCGGTCGGACCGCGCGTGTCACGCAGCCGCAGTTCCCAGCGCCCGCTCTCAAGCTGATCGAGCATGGCAAGCGGCTGGCGCTGGCCAGCCGCAGGCGCAGCAAAGCCCGCCGCAGCCACCGTCAGCAGCACCGGCAACCGCAACCAGCGGGAATCAACAATGGTCTTGCCCCAAATGTTCATCATCGATCCAAGCGCGAATCTTCGTGGCAATATATTGTAGCAAACTGCCGCGCTACGACCAAGTGTTGCATGGAAGCGATGAATGGAGTGTTTACACGTCGATGCGAAAGATTTTCGAGCAGAAGGCGCAGTCAACGGCGATCAGACCATCCGGCCCGCGCATTTCTGCACGCTCGCTATCCGGGAAGCGGGCAAGCACGTCCCGGTAGTGCTCGGGGGAGCATCGGCACCCCCGCGAGAGGTGGGCCAGCGGCTCGACGCGGACCTCTTGCTCTTCGTGAAACAAGCGCCAGACCAGCGCTTCCAGCGACAGGGCCGGATCGACCAGCTCCTCATGGCGAATGCTGCCCGCCATGACCGCGACATGCTCCCACTCGGGATGATCCAAACGGACATGCAGCCGCTCGCGCCCTTCCTCGCCTTCGGCCAGATTCTGCACCAGCAGCCCGGCAGCCAGGCATTTCCGGCCATCCCATTTAACACCGGTGCGGATCAGCGTCGGCACCTGTTCCGACTGGGCAAAATAGGCTTCGCAAGCCTGCGATAGAGAATCGCCCTCAAGCGGGACAATCCCCTGATAGCGCTGGCCCGAGACAGCGTCGTCGAAGGTGATTGCCAGAAATGCCTGGCCGAACAGTGCATAGAGCGATGGATTGGCACCCAGCATCGCCAGCCGCTCGGCATCGTGGCGGATATAGCCGCGCAGCGCGCCTGCGCGATAATCGCAGGCCAGCAGCGCGACAATGCCGCCCTGGGTCTGCGCCTGGATGGTGAGCTGGCTGCCTTCGTCCTTGAGCAGCGAGCCGATCAGCACGGTCAGCACCAGCGCTTCGGCCAGCAGGTGACGGATCGGCGGCGGGTAATCGTGCGCCGACAGCACGGTGTCGAGCGCCGGCCCGAGCCGCACCACCCGCCCGCGCGCATGGCGCAGCGCAATAGTGAAGCCCAGCAGCTGGTCGCAGCCGGTCTCGCCCGGGGGAATCGCCTCCGCTGCGCTCACAGCTGGCCGAAGGTCCAGCGCAGGACCGACTTTTGCGCATGAATGCGGTTTTCCGCCTCGTCCCAGACGACTGACTGCGCGCCGTCGATTACGGCATCGGTGACTTCCTCGCCGCGGTGTGCGGGCAGGCAATGCAGGAACACGGCACCGGGCGCCGCTGCTGCCATCAGCGCTTCGTTGACCTGAAACGGTGCCATTGCGGCAATCCGCGCCTCGCCGCCGGTCTGGCCCATCGACACCCAGGTATCGGTGACCACCACATCGGCCCCCGCAACCGCCATTCGGGGATCGCGATAGACGGCAATGCTTGCCCCGCCAGCCTGCGCGCGTTCAACAAATACCGGGTCGCTGTCATACCCCTCTGGCACACCGATGCGGACGTTGAACTTCAACAGACCCGCCGCCTCGACAATCGAGTTGAGCACATTGTTGCCATCGCCCAGCCAGGCGACCTCCAGCCCGGGCAAAGCCTTGCCCTGTTCGATCACCGTCAGCAGATCGGCCATGATCTGGCAGGGGTGCGACTGATCGGTCAGCCCGTTGATCACCGGCACGCTGGCATGTGCGGCCAGTTCTTCGAGCTTGGCGTGATCGTCGGTGCGCAGCATGATCGCATCGGCCATGCGGCTCAGCACCCGGGCGGTATCGGCAATAGTTTCGCCGCGCCCCAATTGCATGCTCCCCGATTCCATCACCAGCGCACTGCCGCCGAGCTGGCGCATGGCCATATCGAACGAGACGCGGGTGCGGGTCGAGTTTTTCTCGAAGATCATCGCCAGAACCCGGCCCGCCAGCGGCGCGTCGGCGTCGGACCTGCCCATGGGCCAGCCGAGCCGCGCCGCCTTGCGGCCCAGCGCATCGTTCAGCATGGCGGCGACGGCATCGCCGCCCGCATCCGACAGATTGAGGAAATGCCGGGTCATGCCGTCACAGCCGCAGGCTGGTAGCTCGCAGCACCCGCCGACAGCATCTCCATGAATTCCTCGACATGCTCGTCGCCTATGACCAGCGGCGGCACAATCCGCATCGTCTGGTCGCCGCCAGAGACCGTCAGCAAAGCGTGATTGTCGCGCAGATGGGCGACGAAGTCGCGCGGCTCGATCCGGAGCCTCAGCCCCAGCAGCAGCCCGCGCCCGCGCACCTCCTCGAACAGTTCCGGGTAATTGCCGATGAACTGCTCGAGCCGCGCGACCAGCTTGGCCCCCATGGTGCGGACATTGGCGAGGATGTCCTCGGCTTTGAAGGCATCGAGCACAGCTTCCCCCGCCGCCATCGCCAGCGGATTGCCGCCATAGGTCGAGCCATGCGCGCCAACACCCATACCGCGCGCCGCCCGTTCCGTCGCGAGGCAGGCACCAAGCGGAAAGCCGCCACCGATACCCTTGGCCGTGGCGAGGATATCGGGCGCGATGCCATAGTGCTCATAGGCGTAGAACGTGCCGCAGCGCCCATAGCCGCATTGCACCTCGTCGAAGGCCAGCATCAGATCATGCTCATCGGCCAGCGTGCGCAGCCCTTGCAGAAACTGCTGCGACGCCACCCGCACGCCGCCTTCGCCCTGGATCGGCTCGACCAGGAAACCGGCGGTCTGCGGCCCGATGGCCGCCCTGGCGGCATCGAGATCGTCGAATTCGACATAGCTGAAACCCGGCAGCAGAGGCTTGAAGCCTCTGTGCATCTTTTCCTGACTGGAGGCGCTGATCGTCGCCAGCGTGCGCCCGTGGAAGGCATTGTTGAAGGTAATCAGCTCGAACTTTGCGTCATCGCCGGCATGCTGATGATAGCTGCGCGCAGTCTTGATCGCGCATTCGACCGCCTCCGCGCCCGAATTGGTGAAGAACACCGTATCGGCGAAGGTCAGATCGACCAGCCGCTGCGCCAGCCGCTCGCCCTGCGGGCTGCCGTAGAGGTTCGAGACATGCATCAGCTCCGCCGCCTGGCGCTGGATCGCGCCGATCAACCCGGCGTGCGAATGCCCGAGGCTGTTGACCGCAATACCAGCGGCAAAATCGAGATAGCGGCGGCCATCCTCTCCGATCAGATGGCAGTGATCGCCGCGCACCGGCCGGAAGGCAGTCCGGGGGTAGACAGGCATCAGCGGGGTGATCGACATGGCAGACTTTCCTTGCATCTCGAATTCGAAAAGAAGAAACGCAAACGACAAATGGCGGCCCCAAAAGGACCGCCATCTGCGCGCGTTTAAGCACTTGCAGGCCCCCGGTCAAACCCCGGGGACTTCTGCGATCGGGATCAATCCTGACGCGGCGCCAGGTTGACCGCCGAATATTTTCCTCGTCGGTCGACCTCGATATCGAATTCGAGCCGATCGCCCTCATTGAGGCCTTGCATCCCCGAACGTTCGACCGCGCTGATATGCACGAATGCGTCGGGCTGGCCATCATCACGGGTGATGAAGCCGAAGCCCTTCATTCCGTTAAAGAATTTCACCGTGCCGGTCGCCCGTTCGCCGGTAAGCTCCCGCTGAGGTGCCTCGCGCTGTTGAACGGCGATGACTTCGCCGACGACCACCAGGTCGCTCGCCGAGATCTTGCCACCGCGATCCACCAGAGTGAATTCCAGCTGCTGACCTTCGGCCAGGCCTTCAAGCCCGGCCCGTTCGACCGAGCTGATGTGGACAAACACATCTTCGCCGCCTGCATCCTGCTGGATGAAGCCGAAGCCTTTGTGCGCGTTAAAGAATTTGACCGTGCCCTTGCCCTGGCCGACGACCTGGGCGGGCATTCCGCCGCGATCACCGCCGCCGCCTGGTCCCCGCGGAGCGCCGCCACCGCCGCCAAAGCGACTGCCGCCGCCCGGTGGGCCGCGATCACCGCCGCCGAAGCCGCCACTGCGCGGTGCGCCGAAGCGATCACCGCCGCCGAAGCGGTCACCACCACCACCCGCGAAAGGATCGAAACTGTCCTCTCCGAAACCGTCCCGCTTGTCACGGCCCTTGCCGCGACGTCCTCTATCGAAACCCATAAATCCGAACGCACCTTCGCTTCGCCCAAGTGTTGATCGCCAGGCCGCGCGGACGAATCGCGCCTGGCGTCAGGGCTGGCGACCAGCCTCAATTCGGCTGCCACCCTACTCTGCACCATGATGCATAACGGAAAAAAATGGCAATGGCGAATCGATTCAGGAGAAGTTCAGTCTCGGCTCTGGCTGTGTGACATTTATGCACATACCTCTGCTTGCTTGCCAGTAACGGACGGGCTTGGCACAGAGCTGCAATCAACATCAACACTTGCAGGGAATCGAAGAACGCCATGTTCCGCAAGATCACCGACACCGTCTTCGCCAGCCCACAGATCGATCTTGCCGAGGTCGCCGAGGCAAAGGCCTTGGGCATTACGCTGATCATCAACAACCGCCCCGAAGACGAGAGCAAAGACCAGACACCTGGGCCGGAAATTGAGGCGGCGGCTAGTGCGGCTGGCATGGCCTATGTCGCCATTCCGGTAACCCACGCGGGGTTCAGTGAGCAGCAGGTCCAGGCCATGGCCAAGGCATTGCAAGAAGCCAGCGGCCCGGTTCTCGCCTATTGCCGCTCGGGCACCCGCTCGACCCTGCTGTGGGCGCTGGCCGAAGCCAGCCGGGGCGGCAACCCCGCGAACATAGCGGCCCAGGCGGCACAGGCGGGCTATGACATTTCGCCGGTGCGCCCGCTGCTCGATATGCTGGCGGCTGGGAAATGAATCATGGCTGATGGGACGGTGATCGCGGTGGCCAAAGCACCGGATCATGGTTTTTCCAAGCATGCCGTATATGAGATTCGCGTTATCGCCGGTTCGGGTGTCGCAGGTGATGCCCACCAGGGCGCCACGGTCAAACATCGGTCACGCGTTGCCGCCGACCCCTCGCAGCCCAATCTCCGACAAGTCCATCTGATCCATGCCGAACTCTTAGATGAGTTGCGGGCGAAGGGATTCGACGTCGAAGCCTCCCAACTTGGCGAAAACATCACCACGCGCGGCATCGATCTGCTCGGCCTGCCCAAGGGCGCATTGCTGCGGCTGGGCGCGAAGGTGGTTCTGGAGGTGACCGGACTGCGCAATCCCTGCGCCCAGATCGAGAATTTCCGCTCCGGCCTACTTGCCGCCGTGCTTGACCGTGGTCCGCGCGGGGAGATCATTCGCAAGACCGGGATCATGGCCATTGCCTTGTCAGGCGGAACTGTCCGTCCTGGCGATTCCATCACCGCCGAACTGCCGCCTCCCCCGCATCTCCCGCTTGAACGCGTCTAATGCAAGCGGCAAGTCCTTCGTCATTGCGAGCGAAGCGAAGCAATCCAGGGCGGTTTGCGCTGCCCTGGATTGCTTCGCTCGCGCAAAGCGCGAGTTTATCCTGAGCGCCTGCAAGGCAGCCGAAGGGCTCGCAATGACGAAGAAGGGGTGCAGATTATTGGCACGCCGCTTTGAACACAAAAAAGGGGCCGGAGCTTATGGCTCCGGCCCTGATTAGGTGGTGTTCGCAGGAGGAACATCGGATGGCGAGGTCGGGTGGGAGGAGGAGGAAAACCCGACCCCGCCAAACTGGCTGGAACTCAATAATTATAGGCGCGTTCGCCATGTTCGGTGATGTCGAGGCCTTCGCGCTCTGAATCCTCGGAGGGACGCAGGCCGAAGATCTTGTCGACGACGAAGAACAGGATCGCCGAGACTATGCCTGACCACAGCAGTGTGACGCACACAGCCTGGAGCTGGATCCATAGCTGAGCGCTGATGCTGTAGGCTTCCGGTGTCACGGCGACGGCGGGGAACTTCGTGTAATCGAAGTAGCCCTGACCGCCGAGCGAAGGAGCAGCGACAATCGCCGTGCCAAGCGCGCCGGTGATGCCGCCGATGCAGTGCACGCCGAAGACATCGAGCGTGTCGTCGTATTTGAACTTGTTCTTCACCGTGCTGACGAAGAAGAAGCAGATCGGCGAAACCACCAGGCCGAGCACGATCGAGGTCATCGGCGCGGCAAAGCCCGATGCCGGGGTGATCGCGACGAGACCGGCCACCGCACCCGTTGCGGCACCCAGCATCGAAGGCTTCTTGTGAACCAACTGATCTACCACCGCCCAGCTGAAAGCTGCGGCACAAGTCGCCAGCATGGTGTTGACGAAGGCCACCGCAGCAACGCCCGTGGCTTCCAGGTTGGAACCGGCATTGAAGCCGAACCAGCCCACCCACAGCAGCGAGGCGCCGATCATGGTCATGGTCAGCGAGTGCGGCGGGGTGGCTTCCTTGCCGAAGCCCAGACGCTTGCCGATCATCAGGCAGCCGACCATGCCGGCGATGCCCGCATTGATGTGAACCACCGTGCCGCCGGCGAAATCCAGCGCGCCCTTGGCGAAGAGATATCCCGAATCGGTCGGCGCATCCGGCAGGAAGTCCGGGCCAGCCCAGTACCAGACCATGTGCGCGATCGGGAAATAGACCAGGGTCATCCACAGGACCATGAACACCATCAGCGGAACGAACTTCACGCGTTCGGCGAAGGACCCGACGATCAGCGCAGGGGTGATCATCGCGAAGGTCATCTGGAACACGAAATAGGAAAGTTCCGGGATGTAGACGTTGTTCGAGAAGGTCGCTGAGAAAGTGCCGCTGGTGACACCAGCCATCATCACCTTCGAGAAACCGCCGACGAACGGCGCGAGCGGGCCGCTGCCGCCGCTGGTAAAGGCCATCGAATAGCCCCAGCAGGCCCAGACCAGGCCGGCAATGGCGACGATCATGAACACCTGCATCAGCACCGAAAGCATGTTCTTGGTGCGGACCAGGCCGCCATAGAACAGCGCGAGGCCGGGGATGCTCATCATCAGCACGAGCGCCGAGGAAACCAGCATCCAGGCGGTATCGCCCTTGTTGACCATGGTGGCCTGGGCCGCGACATCAGGAGCTTTTATGAGTGCAGGAGCGGCGGCCTGCGCGAAAGCGGCAGGTGCGGCAAGGAGCGATGTGCCCAACGCGCCAACACCGCAAAGTACTTTACGAATCATGATGTTTCCCCTTGTTCCGGGCTAGTGTTCCGGCGACCTCACACAGTTACAACGCGGTATCCCCGGCTTCGCCGGTGCGGATGCGGGTGGCGGATACAAGGTCGAGGACGAAGATCTTGCCGTCGCCGATGGCCTCGGTGCTGGCGACTTGCTGGATCGTTTCGACCACTTGCGGCGCGAGTGCGTCCGAAGCGGCGATCTCGATCTTTACCTTGGGCAGCATATTCGTCGAATATTCTGCCCCCCGGTAAATCTCGGTCTGGCCCTTTTGCCGCCCAAAGCCCTTCACCTCGGAGACAGTCATGCCGGCGACGCCAATGGCGCCGAGGGCTTCCCGTACCTCATCGAGTTTGAAGGGCTTGATGATGGCGATGATGAATTTCATGCCTTCCCCCTGATTGACGCCGGCCAAGTGCCGGCATGCAGTGATAAGCAAGGGGTGTGCCAAATTAAGGATCCGTTAGGATTTCGGAGAATTTCGGTTCTGCTGCACCGGTTCCAGATAGCGGCAGCGCCCGAATCCTGTGCATCTGCCTATTTTTTGGGCAACTCCAGCCGGGCATAGACCGGCAAATGGTCCGAGCCCCGCGCCGCGAGCGCGCTGTGGTGGACGCGCGTCTCGAGAATGCGCCAGTCGCGCGAAACAACGATCCGGTCGAGCTGGGCGACAGGGCGGCGCGAGGGGAAGCTCCGGCCGGGCGAAAGCACGCGCCAATCGTGGTGAAACTCGCGCAGGCAGCCACCGTGCTGCGACCACTCGTTGAGGTCGCCCATCAGCACGGTGGGGCAGTGCCCGTCGCAGAGGTCAAGATGGCCAAGGATCGAACGGACCTGGTGCCGCCGCCGCAAGCCCGAAAGATCGAGGTGCATGCCGACCACCCGCAGCCGCCTTCCCCCGGCTGTCAGATCGACCCGGATCGCCCCGCGCGGCTCGAGCGTCGGCAGCGGGACAATCGCTGCGTCCGTCACCGCGATCCCGCGCCGCACCAGCAGCGCATTGCCGTGCCAGCCGATAGAGACAGGGCGTATCGACAGGGGCACCGGGCGATAAGGCGTATGATCGGCGATCGCCGCCAGCGGCAGCACACTCGCGCGGCGACCGAAACGCCGGTCCGCCTCCTGCAGCGCGACGACATCGGCATCGATCTCGCGCAGCACCGAGAGAATCCGGTCGGGATCGCGCCGCCGGTCGAGGCCGATGGCCCTGTGGATATTGAAGCTGGCGAAAGTGAGTTGCACGGGGCAATCGCGAAGGAGGTGACAGGCGGCCTGTTTGCAGGCATTTGGCCAGCAGCACAAGGGATCGGGAGTAGCCGGACGGTGAGGGAAATTAGGGACAGTTTCTATTTTTTCACGCGAAGAACGCGAAGGGCGCGAAGAGGTATTGTCTGGCCGAAGGCCCTTCTTCATCTTTCCATCCGGATTACGAAACCGAAGCCATTGAAGGCGGCTTCGCCGCATGCGCCAACTCTTCGCGCCCTTCGCGTTCTTCGCGTGAAACCAATCTACCGCTCCTTCGTCGCGCTGAAAGTCAGCTCCGGGTTCTTTTCCTGCTGATAGCCGACGTCCCAGCTTGAGCGCGCCATGAACACCGGATCGCCGTCGCGGTCTTTCGCCAGGTTCGCCTTGTTGAAATCGGTAAAGCCCTTGAGCGCGGCATCGCTGCCCTTGAGCCAGCGCGCGGTGTCGAACGGCGATTGCTCCAGCACCGCCTCGACCTTGTATTCCGCTTCCAGCCGCGAAATCAGCACTTCGAGCTGAAGCTGCCCCACCACGCCGACGATCCACTGCGCGCCAATCTCCGGGTAGAACACCTGGATCACGCCTTCCTCGCTGAGATCGTCGAGCGCTTTGCGCAACTGCTTGGTCTTGGTCGGGTCCTTGAGCTGGACGCGACGCAGGATTTCGGGCGCGAAATTGGGCAGGCCGGTGAAGCGC
>JAHFPT010000313.1 GCA_023266625.1 Novosphingobium sp. | reverse complement strand
CACCCTGCTGGCACAGGAAGTCGAACGGCTGGGGCTGTGAGGCAGACATGATCGAAACCCAGCAATCCGTCGTCATCGACGCGCCGATCGATGAGGTCTGGGTCTATGCAAAAGACGTGGAGGGCTGGACCAGCATCATGCCCGGCTATCAGCAATGCGAGATCATCGACGAGGACAATTCGCGCTGGGTGCTGAAAGTGGGCGTCGGCGGGCTGGTGCGCACGGTCAAGGTTTCGGTCCATGTCGATGAATGGGCCGGGCCTCAGAAGGTCGACTTTTCGTTCAAGCTCGAAGGCGATCCAGTTTCGGGGGGTGGTTCTTACCGGGCGGCGGCAAAGGATGCGCAAGCCACCGGCATCACCCTCCATGTCCGCGTCAATGGCGGCGGGCCGATGGCACCGATGTGGGAGGCAATGGGCGGGCCACTGCTGCCCAAATTCGCGCGAAGCTTTGCCGAGCAGCTCAAGGCGATGATCGAGGCGGAGCTGGGCATAGTCGCGCAACCGATCGCGCGCGCCACTGCTTCTGGCCACTGGTCGCGGTTCACAAATTGGCTGCGCACGCTATGGCGCAAGTTGCTGGGGCACTAAGGAGCCGCGCGATGAGCACCGAAGCCAACAAGCAGACGGCACTTGCTTTGCTCCAAGCCTCCGCAGTGCACGATGGTGCGCGATTTGCCGAACTGATGCACCCCGATGCGACCTATTGGGTGATCGGCAAACCGCATCTCTTCGCTTTTTCGGGCGAGCAGACCCGTGAACAGATCTGCGCCTATATGGCCAGCCCATCTATCTTCGTCGGCGGGGTCAAGCCCACCTTCCACACCCTCACCGCCGAAGACGACCGGGTCGCCGTCGAGGCCGAAATCATCGGCACCCTGCCTGACGGGCGGGTCTATACCAATGTCTATCACTATCTGATGTGGTTCAAGGACGGCAAAGTGCTGCGGGTGAAGGAATATCTCGACACCCAATCGGCTGCGGAGTTTTTTGGCGGGTAAAGCGAAATTTGAAAGATCTGGATCACTCAATCTAAATCCCGCTCAGCCTGAGCCTGTCGAAGGCCCCTCGTGAGCAGACAATGACAGCGTAAAACGCGGGGGCTTCGACAAGCTCAGCCTGAGCGGGTCCGGTTCAAAATACTGTTGGTTTGCTCTGGCGATTCACCGCACCGGCTCCTCGCCTTCCAGCGTAGTGCGGTGCATCAACCGGTCGCTGTCGAGCGAATACCAGTCGGCGCGGTGCATGGTGCCGGTGTTGTCCCACAGCAGGAAATCGCCGACTTTCCATTTGTGGCGATAGACATAGTCTTCCTGCGTCGCCCATTCCTGCATCCGGCACAGCAGCATGTCGCCGTCCTCGCGGCTCATTCCTTCGGCATAGAGGGCAGTCGCGCCGAGCAGCAACGAGGTGCGCCCGGAATGATGATGCCAGGCCAGCGGATGGGTGCGCGACGGACGCGTTCGCCAGCGGGTCAGTTCAGCGACAGTCGGCTGGTTGTTGACCAGTCGCTGCGACGCTTCGAGTGCATGGCGCACCTTGACGCCTTCTATCGCCTGCTTGTCGGCTTCGGGCAGATCGTCATAGGCGGCATAGGTATTGCAGATCAGAGTATCGCCGCCCTCGTCGGCCAGCACCTTGGCGGTCAGCATCGTCGCCTTGGCCGGGGTCGGATCGTTCGCCCCGTCGATATGCCAGTAGAAGGCACCGCGAGTATAATCGGCAAACAATGATACCGCCGGGTCCATCGATATCTTCGAGACTCCCTCCTCGCCCTGCAGCGTGATCTCGCCGATGGTGCTGGCGAACTGGCGCTGCTCTTCATCGGTCAGGAACATCTCACGGAAAACCAGCGCACTGCGTTCGACCAGCAGGCGCTCAATTTCCCTGGCATGCGTGCCATTGACGAAGGAGGCGCGGTCGATGCGCACTTCCGAGCCGACTTTGGGCGATAGATTGGTGACTTCGAACATTCTCAGATGCCTCTACCAGCGCTCGCCGCCATCGGTTGTCAGTGGGCGCTTGTACGACGGGTCGTCCCTGTCGCGCGAACCCTTGAGATAGCCGGTTCCGGGCATAAACGAAAGGTTCGGCAACTGCGCCGAGCCTGCCAGTGGAACCTCGACCGAGGCCCGGCGCAGCACGATGCCCCATTTGCCGTCGCGCTTCTCCAGCCGGTCGATATAGCGCCCGGCGAGAAGCCGCGAGGTTTCGCAGCCCTTGTCGAGGAACAACCCAATCACATAGCTCTCGGCATGCGCGACATCGCCATCGATGTCGCAGCGATGCATCGTCACATTGTGGAGATTGGCCTCGCAGATGCCAGCGTGGGCATGGTTGGCATGTGCGCCGTAGTCGGCACCGGAAATCTCCTTCATGCCGAGTTCGTGAATGCCGTCGGGGTGATAGGAGCAGACGATCTGGTCGGTATCGAAACGATCGTTGCCGCGCGACGTGCTGGTGATGCAATCGTAGATTTCCTGGCGGTCGGTGAGGTACTGGAGCTTGCGCTCCAGTTCGGCGATGCGGTCATCTGCAGTCATTGAGCGTTCCTTGAATCCGGCACTGTTACTCCACCCGCACCGGGGCTGACTTGGAGTGGGCATGCGGGATGACCCCGTGGGTGTCGCGATAGGATGGCGGAACGCGTCCGCCCGCTTCGGTTATGCCATAATCGCGCGCCAGCTCGGCGCCGATATAGGTGACGCCATTGCGCTCCGCCCGTTTCGGATCGTTGTAGAGCGCCCAGACGAGGTGGCCGGTAAACTCGGGGCTTTCCGAGCCCGCCTCGAGCGCGCCGAACTTCACCGGGTCGGAATCGATCACCATCCGCAACCGCTCGGTCATCACCGCGCCCATCCAGATCGAGACGGCGGCGACATTCATGCCGGCATGGTCCAGCTCCATGCCCATGTCGAAGGCCATCTTGTCCATTGCGGCCTTGTGCGCGCCATAGGCAGGGCTGAACACATAATGCTCCGCGCCTGCGCCGGAAGTGAAGACGATCAGACCGTTGTTCTGCGCCACCATCGCCTGCGCGGCATACCAGCTGGCATCGAAGCTCGAACGGATGCCGACATCGATCATGTCGCCCAGCTTGAGCGGACGTTCCCAGAAGCCGCCGGGCATGGAAAGCTCGTCATAGACGGCTGCGGCGTTGTTGACGAGGATGTCGATCCGTCCCTGTTCGGCGATCACAGCCTCGAAGAAGGCCTTGACCTCATCGGGGTTGGAATGGTCGCACTTTACCGCGATGCCCTTGCCGCCCGCCTTGGTCACCATCTCGGCGGTCTCGCCGATGGTGCCCGCCAGATTGTGCTGGCCGGCATTCAAGGTGCGCCCGGTGACATAGACCGTGCAGCCATGCATGCCCAGCGCATGGGCGATGCCCTGCCCGGCCCCGCGGCTGGCTCCGGTAACGATAGCGACTGGTGGCTTTTCGGACATCCTGGGCTCCTGTTTTATCAACCCCGCGCGGCAAATCGCGTCGCCGCGCCCTCGAAGTGGCGGCGCGGGTTGTCAATGAACATGGCATCGATGTCGCGCTGGCTGACTCCGCCCTCGAGCAGCGCGGGCACGACCTTGCGGCAGACATGGGTGTAGCGGTGATCGGGCAGCAGCTGGTGGCGCAGCGCGTTGGTCGGCAGATAATCGGCCCAGCTGGCGCAATCGTGCGATAGCGCGATACGGTCGGCATAGCCGCGCTTCACCATCTCGACGATGGTGCTGACCCTTTCGGCAGTGGTGGTGACGAAATCGATGCCGAAGCGGTCCATGCCGAGGATCGAGCCCTGGTCGGCCACCTGCATCAGATAATCCACATCTGTCGAATCGCCCGAATGCCCGACGATGACATCGCGCAGATCGACACCCTCATCGGCGAAGATGCGCTGGGCCTCAAGACCCGACTGGATCGAAGGCGCGGTGTGAACACTGATCGGCACCCCGGTCGCCAGATTTGCTCGCGCCACCGCGCGCATCACCCGCTCGACCCCCGCCGTCATTCCCGGCGTATCGATCGCGCATTTGAGCTCGCCCGCCTTGAAACTGGTTCCAGCGATGCCCTCGGTTATGTCGCGGATAAACAGATCGGCCATCGGTTCGCTCGGCGCATCGCAGAGCAGCCCCGGCCCCCAGAAGCCGAACGGTTGGGGGACGTGATCGAAGGTATAGACCCCGGTTGCGACGATGATGTTCATGCTGGTGCGCTCGGCCACCCGGGCAATGCGCGGGATATTGCGGCCCAGCCCCAGCACGGTCAGGTCGATGATCGTATCGATGCCCAGCGCCTTGAGGCCATCCAGTTCCACGACGGCATCGGCCACCGCCGCATCTTCATCGAAGTCGAGCCGGTAGTTCGACACAAATTCGGGATCCATCACGAAGATATGCTCATGCACCAGCACCCGGCCAAGCTGGCTGCTGTCCATCGCCCCGCGCATGGTCTGTACAGCAGTCACACCAAAGCGCCCTTGCCCACCACCACCGGCAGCCTGATCCAGCCATGCTGG
>JAHFPT010000119.1 GCA_023266625.1 Novosphingobium sp. | reverse complement strand
CGGAGACAGGGAGCGCCATGCCGCGTTTGATGCCGTGATCTTTCACCAGCGCGATGGCGCGCTCGATTGCGCCGGTATGTCCAGAGAGGACGACTTGCGCCGGATCGTTATCATTGGCGACGGTACAAACCTCTCCTTCCGCCGCCGCATCGGCCAGCGCCTGCGCCTTGCCGATATCGGCGCCGAGCAGCACACACATCGCGCCAATGCCGACCGGCACTGCCGCCTGCATCGCTTGCCCGCGCAGTTTCAGCAGCCGCGCGGTGTCGGCCAGGCTGAACGCAGCCGCAGCACACAGCGCGGTATATTCGCCCAGGCTGTGTCCGGCGACAAAGTCGGCCTTGTCCGCCAGCGTGATCCCGCCTTCCTTCTCGAGCACCCGCAGCACTGCGATGGCATTGGCCATGATCGCGGGCTGGGCGTTTTCGGTGAGAGTCAGCGCATCGTCCGGCCCTTCGCGCATGATCGCGGAGAGCTTCTGGCCGAGCGCATCATCGACTTCCTCGAAGACCTCGCGCGCCGCTGTGCTGGCCGAGGCCAGCTCCACGCCCATGCCGACTTTTTGGCTGCCTTGCCCTGGAAAAACGAATGCACGCATCAATACAGACTCCTTCAGGCGATCATTCCCCTCCCGCTTGCGGGAGGGGCTAGGGGAGGGCATGTTTGGTGGAACCTGATAACAGGCCCTCCCCCGACCCCTCCCGCAAGCGGGAGGGGAGATAGAATGCGGCGCGCCCTATGACTGCTATCGACCTGCGGCAAGCCCGAAGGGGACAATCCTGTTGGCAGCATCATGGCCGATGTCGGCAAGCCCGAGGAAGGGAATGGCGTGGCGTTCGCACCAGAACCGCGCGATTTCCTCGGGCCCGGAGCCGAACGGGCGGTCGTTTTCGGGCACATCGCTGACCCGGCCCAGCCTGAGCCCGGCAATGCCGCCCCCATCGAGTTTGGCCCCAGCAACTTTGGCAAGCTGCGCGGTGATGTGGAAGAACAGGCGGTCGATGGCGTAGAGGTGCTCGCTCACCTCCTCGACCATCACAACGTGGCCGGACAAGTCGGGCATCAGGGACGTGCCGCAGAGCATGGCGAGGGTCGTCAAGTTGAAGGCGACAGTCGGGCAATTATCGAGCGAGGGCTCCAGCCCGCTGTGATCGCCGGTCAACCAGCGCAGGGTGCGGCGGATCGCTTCTTCGCCGCGCTCGCGGCGGATGTCGTTCGGCATCGGCGCATGGACCGGGTGGCCGATATTCGCGCGATAAAGCGCACCAAGCAGGTAGCCCGCGTCGGAATAGCCGAGGAATGGCTTGTCTTTGGCCGCATGGTTGAACCGGGCAAGCGCCACCTCAGCTATCCGGTTCGCGCCATAGCCGCCGCGCGCGAACCACACGGCATCGATGCCCGGATCATTGGCACATTCGACCAGCGCGGCGAGGCGCATGGCGTCCGGACCGGCGAAATGGCCGTCGCTTTCGAAACATTGCGGATGGAAGTGGAGCTCGACCTGGGGGAATTCCGCCTGCGCCAGCGCGCTGACCTTGGCGGCGTCATCGTGTGTCATTGGAGTAGAAGGGGCGCAGATGGCGATACGGGGCATTGGCGTTCTCTAACGAGGCTGCACGCATTGGGGTAGTGCTAGATTGGTTTCGCGCAGAGACGCAGAGATCGCAGAGGTCAACTGTTCGCAGCGAAGCTGCCTGCAATACCGATGTAGCACAGATTGGGATTCTTGCCTGCGGCACTCATTTCTCTGCGATCTCTGCGTCTCTGCGCGATTCCATCTTTCTTCGCAGTTGCCATAAAGCCCCGCCCCGAATACCGCCGCCGCATGACTTCGCTTACCCAGCACCCCTGGTTCTTCTGCGGCATCGGCGGATCGGGCATGCTGCCGCTGGCCTTGATCCTGCGCGGACAGGGTGCGGAAGTCGCGGGTTCAGACCGCAGCCGCGATCAGGGCCGCATGCCGGAAAAATTCGCCTGGCTGGAGTCGCTCGGGTTTCGGCTGTTTCCGCAGGATGGCAGCGGGATTACCTCGGCGGAGCAGACGCTGGTCGCCTCGGCGGCGGTCGAGGACACCGTGCCCGAAATGGTGCGGGCGAAAGAACTCGGCTGCCCACGCATGAGCCGGGCGGAGCTGCTTGCGACGCTGTTCAATGCCGCCCCGCAAGGTTTGGCCATCGGCGGCACCAGCGGCAAGTCGACGGTGACCGGAATGGCCGGCTGGATCATGACACAGGCTGGCCGCGATCCGACGATCATGAACGGCGCGGTGATGAAGAACTTCGTCTCGCCCGACGCGCCATTCGCCAGCGCGCGCGTTGGTCAGGGCGGTACCTTCGTTTCGGAAGTCGATGAGAGCGACGGCTCGATCGCACTTTATCGCCCCAAAGTGGCGGTCCTCGGCAACGTCAGCCTCGATCACAAGAGCCTTGAGGAATTGCGCGAACTGTTCGGCGATTTTCTTGCGCGCTCGGATATCTCAGCGATCAATCTCGACGATGCCGAAACTGCCGCGCTCGCCCCGCGCGCCAAGGCGTTGGTAAGCTTCGCAATCGACAGTAGCGAAGCGATGATCGGCGTCAAACCCGGCAGCATTGTCGAAGCGCCAACCTCGCTCACCGCCACCATCCTCGACCGGCGCGATGGCAGCGCGCATCCGCTCGCGCTCAAAGTCCCGGGCCGCCACAACCTCGCCAATGCGCTGGCCGCGATCGCTGGATGCAATGCTGCGGGCGTGCCCATCGCCAGCGCCGTCGCTGCCCTCGCCTCGTTCGAAGGCCTCGCCCGCCGCTTCGACATCGTCGGAACCGCGCCCGGCGGCATCACTGTGATCGATGATTTCGGCCACAACCCGGATAAGGTCTCCGCCACTCTTGCGACGCTGAAGGCCCACAAGGGCCGCGTCATCGCCTTCTTCCAGCCGCATGGCTATGGCCCCTTGCGCCAGATGGGTGCGGAACTGGCGGAAGTTTTTGCGGCGAAACTTGCAGCTGACGACCTCACCGTCCTGTGCGATCCGGTCTATTTCGGCGGCACCGTCGATCGCAGCCAGGGCAGCGAGCGGATTGTCGGCCTGATCGAAGCAGCAGGCGGAAAAGCGGAGCACATCCCCTCCCGCGATGATTGCGCCGCCCGCATCGCCGCAATTGCCCGCCCTGGTGATCGCGTGGTCATCATGGGCGCGCGCGACGATACGCTGACCAGTTTCGCCAAGGATTTGCTGGCGCGGCTGCCCTGAAGTGTGCTGAACTGCTCCCAACAAGAATTGGGAGATGAAAATGCACCGCACCCTGCTTCTCGCTGCAACTGCCGCACTGGCCGTTTCCGCCGCCAGCCTTGGCGCACAGGACAAGGCTCCACAAGCCAATTCGGGCCGCCCAACCTTCGGCGCGGACGGCACCGTCCAGGTCCCGGCCTTCGAGCTGCCCGCCTCGGCACTCTCCAGCCCTGAAGCCCGCGCAGCCCAGGCTGCCCGCGCCAAGATGACCGGCGGAGCGCCGCCGAATGACGTGCCCATCGATGTGATGCGCCGCGGCCTTGAAATGAGGCTCGCCCCCCAGGTGGCGGAGATGCGCAAGCTCTATCCGGTCGATATCGTCGATCAGCTGATCGACGGGGTCCCGACCCGCATCGTCAAGCCGCTTGGCCGGGACTTCGACAATACAAGGCTGCTGATCAATCTCCACGGCGGCGCCTTTTCGATATGCGCGGACGCCTGCGCCTTGCTCGAATCGATCCCGATTGCGGCGCTGGGGGGCTTCGAGGTGATCACGATCAACTACCGGATGGGCCCCGAGGCAAAACATCCTGCCGCGCTGGAGGATGTCGAGAAAGTCTATCGCCGCCTGCTGCCGCGCCACAAGGCGTCGAGCATCGGCATCTACGGCTGCTCGGCCGGCGGCGCGCTGACCGCACAGACTGCCGCTTGGCTGCCGAAGCACGGGCTGCCACAACCCGGTGCCATCGGCATTTTCGGCGCGGGCGGAGTGCGCTTCATGTCGGGCGATTCCGCCTATATCGCAGGATACATCGATGGCTCCTTCCCGCCACCTCCCAAACCCGGCGAGGTGCGCGGCGACATGACGCGGGGCTATTTCAGCACGGCAGAAAAGGACGACCCGGTAATCTCCCCCGCGCTGCACCCGGAGATCATGGCCAAATTCCCGCCCGCGCTGATCATCACTGGCACCCGCGCCATGGACATGAGCCCGGCGATTGTCACCAATTCGGCGCTGATCAAGGCGAAGGTGCCCTCCACCCTGATCGTCGGCGAGGGTATGGGGCATTGCTATATCTACCAGTCGAATTTGCCGGAAGCGCGCGATGCGCATCAGGCGATTGTCGATTTCTTCCGGGCGAATTTGAAATAGGGCAAAATTACACCACCATCTCCGGCGCGGCCTCGCCAGCAGCCTCGAGCAGGCCCTGCTCGACGCCCTTGAGGCGGGCTGTGGACTCGATCTTGCCGCCGAGCAGGTCGGTGACATAGAATGTATCGACAGCGCGCTCGCCATAGGTGGCGATATGCGCCGAATGGACGATTGTCCGCGCTTCGAACAGCGCGCGAGCGAGGCGATTGAGCAGCGCCGGGCGGTCGCGGGCGCTGACTTCGATGACCGTGAAGCGGTTCGAGGCCTGATTGTCGAATTCGACGCGCGGGCGCACCTCGAAGGCACTGGCGCGCGGGCGGGCGAGCGGACGGGCGGCGAGCTGCGGCAGTAGCTTGACGCGGTTGGCCAAGGCATCGTCGATCGTCGTTTTCAGCCGCGCAAGCTGGCTGGCTTCCATGAACGGACGGCCGAGCGGGTCCTGCACAAGGAAATTATCGACCGCCATGCCATTCTTGGCGGTATGGATTCGCGCGTCGATGATATTGCCGCCGGCCAGGTGGATACCCCCGGCAATGCGGTAGAACAGGCCCGGATGGTCGGCGGCTATCACCGTCACCAGGGTCGCCCCGCGCGCGGCGTAATATTCGGTGGCGATGTCGAGCTGGGTGTTTTTGGCGGCGGCGAGGTGCTGCAAATTCATCGCGACGATGTCGTCGGGCTCGGCGATCCAGTAAGCATCGCCCATCTGCTTGCCGAACTTCGCGACCAACCCGCTCTGGTCGCCAAGGCGTTGCTTCACCGCAGCCTTTTTGGCGGCAATCCGCTCGGCGCGGCCATGGCGGACATGGCCGAGGCGGATGCGCTGCTCGGCTGCATCGTAAAGCTCGTGGATCAGCTGTCGCTTCCAGCTGTTCCACACGCCGGGGCCGACCGCGCGGATATCGACGATGGTGAGCAAGGTCAGCTGGCGCAGCCGCTCGAGCGATTCCACCACGGCGACAAAATCGCCGATGGTCTTCCAGTCGGCAAGGTCGCGCTTCATCGCTGTGTCGCTGAGCAGCAGATGAAAGCGCACCAGCCAGCTGACCAGCTGCGTCTCGTCTTCATCGAGGCCAAGCCGCGGGCATAGTTTGAGCGCCAGCTCGGCACCCAGTACCGAATGGTCGCCGCCGCGCCCTTTGCAGATGTCATGCAGCAAAACTGAAGCATAAAGCGCGCGGCGCGACTGAATCTGGTGGATGATTTCGCAGGCGAGCGGATGCTCGGCCTTCAGCGCGCCATTTTCGATGCGGGCGAGCAGGCCGATGGCGCGGATGGTGTGCTCGTCGACGGTATAATGGTGATACATGTCGAATTGCATCTGCGCATTGACCCGGCCGAAATCGGGCACGAAGCGACCGAACACCCCGGCCTCATTCAGCCAGCGCAGCACGGTTTCAGGATCATTGCGGCTGGTCAGCAGCTCCATGAACAGCGCATTGGCGCGCGGGTCCTTGCGCACACTGGCATCGATCAGCCGCGCGTCGCGGGCGACGAGGCGCATCGCGTCGGGATGGAGTTCGAGGCGCTCGGCATCGGCGACGACGAAAACTTCGAGCAATCGCACCGGGTCCTGCTCGAACCAGTCATCGGAAGGAACACTGACCCGTCGGCCGGAAACGCGATAGCCCTTCACTGTCCGCACCTTGCTGCGAAATCCGGCCAGCAAGCCGCGCCGTTGCTTCTTGGCAAACTGCTCGTCGAGCTGGGCAAGGAACACGCCGGTGAGCGTGCCAACCACTTTTGCCTGTAGGAAGAAATACTGCATGAAGCGCTCGACCCCGCGCTTGCCGGGACGGTCGTTATAATTCATCCGCGCCGCGATTTCGCGCTGGAGGTCGAAGGTCAGCCGGTCCTCGGCGCGGCCCGTCAGGGTGTGGAGGTGGCAGCGTACCGCCCAGAGGAAATTTTCCGCCTTGCGGAAGGCCCGGTATTCGGCCTGGGTGAGCAGTCCTACATTCACCAGCTCTGCGGCGCTGCGCACCTTGTGGATGTATTTGCCGATCCAGTAGAGCGTATGCAGGTCGCGCAGCCCGCCCTTGCCTTCCTTGATATTGGGCTCGACGACATAGCGGCTGTCGCCCAGCCGCTTGTGCCGCTCATTGCGCTCGGCGAGCTTCTCCGTGACATATTGCTGCTCGGTGCCTTTGACCACTTCGGCCCAGAAGCGCCGCTGCGCCTCTTCGTAAAGCACCTGATCGCCCCAGACATAGCGGCCCTCGAGCATCGCGGTGCGGATTGTCAGATCGCTGCGTCCCATGCGCACCATATCGTCCAGCGATCGGCTGGAATGGCCGATCTTGAGTCCCAGATCCCACAGAAAATAGAGCATGGCCTCGATCACCTGCTCGCACCAGGGCGTCTGCTTGATCGGGGTGAGGAAGGCGATATCGACATCCGAATGCGGTGCCATCTCGCCGCGCCCATAGCCGCCAACTGCCATGATCGTCAGCCGTTCGCCCGATGTCCGATTGCTGGCGCGATAGACGTCGCCAACCACATGGTCGTGCATGATACGGATCAGCTGGTCGATCAGGAAGGACTGCGCTTCGGCGCAATCATTGCCGGCGGTGGGCTTTTCGGTGAGGCGGCGGGCGATTTCGGCGCGGCCATCGTCGAGCGCGCGGCGGAGCAGCTCGACAACTCTGGGCCGTGCTGCAGGCCCGCCACTCTCGTCCACCACCAAAGCAATCGCCTCACCCAGCACGCGACGATCGACAATGGCGCGTTGATTGGGGATGCGGCTGACGGTCATGTCGCTTATGTAGCGCCACTGCCGCGCTCGGCATAGCGGGCTTTGAGCGCCGGAAAACTGAGGCCATCCCGCAGCACCGTCTCGCACACCAGCGGGCCGCCTGGCGCGGTCAGCCGGTCCATCGCGGCATTCAGCAGTCTGTCGATGTCGCTGGCCATGGCTGGCGCCTGTCTCCCTTTCAACATTTCCCCGGCTATCCCGGGCCAAAACCCACATGCCGGATGACATTTCACTTATCCCTGTGCCAGAAGGGAGCTGAGCACCGCTCTGGCGCGGGCAACACTGCAATCAACACTGCAACCAACACTAGGGGATTGGGATTTTGCTGTCACTATTGGCCGCTGCGGCATCGGCAGGCGAACCGCTCTATTGGGTCGATTTCGGCCTGACCCGCGGGATCGACCTCGGCGTGTTCACCTTGCGCTGGTATAGCCTGGCCTATCTGGCCGGGATCATGCTGGGCTATTGGCTAATGCTGCGGATGATCCGCAGCGCCGGCGCGCCGCTGGCACAGCGTCATGCCGACGATCTGTTCTTCTATTGCACGCTCGGCATCATCCTCGGCGGGCGGCTGGGCTATGCCACCTTCTATGACCGCGAACTCTGGACGCATCCGCTCGAGCTGCTCAAGCTGTGGAATGGTGGCATGAGTTTCCATGGCGGGCTGGCCGGAACCATGCTGGCGATTGCCTGGGTATCCTGGCGCAACAAGCTAAGTTTTCTGAGGGTCTGTGACTATATCGCCGTAGTCGTGCCCTTCGGCATGCTGTTCGGGCGGCTGGCCAATTTCGTCAACGGCGAGCTGTGGGGCCGGGTCGCGGGCGAGGGCACTGCCTGGGCGATGGTGTTCCCCGACGCCGGTCCGCTGCCGCGCCACCCCAGCCAGCTCTATGAAGCCGCGCTGGAAGGAGCGCTGATGGCGGCAATCATGCTGCTGCTGTTCTGGAAGAGCCGCGCCCGGTTCCGCCCCGGGCTGCTGGTCGGCATATTCGCCGCCGGCATCGGCTGCGCACGCTTCATCGTCGAATATTTCCGCGAACCCGACAGCCAGCTCGCCGAATTCGCTGCCCGCAGCGGCTTGTCGATGGGCCAGTGGCTGACTCTGCCGCTGATCGCGGCGGGCCTGTTCTTCGCCATCCGCGCCTTGCGGCATCCGCCGCTCGGCGGCGCTGCACCGCCCGCCGAAGTTGCATGATAGGGGGCGACAGACCCGCTGAACCGCTCTCGGCAATTTTCGCCCGGCTGATCGCCAACACCGGCCCGATCAGCCTGATGCACTATATGGGCGAATCCAATATCCGCTACTATGCCTCACGCGATCCGCTGGGCGAAGCGGGCGATTTCATTACCGCGCCCGAAATAAGCCAGATGTTTGGCGAGCTGATCGGTCTGTGGCTGGCCGACATCTGGATCCGCGCCGGGCGCGAGGAGCCGGTGCATTATGTCGAGCTTGGGCCAGGAAGGGGGACACTGACACGAGACGCGCTGACCGCGGCCAAGCGTTATGGCCTGACCCCCAGCGTCCATTTCGTCGAAGGCTCGACGGTGATGCGCGACATTCAGCTGACCTCGGTTTCATCGGCCCATTTCCACCACGATCTCTCATCCGTCCCGATGTATGGTCCGGTGCTGATCGTCGCCAATGAATTTCTCGACGCGCTGCCGGTGCGCCAGCTGGTCAAGACCGATGGCGGCTGGCGCGAGCGGATGGTTGCCTGCGAGGGCGGTAAATTCATCCCCGTTGCCGGCCGCCAGCCGATGGATGCTGCGGTTCCCGAGGCGCGGCGCGCGGCCCCCGACGGCACGATCATCGAGACCTGCCCCGGCGCGGCGGCAACAGTGTTCGAGATCGCCGGACGCTTGCTCGAACAGGGCGGCGCGGCGCTGCTGATCGATTATGGCCACGACACGGTCCGCGACGGCTCGACCCTGCAGGCACTGCGCGAACACCGTATGCTCGATCCCTTCGCCATGCCGGGCGAGGCGGATCTCACTGCCCATGTCGATTTTGCCACGCTGGCAGCCATCGCTCAGTCGCGCGGGGTCAAATGGCTGGGAACGGTGCCGCAGGGCCGCTGGCTGCGCGAACTCGGCATCGAGACCCGCGCCGACAGCCTCGCCGCCTATGCGCCCGAGCACGCCCCGGCGATCCATGCTGCCAAGGACCGGTTGATCGGCGAAGAGCAGATGGGTCTGCTGTTCAAGGTCATGGGCCTCGCCGCGCCGACATGGCCCGACGGGGCCGGATTCTAGGTAATCTCCGCCGCCCCGCACTGCTCTCGCGCGCAGTGCGGGGCGGCGGCAATTGGCGGAGATGGAGGGATTCGAACCCTCGGTACAGATGTATCCGTACGACGGTTTAGCAAACCGTTGGTTTCAGCCACTCACCCACATCTCCGTAAACGCAGCGGCGCGATGGGCCTATAGCGAGGGGCGAGTGAGGCGGCAAGGGGCTGCGGGAGCAGGCCAAATAGCTTTTACCGGACTCGCCTGACCGCATTTCCGACTCGCCTCGTCGCCGCAGCATTGCGGCGCGGCAGGGCATGGATTCTCAATTGCCCGGATGCGCGAGCCGACCGGCTGCAAGGCCAGTTCGGCGCATGAAGAACGGACCGGCAGCAATGGTGGCAAGATATTCCCGGATCGATGGCCCTGCCGCCCGGCTGGCTCTCGCTGCCGCCATGTTGCTGGCAGTGTTCGCCCAGAGCCCGGCGCAGGCCGGGCCTGCCCAGTCAATCGATGGCGATCTTGCCCCCGCTGGCCAAAGTGCCGCTGCTGCACCGGCAACGCAACAACCGGCTTCGGCATCGCCGGCTCCTTCTCCGTCTGCGCAACCCACACCCGCCGATGCCAGCACCACCTATCACAAGGACGATCTCATCGGTGCCGCCGAAGGCGTGTTCGGCAAGGGCGCGGCGGGGCTGGCAGGAATGATCGAGGATCTGCTGCGCAAGCAGGGCGAGCCCAATGGCTATATCGTCGGACGCGAGGGCGGCGGGGCGCTGATTGTCGGGCTGCGCTATGGTTCGGGTACGCTGCACCACAAGATCGAGGGCGAACGTCCGGTCTATTGGTCCGGGCCATCGCTGGGCTTCGACGCCGGAGCCAATGCCGCGAGCACTTTCGTGCTGGTCTACAATCTGAACGACACCGAAGACCTCTACAAACGCTTCGCCGCCGGCGAGGGCCAGGCCTATCTCGTCGCCGGCTTCCATGTCAGCTATATGCGCCGCCGCGATATCGTGTTGATCCCGGTGCGCTCGGGCGCGGGGCTGCGGCTGGGAATCAACGCGGGTTACATGAAGTTTTCGCACAAGCAGAATTGGCTGCCGTTTTAGCGCTTACCGAGCTTGCCGCCGGGCGCGGGCCGGGTTAGAGGCCCGCCCGCCATGCTTAGCAACCTCCCCCAACAGCCCGCCGACGCGCTGCTCGCGCTGATCAAGCTCCACAACCAGGATCCGCGCGGCGACAAGATCGACCTCGGGGTCGGCGTCTACCGCACCGGCCAGGGCGATACGCCGGTGTTCGGTGCGATCAAGGCGGCGGAAAAACGCCTGGTCGCGACGCAGGATTCGAAAGCCTATCTCGGCCCGGAAGGTGACATGGGCTTTGTCACCGCGCTGATGCCTTATGTGTTCGGTGCAGCCAACCCGGACTTGAATGGCCGGATCGAGGGCATGCAGACGCCGGGCGGCACCGGCTCGCTGCGTCTCGCGCTGGCGATGGTCAAGAGGGCGCAGGTTGCGCAGGTGTGGATGGGCACGCCCAGCTGGCCGAATCACGCCCAGATCTGCGCCGACCTCGGCTTGCCGATGAAGAGTTTCAGCCACGCCACCGCCGATGGTGCCGCCAACATGGATGCGCTGCGCGCTGCCATTGCCGAAGCCGGTGAAGGCGATTGTTTCCTGCTTCACGGCTGCTGCCACAACCCGACCGGCATCGATTACGCGAATGCCGATTGGGACGAGATCGCCGGTCTGATTGCGGGCAAGAAGCTGCTGCCGCTGCTCGACCTTGCCTATCAGGGGCTGGGCGCCGGCATGGAGGAAGACGCCTATGGCGTGCGCCGAGTACTCGCCGCAGTACCCGAGGCGATTGTCGCCTATAGCTGCGACAAGAATTTCGGTCTCTACCGCGACCGCACCGGCGCGCTCTATGTGATGATGGCCGAGGCAGCGCAGCTCCCCGCAGTCATGTCGAACGGCCATGCCCTCGCCCGTGCCAACTGGTCGCAGCCACCCGATCACGGCGCGGCGGCGGCGCGGATCGTGATGGAAGACGAGGCCCTCACCCGCGAATGGCTCGACGAGCTGGATACGATGCGCGAGCGCATGCGCCAGGTGCGCGAGAGACTGGCGGCGGCGGGCAAGGTCGGCGGGGTCGATCTGACCCCGATCGGCAAGCAGCACGGGCTGTTTTCGATCATCCCATTCACCCCCGAACAGGTGCAGGCGATGCGCGCGAAGCACGGCATCTATTTTGCGGGGTCGGGCCGGATCAATGTGGCCGGGCTGACGATGGGGAATATCGACCAGTTTATCGCCGCGGTTGCGGATGTGACGGGCTGATATGGATCGCCAGCCGGTCCTTGAAGGGGAACGGTTGCTCCTCCGCCCGCTGCGGCCAGACGATTGGTCTGCGTTGTTCGCGGTCGCCTCCGATCCATTGATCTGGGAAGTTCATCCCGTGCCTGACCGCTGGCAGGAGCCGGTGTTCCGGGCCTTCTTCACCGATGCTCTGGACCAGGGCGGGGCCATGGCAATCGTGGACAAGCAGAGTGGGGCGATAATCGGCTCCTCGCGCTGGCAAGGTCACGACGCCGAAAAGTCTATCGTCGAGATCGGCTGGACTTTCCTCGCCCGCTGCCATTGGGGCGGCAGCTGCAATCGTGAGTTGAAGCGGCTGATGCTCACCCACGCTTTGGTATGGGTCGAGACTGTGGCGTTTTGCGTGGGTGAGAACAATTTCCGGTCACGCCGGGCAATGGAAAAAATCGGTGGCAGGCTCACTGATCGCGCTGAGGTTAGGGAAATGGCGGGTTCGCGGCAGGGCTATGTTGTCTACGAGATCACCAGCGAATGCTTCGCAAGCGGGCCGCTTTCACGTTAACCTCGCAGGCTCTGCATCCGCTGCAGATACCGCGCCAGCACATCGATCTCGAGATTAACCCCATCGCCTGGCTTCAACCCGCCCAGTGTGGTCACTTCGGCGGTATGCGGGATTATGTTGAGCGCGAAATGGCAGGTGCCATCCGGCTGGTCGGCGACCTCATTGACGGTCAGCGAAACGCCATCGAGGGTGATCGAGCCCTTGGCGGCAAGATAGGGTGCCAGCGCATGCGGCGCAGAAATGCCGAGGCGCTGCGATTCGCCCTCCGGGCACACCCCCACCACTTCGCCAACGCCATCGACATGGCCGGTGACGATATGACCGCCCAATTCATCCCCCAGCTTCAGGGCCGGTTCGAGGTTCAGCCTTTGCCCCACTGCCCAGCGCCCCGGCACGCTGCATGAAACGGTCTCGCCGGATATATCGACGGCAAACCAGGCATCCCCGGCACTCCCGCCCCGGTCCACAACCGTCAGGCAGACGCCCGAACAGGCAATCGAGGCACCGATGGCGATACTCGCCGGATCGAACGGGCAGGCGATGACGGCATGCAGATCGCCGCCCTGGCGGGCTTCGCGGATCGTGCCGATTGCGGTGACTATTCCGGTGAACATGGGAGGTGTTCGTAGACTTCCAAAGTGTCGCTGCCAAGCTGGCGGTGGTCGGTCATCCGCCATTGCCCGTGGGCATCGTCGAGGCTGCCAAGCCCGATATCGCCGATGCAGGGCAGACCACCGCCAAGAATGATCGGCGCGCGGTAGACAGCCAAGCGGTCGACCAGCCCTGCCTTGAGGAATGCCGCTGCCGCCCCTGCCCCGCCTTCAATGAGCAGATATTGGATGTCCGTCATGCTGCCCACGGCTTCGGGTGAAGGTAGCGCGCACCAGCCTTCCGGCGCTTCGCCGTGTGTCAGCACAAAACGCCGGGGGCTGCGCGCTTCCAGTCCCGGCAAACGCACATCGAGCTTTGGCGCATCGCTGCGCAATGTGCCGCCGCCGACCAGGATCGCATCGGCCCTGGCCCGCATCGCATGGCCATGCGCCCGCGCCGCCGCGCCGGTGATCCAGCGGCTCTCGCCCGTGCGCAGCGCGATGCACCCGTCGAGCGAAGTCGCCAGCTTGAGCGTTATTTCCGGGCGGCCAAGGCGGCGCTGGGTCAGATAGCCTGACAGGCTCGCTTCGGCCTGTGCCGATGGCACAAGCTTCACTGCAATTCCGGCGGCGCGAATGCAGGCGATGCCTTGTCCCGCAGTGCGCGGATCGGGGTCTTCGCAGCCGATAACCACGCGGGCCACGCTGCTCGCGGCGATCAGCTCGGCGCAGGCCGGGCCGCGCGCGGATTGATGCGCGCAGGGTTCAAGCGTGACATAGAGCGTCGCGCCCTGCGCCAACATCCCCGCAGCATCCAGCGCAACGGCCTCGGCATGCGGCCTGCCGCCAGCGCCGGTCCAGCCGCGTGCCACAACGCGGCCCTCGCGCACGACAATCGCCCCGACCGCCGGATTTGGCCGCGACAGGGGCCGCGCCCGCGTGGCCAGGCTTGCGGCCGCCGCCAGCCAGCGGGAATCTTCGTTCATGCGGTTATTGACCGGCACCAGCGGCCTGCGCCTGCTGCGCGGCGCGTTCGGCCTTGGCCTTGCGCTCGATCGCATCGACATCCATGCCCGAGAGGCGGCCAATCTTCACATACACCTGCCGCACATCCTCCTCGCGCTTGGCCTGCTCGGCGGCGAGCTGTTCCTTGTATCGCTGGTTGGCCACATTGGAGGCGACGATTTCGGCATCGCTGCGACCGGGGCGGAAGCTGGTGATATAGGTCACCACCGGGCCCGGCGGATTGCCACGCACTTCCTCATGGGCAAAGGTCCAGAAAATGCCGAGCGGCGGCAGCAAGGCCAGACCGGCAATGCGCCAGCGGTTCCGGCCCGCCTGGCGAAACACAGTGATGAAATCGCCGATGGCACCGCCGGGACTGACATCCCGCCACATGCCGCTGCGCTGAAATAGGGCCATGCCGGGCTAAATAGGGCGAAGTTGTGCTGGATGCTAGCTTCTAGATCAACCAGCCAGACCCGCTCATGCTGAGCTTGTCGAGCCGAAGGCGGGCGTAGCCCAACCACCAGCCTATTACGGTGAGGTTGCGTTCGCACGATGGTCCTTCGACAAGCTCAGGATGAGCGGGATTTCGGGATGGCGCTCACCCAAAAGCCACATATAGCCCGCGCCCCTCGCGCTTGAGCCAGCGATTGGCCTCGGCGATGTCGCCTTCGTAGATATCCGCGAGCAGGGCATGGAACCCAGGGCTGTGATCGAAGTGGACGAGATGCGCGACTTCATGCGCCACCACCGAGCGGCGCACGTAATCGGGAGCCATGACCAGCCGCCAGTTGATCCGTATGGCACTTTTCGCCGAACAGCTGCCCCAGCGCCGCTGCGCGTTGGACAGGGCAAGCTTTGGCACTGGCCGCCCGGCACGGGCGCAATAATCGGCAAGGTCTGCGGCGAGCAGGAGGCGCGCTTCTGCGGTGAGCCAGCGGCGCAGGCGGGTGGGAAGCGTTTCGGACGGTCCGCCAAGCTGGATCGCGTCAGTGCCCAGCCGAACGCGGCGTGGGCCTGACAAACTATGTGCGATTGCCAGCGCACCGCCGCGATAGGTAAGGCTCCCGCCCGCTGCCGGCGAATCACCTTGGGGCATTGCCGCGATCTGGCGCGCGAGCCAGGCAGCGCGCGCGCGGGCAAAAGCCAGTGCCTCACCGGTCCGCCCCCAGCGCGGCATCGAGACGCGCACTTCGCTGCCATCGGGTGACAGGCGCAAGGTCAGGCGGCGGGCATGGGCGAGACGGCGGATAACGATGGGCAGGCTCCGCCCGTCCAGTTCGATCTGCGGCGCCTCGCTGGACTCGTGTTTCAGCCAGTCAAGCATCGCCGGTCCAGTTGGCCTGATCTGTCAAGATATGTTGCTCGATCGGTCCTGCCACGTCCTCGGACACCACCCTGCCGCGCACCGAGACCCCGGCGCGGTGCACCGCGTCGCGGTCGCCGGAAATCAGATAGTGCCATTGCGGCAGCGGCTCATTCCGGTCGCGCAGGCGATAGGCGCAGGTGGCGGGCAGCCATGCCAGTCCGGCGATCTTTCCCGGTGTCAGCCGCACGCAATCGGGCACATGCGCCAGCCGGTTGCGATAATCCTTGCACTGCGCGGTAGCACTATCGAGCAGGCGGCAGGCGACATTGGTGAAATGCA
>JAHFPT010000001.1 GCA_023266625.1 Novosphingobium sp. | reverse complement strand
CGTACTGGCCGCCGTCCAGAACGCACCCAATAAATTGGTACCGGCGGTGTCCGGCTGCACCGTCCTTCCTGGCAATCTACTGCTGGAGTAGCCCCCGTTTTGCCCTGGTCTCCCTCCTGATGCCTTCCGGAGCCCATGCCAGACCGCCACGCGGGGTAGGCTCACGCAGGTCTCGCGACAGCCAAGTGGCAATGTCACGCAAGCTTGAGTCCGGATGAGTGCAAATTCTGTCAGCCACAAGCCGGGCCACACGCGTGTCTGGCGGCAATCGCGGCGCTGGCTCGAGTGTCGCGGCATCGGCAAAGCCCGCCTTGACCAACGCCTTGCAAGCCTTGACGAGCGTGCGCTCGGTAAACGAGCGCACCGGCGGCGTGAGGGTCGAGAGAGAGTCTCCCGGCTGCCCGTCATGGAGAAATACCATGGCAACTTCTACTCCCAAACTTCGCCTGAGCATCTCGCGCGACATCCCGTTCGACAAGCTCGTGCTCAGCCAGTCCAATGTCCGGCGCGTCATGCCCGGCCCCATCAGCACGGCATAAACGAGAATATAGACCGGATAGCTGGCAGAGAACGCGAGCAGCAAAAATCCCCCAGTCATCATTGCCATGCCAAGGATCATCAGGTTCCATAGGGTCTTTCGGGAAGCAAGAGCGCCCACGAGCGGAGCGCAAAGCGCCATGATCAAATTCATGGCCGGGACAGCGAGTGTGCTGAGCTCGCGGCCAACGCCTAAACGCAACTACACCGGGTGCAGGAATGCGCCGAAAGACCCAAATATTGCTCCCACGGTAATATTGCCGACCAGGAATGTTTTACCGCCATCCTGCTCGCCTGCGGCGGATTGGCCTCCGCCGTTGCTGCGCTGCTGTTGTCGTCCAACATCATGCAACCCTGTTCGATTTTCTGCACGCCGCGGTTTTCGCCTGATCTATCGCTAGCAATTCTGGGCGGTCCGGATTTCCGGTGAGCACTACGCCATAGTCGCGCCGCGCGCCTTCGACACTGACATACGCGTCGCGAACATCGCGCAACACCAATGCGGGGTCACGTTTCCAGGGCGAGCCCCACCCTCCACCACCTGCATTCAGGACGCGCGCTACCGCGCCGGCCTGCAGAGACTTGGCCGAGGAAAAAACCACCAACTCGCCTTCCGGATCGATCTCATGCGTGGCCGGATTGACCATACCGCCATAGGGTATGGCGTTGCGATAGAGCGGATCATGGAGCGTCATCGGCCATTCAGGGAGGCGTGTCCCCCCCTCGGTCATGTCGCCGTCGAACAACCACGCGGTCGTCGTCGGCCCCGGCTTGCCGCCCATGACCCCGCCCCCCGCTGCCGGACGTCGCGCGTGGAAGAGGAGTTGCATGCGGTGTTCCGCCGGCACGCGGTACATGATGTCGTACAGGATCGCGGCGCCGCCGCGATGCTCGCCCGCCCCGCCGGAATCCGGCACATAGTCGCTCGACACCCACAGGACCGGACTCTCGCGCTCATACAGTTCGACTCCGGCGCCTATGAGATTGCCGAGCACGCTCTGCTGCGAACTATCCGCATCACCATGACGTGTCGCGCCCCAGGCGCCGATGATCGACGGCCCGGCGCCACCGATCAGGCCATCGATGCCATCCGGCCGGCGACCGATGGCATTGGGTGTGCCCGTGATGTAGCCGATACCAATTGCCCGAGCGCCGAGTACGAGGTTCAGTGCATCATAAACAGCATGGATCATTGCATAGACAAGAATGAAATAGAGCTGGCAGGCAGCCGGCGGGTTTGCGTTGCAGATGATGTTCGGCGGCACCACGATGTCGACGTTGCGCAGCGTACCCGAAGTTACCGGCGTATGTGGGTCGAGAACCGACTTCAATGCGTAGGCGATACCGGTCTTGATGTCCGGCCAGGCACCGTTGACAGCCGAGGGGCTGGGCCCCGAGGTGCCGTGCAAATCTACCTCTGCACGGTCGCCGATCTTGGTGATTTTCACGCGGATCGCATATTCCGGGGAACCGGTAAAGCCGTCGCCATCGATATGGCCTTCGCCTTCATAGACTCCATCGGGAATGGTGCGCAGACCCTCCGCCATGGCTTCGGCCGATGCATCGCAGGCATAGCGTACCGCCCCCGTATAGGCGGCATGCCCGTAACGCTCGATCGTCTCGATGAGGTTGGCTTCAGCCATTTCGAGCGCCTTCATCTCTGTAATAAGATCGGGCACGCAGAGCTGAGGCAGGCGGGTATTGGCATAGAGCAGCGAAAGGGTCGCCTTCACGGGTTCGCTGGCATGGCAAATGAGCATGGGCGGGATACGCAGGCCATCCTCCCATATGTTCCGCTTGGTCGCCTCGAAGCCGCCCATCACTATCCCGCCCATGTCGAGGAAGTGCGCGCGGACGGTGACCGCTGCGACGATAGCCCCGTCCATGAAGACTGGCCGGATGAGGCAAACGTCATTGAGATGCGTGCCTACGCGATAATAGTCGTTCACGATGATGACGTCGCCAGGGACCAGCTGGTCGATGCCATATTCGTCGATGACCAGTTTCACCGCGTCGGGGATGGAGCCGTAAAAGAGCGGCATTGTCTCAGACACCGACACCATCGGAAAGCCGAGTTCCACCGGCCCGCTGATCATCGTACACAGGTCCGACGCATCGCGGATCACGGGTGAAAAGGCGTGCGTGCGCACCTGGTTCGCCATGTGCGCCGTGATGTACCGAAAGCGGTTGCGCAGCACGGTCGCGGTGAAACGGTCACAATCATATCGCGCAAGGAACGCCGCGCTGTCCAGATCCCGAAGCATGACCATCACCGCACCACCATTTCGCCGAGCGCACCTATCGTCACCTTGCGCCCGGGCGGCACGAATGTGGTTGAAGTCGGTTCGCGTATGATGACGGGGCCACCCAGCCTGTCGCCCGCGAGAAGGTCGGCGCGCTGGTAGCACATTGCTCTCACCGACTCCGGCACCAGATGATCGAGTACGACAACTGCGACGGCCGTGGGCATGTCGGCGTTCCCGCGTTCTGCCAGGGGTGCATACTTAACCTTGGGCGAGGGTATGACGAGCTGGACGCGGTAGGTAACCCCCTCGACGGGCAGCCAGTCGAAGCGATGGCCGTTACGTTGTTCATATTGGGCATGAAACTCGGCGATCATCGCTGCGATCTGCTCTCCCCCCAGACGGCCGTTGGGAACGGCGACGAAAGGCGTTTCCCAACCCTGGCCATAGAGCCGCCCATCGAAGGTGCGGATAAAATTGGCCTTATCGGCTCCAATGCCCGCTCTCACCATCATCTCCGCCTCGAGGGTCGAAAGCATCTCGTCGAGCGCAGGCGCCATACCCTCGGACAGGATGCCATGGAACGTCCGGCTCTCCGAATAGACGCGGTCGGTGCTGAGCAGGCCAAGCGCGCTGAACCCGCCAGGATTGGGCGGTATGATGATACTTTTCAGCGGGAGGAGGTCGAGCAAGCCGGGAAGGATCATCGGGCCTGCTGCGCCATAGGCTACGAGCGACAAATCCCGCACGTCTAGCCCGCGGCGGATGGTAATATCCAATATGCCTTCGGATATATGATGGAGTCCAATGAGCCATGACTGACGAATGCGTTCGCTGAGCGGCAGTTTCGTATCCAGCCCCTCGAACGCCTGCAGCGCCAGCTTGGGGTCCAGCGGCATGCGGCCGCCGAGAAAACCGTCCGGATCGAGGATGCCGATGGCGATCGCCGCGTCGCTGATCGTCGGCCGCTGCCCCCCCTTGTTATAGCAGGCAGGGCCGGGCATCGCGCCGGCGCTGTCGGGGCCGACGCAGAGTTCGCCCGTTGCGCCAATCGACACGATCGATCCGCCGCCTGCGCCCAAGGTGACGATCTCCGTCGACAGGGCGTTGACGACCAGATCCCATTCCAGCTCGAACGTGCTGTTGACCCATGGCTTGCCGCCAAGAACAAGGCTGATATCGCAGGACGTGCCGCCCACGTCCGCGCACAGCAAATTCGTTTCGCCCAAATGCTGGCCAAGATGCGCGGACGCCGCGGTGCCAGCCGCCGGTCCCCCGACGACGAGGCGACTGGGCCTTTCCATCGCATAGTCCGCGGGCATGAGCATCGCCGCACAATCGGCGTAATTGAACGCGCCGCTAAATCCCAGATCGGCCAGGCCGGCCTGCAGCCGACCGGTATATTCGGTATATTTGAGCTTCATCACCACATCGACAACCGTCGTCGTGGCGCGCGGATATTCCCTGGCGAGCGGGCTCACCTTGCTCGACACTGAGCAGGCAACATCGCCCATAACCTCGCGGACCAACTCTTCCAGCCGCAATTCATGTGCAGGATTCACATAGGCATGAAGCAGGCAAATGGCGACGCCTTCCACACCATTCTGCCCGAGCCGCTCAATCTCCCTGCGCGCCTGATCCTCGTCGAGCGGCAGTATGACTTCGCCAGTCGCAACGAGGCGCTCGCGTATGCCAAGTCTAAGATAGCGGGGCACGAGCGGTTCTGACATGTCGCCGGTGCGGCGTCGCCAGGATGGGTCGGTCAAGGCTTCGAACGGGCGCCACAGCCGTCCGCGGTCCAATATGTCCCGATGACCGAACGTCGTCAGAAAGCCGATCTTCGGAATATTGCGCGTGATGAGCGCATTGAGCCCGGCGGTCGAGGCGAGATTGAATACTTCGGCCAAGTTGACCCCGACTTCTTCCGCGCCTTTCAGCACGGACGTCTCGCTCCTCATGAGATCTGTCGGCACCTTGACCGCGATCACCCGGTCACCATCGATTGCCATCACATCGGTGAAGGTGCCGCCGACATCGACGCCTACCAGTCGTCCGCTCATATGTCGTCCTCCGGCAGGCGAACCCAACCCAGGCGATGCCACGGCTTGCTCGATGCCGTGGCGAGGCAGGCCTGACATTTGATGGCCAACCGCCATCCTTCAGCGGACAAAATCGGATATTGTTTCAGTTCCTCTGCGCCGCATTCGACGCACGGGCCACTGACAGGCTCCCTTTTAAAGACTTCGGCGTGCATGCTATCCCCTCGTTTTCGCCGCCCTCGTTTGATGGGGCGTTCGCCAGATGCTCGTCGCCGAGCAACTATCGACTCAACGTAAGCAGCTGCTTACTTTTCATCCCATAAGTATGCAACGGTATAATTTGCGTTTTTTGAAGGCAAATGCGAGTTCGGCTCAATGGACAGCAAAACGACAGTGCAGGCCGTTAAGCGAAAGCGTGGCGTCGCGGAAACAAAGGTCCGCATCCTTGCCGCTGCCAAGAAATGTTTCGCGCAATTTGGCTACGCGCAGGTTGGTGTACGCGAAATTGCCATAGAGGCGGGCGTGAACAACAGCCTCATCACCCGCTATTTTGAATCAAAAGCAAAGCTTTTTGAGGCGGCGCTCCTGGACTGCATCGACCTGTCACCTCTAGAGTCCGATCCGGACGCCTTTGTTGAAAACTCCCTTCAAAGTATCTTGTCACAAGACCCTAAGGAAGCCGAGATGAACCTTCGGTCGGCCGGGGACCCGGAGGTCGACGAGATCATCACGCGCATCTGTAACAAACACAGCCTGCCCCGCGTGGCGGAATATCTAGACGGGCCCAATGCGGAAGAGCGTGCGCTAAACATCATGATCCTCACCTGCGGCTATCTGGTCGTCACGCAGATCATGAAGATCGGTTTGGGGGATAACCCTTATGCACGGGAGTGGTATCGCAACGTGATGCGGAACATCGTCGATCCCGGGCCAGCGAACGGATAAATCGAGAATGCGTCAGAGGATTCGTCGCGCCACGCACCGGCCGTCGGCAAGGCTATGGCCGCTTCGCACGGCGCGATGAACGCCGCCGCACCCTCAGCGATGGCGACGCCTTCAACGGCACCATAATGCCGCTTCACATCAACGATGGGCGTCGAGACGACCGGGCACCCCCAGCTGGCGCGTGTAACGCTGTCAGGGTTCTTAAATGCCTATCGTTGCGGAATCACGTAACGCTGCTCAAAAGCATTCAATTGGGACCTCTTGGGCCTGAAGGTTATGTGCAACTGCAGTATCCGTCCGGTCGTTGCACGTCAGGCGGCGAGGCGATGATTAGCGGCCCAGTTCCACGGCATGAGTTCGTCGAGTCGATTGGCGGGATGCGCCCAGCACGCCGCGAGCACGACGTCACCACGCGCGGTCAGCCGCTCGAACCCGGCATAGCCATCGACGTGGAGTACACCTTTGAAGTCCTTCAGATGCGCGATGGGACGCTCGGCTTTTCGGTCGGGCGCAAACAGATATACGGCGGCGGGCGGTGCCGGACCACTCCAGGGTCGCTGATCGCGCGCATAGACCCAGAGCGACCGGTTTTGGTCCGGCCACGCCCAGGATCGAGCACCGGCACCGGCGTACCGGTGTACGCTGTCGTGTGCGCCCTCATAACCGCGACCCCCGCAACGTCTCGAACAAACGCTGCGTCGAACGCTGCTCACGACGAGGCAGCTTGGCTTCCGCCTCCAGGATCTCGACCAGATCCTTGCTCCACGGCCCCAGCTTGGGCGACGGTTGCGCAGCCCGCGCCGCATATCTGAACTCCGTCGTCTCCTCGCCCCGGATGACTTTGCGAACGGTCGCCCGCGAAACCGATAGCGTCCGCACGATCTCCTTGATCGGCCACCCCTGCTCGAAATAGGCACGCCGTATCTGGCCAATCAGGGTCCACACTTATCATCCCCAAAAGACCTTCCCGGCAGCCAAAAGCCAACGGAAAGGAAACTGACACGCAACGTCAGAGGGGTCATTATTGGACGCGAAATACGCCCCTCAGGGCGGTCGTTATTGCTCGCGAATTTACAAGTCAGATGTAGCGATAGCGGCGCATGATTACGCTCGCTCGATGCCGTCGCTGGGATCCTCTCGCTTTAGCTGAGCAAACGCCCTAGCCACTGCTGCGCACCCGCCACGTGGGCTTTGGCCAAGTCGGTTTCTGCTCCCCACACCTCGAAGCCATGCGGCGCGCCCGGAACCGCTGCGAAGGCGACCTCCACGCCGGCGGATCGCAACCGCTCGGCATAGATCTGATCCTCGTCATAGAAGAGGTCGATGTCGCCGACACCGATCCAGGCCCGCGGTAGACCGCGCAGATCCTCACGCCGCGCTGCGGACGCATAGGGCGGGAGGTTGGCGCCGCCCGGCTCGGCGTCCAGATACGCCCGCCAACCGAAGGTGTTGTTCCTATCGTTCCACATAAAATGCGAAACGCCGCCCAGATCTGGCCGCGCGGCAGTTCTGTCATCCAACATGGGGCAGAACAGCCATTGCGCCGCTGCAGGCGTTTCGCCTCTGTCGTGAACCCTCTGCACCAGACTTGCCGCGAGACCGCCGCCGGCGCTCATCCCGCCGATCGCCACGCGGCGCGAGTCGATGTCCAACCTCGAAGCATTCTGCTGCAGCCAATCCCAGCCGGCCAGGCAATCATCCAGCGCGGCGGGGAACGGATGCCTCGGCGCCAATCGATATTCGACCGAAACGATGGTCAGCCCCAGGGCGTCGGCCGTCGATAGGCAAAGCCGATCATCCATGGCGGCGCAGCCCATGACGAAGCCACCGCCATGAATCCAGAAGAGCGCGCCCCGGGATTGGCGCTTGTGCGGGTGATAGATACGCAGGCCCTTGCCCGCCGCCTTGACGCGTTCGAGGTCGACGCTGTCCATGCGCGCGCGCATAAGCGCGAAGACGCCCTGCATGAAGGCTCGATTCCACCAACAATCGACTGCCGGCGGCGCAATCCTGCGGATTAGGGCCCGAAGGTCCGGCGACACCTGCGAAAGCTCCATCTACTCCCCCTATTCGTCGACGTGACTTGGCGTAACGCCCGGAAGCGGACGCGCCAAGCGATGGTTCAGGCGGGAAGCACACGCGATTTCGTCGCGGGTCAGGCTCTGACACGCACAGAGTAAGAGCGGTCTGTGATTCTGCAACGGGGTTCGTCCCCTTTGCGGCGAATGATTTCAATCAGTTACCGCGCAGATCGGCGCGATGATCCCACCCCGATTCACAGCTCGAACAGGATCGGCTTGAGGCTGTGGTCGGGGCAGGCGGGATAACGCCGCAATCGCGGGTTTATCCTTCCTGCCCTCCCACGTTACCGAAGGATGCGTTTGCTCCGGCAGAGCTACTTCAACAAATCATTTGCCGAAACGCCATTTCAGACGGGCGCCGTACATCCGCGGGTGGCCCAGATAGCGGGCATCGAAGCCGAAGCCGCTGTAAAGCGCGGAAACGCCCGTCGCGGTGAACTGGTTGGTGACGTTCGATCCGAAGAAGCTGAGATCGAACGGCTGACCGGCGATGTCATGCCAGTCGAGGCTGAGATCGAGCTGGCTAACTTGGTCGCCATAGGCGGTCTGCAGGAACGACGCACCGGTCGCGTAGCGCGAGTTATAGCGGTACGTCGCGGTGAAATCGATCTTGCCGTACCTCTCCGGCACCGGCAGCGAGAAATCGCCGCTGATGTTCACGCCCCACTTCGGCGTATAGGGCAGCGGATCACCGGCGAGCGCTGAAGGGATGATGATGCTGAAGCCGGGAATCACGGTCGGGAAGTTGGCGCTGACCAGCTTCGAGTTGACGTAACTGACACTGGCATCGAGACGGAAGAACTTCGAAAAACGCAGCGAACTATCGAGTTCGAAGCCATATATCCGAGATTTGCCGGCATTATAGATGGCAGTGGCGGTACCGTGGCCTCCGTTCAGATCGATCGCCGCTACCAGCAGCTGCTGGGCAGTAAGATTCGAGTAGAACCCGGCCAGGTTAACGTTCCCTGTTACCGCACCTCTGAAGCTGGTCTTCACGCCTGCTTCGAAATTGTCCACCTTTTCAGGACCGAATTGCGAAGGACTATTGGGATAGGTATAGAATGGCGCGGCCGCTCCCTGGCGGTAACCGCGCGAATAGGTGCCATAGACCATAACGTCATCGGTTGCCTTATAGGCCGCAGAAAGCGTCCAGGTCGGGCGCGTGGTCGACGTGCTGGCGGAGCGTTGGCAAGTAACGGGATCATAATTTGGCTGGCAACCGGCGAGCACCGCCTGGCTGAAACCCGGACCGACGAACACATATTGACGCCCCGTCGCTTCGCCGCGCGAGCGGTCGTATGTCAATCGGATGCCACCCGTCAGCTTGAAGCGATCGGTAACAGCGTAAGTCGCCTGCGCGTAGGCAGCCATGTTGATGAAGCGGATCGATCCAACCGTGTCGTTGAGCGAACCGGTCCCGGTCAGCAGCCCCGGGGGAAGGCAGCGGAAATCGGAAATGAGGCTGCTTCCGCTGAACAGGCAGGTCGTGCCAGTGTTCGGGAGCTTCGATCCCGACAGACCATTTGGCGCGCTGTTTTCGTAATATAGGCCAAATTGATAATTGAGCCTGGAGTCCATTCCGGTGCCCTGGAACTGCAGTTCATCCGTGAAGTTCTTCTGGTTGGCGCTGCTGGCATTATCTGGCGGCAACAGGAACGCGGCCGCAACGTAGCCGATGGGGTTCGTCGCGTTCGGAATGTAGAACGCCGCGCTGTAGAGATCCTGCCGCAGGATCTGCTTGAAGGTGGAATAAGAAGCGATGTTCTTGATCGTCAGGTTGTCGCTCGCACGGAAGGTAGTGGTATTTATGAACTGGAGCACGTTGGTCAGGACGCGCGGATCGCGGAGCGATATTTCGATTTGATACGGATCCCCGCTGGCAAGATAGCGATTCACCTGCGGCACCGCGAGCGGGCCAAAACCGGCTGTGGGATTGGCGCGAAAAATCTGGTTCACCTGCCCGTTCGTGTCTGAGCGCATATACGACACGATCGTGTAGTTCTCGATATCCGGTGTCAGATCGAGCACCAGGCTGGCACGGGCCGCGACGTAGTTGACGTCGTAGAAGTCACGCGGGCCAACTGCTCCAGCGTTGTGCACGTAACCGTCGCGATTCTGGTAATCGACACCCAGGCGCAGGCGCGCCCAATCGGCGAGCGGGACGTTCAACACAGCCTGGATGCGCTTCATGTCGTAGTTGCCGTATGACCCTTCGATATAGCCTCCGAGGCGATCGGTGGGTTTACGGGGCGTGAGCAGAACCGCTCCGCCAGTGGTGTTGCGGCCGAACAACGTGCCCTGCGGTCCCTTCAGAACCTGGACGTTCTGCAGATCGAACAGTGAGCCCGGACCGGCTCCGTCACCCGCCTGCACGCTGGGACTGCCGGAACGCGGCGAAACGACTTCGGCGAAATAGGTGCCGACTGACGACGAGGTCTGGATTTCCTGCTGGAAGCCGCGGATCGCAAAGTTCGCATTCTCTGCACCGTATTTCGACTGCACATTGAGGCCCGGAACGACCCTGGCCAAATCCTCGCCCGAGACGATGTTTGCCCGGTCGACGCGGTCCTGATCGACCACGGAGATCGAGATCGGCACGTCCTGCAGCCGTTCCTCGACACGGCGGGCGGTCACGATGATCGTGTCGTCGGTCGACGCTTTGTCTGAGGTCTGCGCGTAGGCTTCGCTGCCTGCTGCCAGCTGCAGAGAAACGGTCGCGAGAAGTCCCGCGCGATAAAAGCGATTGTTCAAGTGCCTACTCCCATGTAATTATATTATCACACGTTCAATTTACGTGACTTATAAAAATTCATGACCAAAAAGAATAGCTGCGCTATATTCGCAGAAAACACGGCTATATAATATATTTACCAAATTCCGGTCATTACACCGAAAATGGCCAACGGAACTCTTGGCGCAGGGAATTTGTTTGGAGCCACAGTGAGCGATAGCATGGCTACCCAGTTCACCTTTTAACCTTTCGTTCCCCCCATTCGCGGTATCTCAAAGGAATATCTGTCTCTATGAGAGGACGTATAACAGGCGGAGTTTCGTAAGACAACAGGCTTATGAACTTGCAGAGCCTATGCGGGATGAGTGCATGCAGTCGAAGCAGGATAAGAAAGCGCGAAAAACCTCTTACACCCGGCGCGACGCCCAACGGGATGCGACTCGCCTTGCTCTTATCGAAGCAGCGGAGTTCCTGTTCGGCGAATTCGGCTTCGATGCCGTTTCGATCAGGCAGGTGCAGGAGAGAGCGGGATCGGCGAACAGGAATGCCGTGTGCCATTATTTCGGAAACAAGGCTGGACTGGTTAAGGCCATACATCACCATCGCGTTCCGGCGATGGAACGGCGCCGAACCGAACTCCTCGCCGAGCTGGATCGAGTCGGCCGGGGTCACGATCTCGAATGCCTGATTGAAGCGTTTTGGAGGCCGCTGCTGGAACAAGTCGATGCTAAGGGGCGGCACAGCTATGCCCGGCTCCAGATGCAGCTCAGTTCGGGCAGGGAGAAAAAGCTGCTGCGCGCTGACATAGGTCGTTCGGCAACCCAGGCCATAGTCGACCGAATAGTCGATGCGCTCCCGCATCCGATAGGCGCTCGATTCTTTCATCGACTGCGCAGTGTTTTTGTCATGACCGTTTTGGCACTCGATTCGGTCGGTGAAGCAAGGTCCGACCACGGCCTCCCCCCTGATGAGCTTTTTTCAGAAGCTGTCCGCATGGCCGCTGCGGCGATGTCTGTTCCAAACAGTCCTCCCGACACCCCCACCCCGACGTGAACAGATGGCGCCTTCTGAGATAGTGTGGCAGCCCGGTCGGGAACACTGCATCGTCAGAGCACGATGGGCGTGGGGCAGTCGAGCAACCACGCTCTGCTGCCCACGGCACCATAGAGGTCACCGCAACCATTGTTCCGTAAACAACGCCAAGGTAGAACGAATAACGAACACCAGCTCTATGCGGGCCGATTGATGCCCAAGCGCCGCATTTCCCGGTAAATTGTAGAGCGCCCAAGGCCAAGCTGCTTGGCCGCTTCGGTGGGAGAGGTCTTTGCCTCGATCAGCGTCAATGCAGCTTCGAGCTTCGACATATCGAGTGGTTGGCGGCCCGGTTTCTTCCCCTTCGCACGCGCAGCGGCAATGCCGTCTTTGGTGCGCTCGGAGATCAGCCGCCGCTCAAAATGAGCGATCGCGCCAAACACGTGAAAAATGAGCTCGCCAGCGGCGGACGAGGTGTCGATCTTCTCCTCTAGGCTGAGAAGCGCGATCTTGCGCTCGCGCAGCATCGTGGGGTTCTCGTAACCGTGGTGCAAAAAGTGCCGCTAAGCAAGTTACTGAAATATCGAGTTTACCCTACGTGCGTAGATCGTAACCTATTGATATAAATAGAACCGGAGGTTTCTCGACCTTTTGTCAGCGCTGTGTAGGCTCAGTCTTGGGAGGATCGAGTCGTGGACGCACCACTTCAACAATACCTTGGTTGGGAGCGGTTCCCGGACGATTTGACCGACCCTGAAATTGCGTATTTCTTCTCGCTTGCCGAAGAGGAACAGCGGACTGTCGATCGCAGACGGAGGCCGTTGAACCGATTGGGTGTGGCGCTGCAGATCGGTTTTCTGCGGCTCACCGGAACGCCGCTCAATTCCGTTGAGATGATTCCGCCGCGTGTGCTGGCTCATATAGGCGTTGAACTCGGAATTGCGCCGCCCCGCCTCGCCTCGATACGCGCACTGTATCGCCGACGTCGAACGCTGTTCGAGCATCAGGAGGCGGCCAAGCGGACGCTGGGCTTGCGCGACCTCACCGAACATGGTCAGCGCGCGCTGAACGGCTTTCTGCGACGCGAGGCTGGCGACAAATTCCTGGTGGACGACTTGGAACACGCGGCGCGCGATTGGCTCGGTGACCATCATTATATTCAACTGCCTTCGCGGCGCCTGAGGAGTTCTGCGTCAGCTGCCCGGCGCCACCATGATGCAGGGCTGTTGGCCGGAGTGATGGCCGCAGTCGGTGAAAAGGAGGCGAAGGCATGGCTGTCGGAGCTGTCGGAAACAATGGCCAACGGAAAAACCCGGCTGGAATGGCTCCGGGATGCCCCCGCCTCGCGCAAAACCAAGGGCCTTGCCGACCATATCGCGAAGATTGAATTCTTGAAGAAGCTCGGCGCCGACAAGCTCGAACTTGGTTTGTCGACAGGGATGCTGAAGGCCCAAGCGAGATCGATGCTATACCGCAAACCAGCGATGCTGAAGCGTTTGCGTGGTGAGCGCAAAAATCTCGAGCTGGCGTGCTTCCTGCGATTGCAGCTGTTGCGTCTCACTGACGACGGCTTGGGAATGATCGATCATCGGATCGCAGATCTCTGGAGACAGGCCCGGACCCGCGCGGAGGCGGCAGCGACCGACGAACTTCGCCGCCATCAAATGCTCATATCAAAACTGGCAGTGCTTGCCGACGACGAAAGCGCGTCCGACGCCGACGTTCGCGATCGAATGCGCGCCTTGCTGGCACCGTTCCTACCGATTGGCGCGCACGGTCCGTCCACAATGGTCGGCCGGGTCCGGCGGGAACTGGCTACAGCTGGCAAAGGAGCGACCGAGCTACTGGATGCTGCTACGACGATCAGCCTGAATCTGCCAGCTACACACCCGCTCGCCCAAGCCATTGAAACGCTGGGGGCGGTGGCCGCGTCGGGGAAGCGGCAATTACCGGAGGGCACCAACAACCCCTTCGGCCAGACTTGGGCATCCCTCGTCGATCAGCCCGATCGTGAAGCTGCATTTGGTGGCTACAAAGCGGCAACGCTGATGTTACTCAAACGATCGCTTCGCAACGGACAAGCATCTGTCGCCCACAGCCTTGAACACCGCGCGCCTGAAGACCGGCTGATTCCCAACGGACAATGGCTGAAAGAGCGTGCGCGGTTCGTGCGAAGCCTCGCCGTTTCGGCCAAGCCAGAACCGACAATTCGGTGGATCAAGGACGAGCTCGATATCGCCCTCAAGGCCCTCGATGCGGCATTGTCCAGGGGTGATATCCGGATAGAGAATAGCCGGTTGGTCGTGCCGAAGCTCAAGGCAGAGCCCGAGGACGAAAATCTCAAGAGTGTTCGCCGCACGCTGTTCGCGGGCGTAGGCAAGATCCAGTTGCCGGACCTGCTGGTCGAGATCGACGCAGCAACACGTTTTTCGTGGGCGCTGCTCGGAAGGGTGCCGCGGAGCGAACAAGAACTTATCATCCTATATGCTGCTCTGATCGCCTTGGGCTCCGATCTGACCGCCGCAGACATGGCGCGCATGACGCTTGACATTGAAGCCGACACGGTCGGTGAGATGATGCGGCGCATCGAAGCTAGTGATCGATTGCCGGAAGCCAACCGGATAGTACTGGACCATTTCAGAACCTTATCGGTTACGCGGCTTTGGGGTGGTGGTTTTCATGCTTCGGCCGACATGATGAGCCTGGACGCGACTCGCCGACTTTGGTCAGCCCGGCATGATCCGCGTCGTCGTACGCCGGCGGTTGGGACCTACACTCATGTGCTCGACCAATGGGCGATCCTTCACAACCAGGCGGTCGTTTTAAACCGTCGCCAAGCCGGGGCCGCCATCGAAGGAGCCCTACGCCATGAAGCCGTCGATCTTCACCGTGTCGCAGTGGATACGCACGGCCATACCCATTTCGGAATGGCGCTGGCCAATCTGGTTGGGTTCGATCTGACCCCAAGGCTGGCAGGAATGAGCAAGCGCAAACTCTACCTTCCGCGTGGGCTCGATGTGCCCGCGAGCCTGAAGCCTATCGTCAGCGAGACTGTCTCCACCCGCGCGATCTCCCGGGGTTGGGACTCCCTTCTTCGCATTGCGGCATCGACCAAGTCCGGATGGTGCTCGGCCACTTTTGTTTTGGATCGTTTTGGTAGTGCTGCGCGCGGCGACGAAGCGTTTCAGGCGGGGGACGCGTTTGGGCGGCTGCTCCTTACCCGCTTCCTGGGCGCCTATCTGGGGAATCCGGCATTCCGCAGAATCAATGACGCCTTGCTCAGTCAGGGGGAGTCCGTTCACACCCTCCAACGTGCGATCTATTCCGGCCCAATCGGCGCGAGGCATGGCCGAACGCCCGAACAGATGGCTGCGATTTCTTCAAGCCTGACATTGCTGACCAACGTCGTCATGACTTGGAACGCAACCCGGATTAGCGAGGTTCGGGCGCAAACGCCGGAAATCTTTCCGGATCACCACCTCCGACACATCGCCCCCAATGCGCACGAGCATATCAACACGAAGGGCGTCATCACGATCAATGTGTCGCCACACCGGGGCCGGCTCCTCTACGGTGGGTCGCCGGTGGCTGAAATACGGAAGGCCGAGTAAAAACCTTCGTCATGCTAAAATTCAATGACTTACAGGAAGTCTTGCGCTTTTATTCTCGCAATTCCAATCAGTTGCTTAGCGGCACTTTTTGCATCATGGTTACGAGAACCCCGGTATTGTGTGGCAAACTATTTGCCGAAGTTAACCCTCACGCGGGCGCCGATCACGCGCGGCTCGCCGAGGAAGATGGCGTCTGCGTTGACCGAGGTGAGAGAGCCGGAGTTCGCAACCCAGTACTTCTGCTTGGTTACATTGGTGGCGAACAGC
>JAHFPT010000312.1 GCA_023266625.1 Novosphingobium sp. | reverse complement strand
AAAGTCCGCCAGGACCATGGTGGCGATCTTGCCGGCATAGCCAGTGCTCAGGTCGAGCACTCTCAGTCCTGCGCAGGCTCCTGTCATCGTCTCCGCTCCCAACCGACCGTCATCGGCAAAACGGTGGGGCACCAGGCCCCACCACGCATTGTCACGCAGCCTTGCTCAGCCTGCTCGGCTCGTCATAAGGCAACTTGAAGATATCGGCGCAGGTCTTCCACATGATGCGCTCGATCTCGCTCTCGGTCGCCCCGGAACGCTCCAGCACTTCGCGCCCAACCTGGTAGTCCATCGGCCAGCAACTCGAGCTGTGCGGGAAGTCGGGGCCCCACATCATCCTGTCGACGCCAATGTTGTAGCGGTTTTCGGCACCCATTTCATCGACCGTGTAGACGAACCAGACGTTGCGGTTGACATATTCGCTGGGCAGCAGCGGCTGGGTCCATTCCGAACGATTGCGGCGCACCGACTCGTCCCACTTCTCCATGAAGTAGGGCACCCAGCCGGCATGAACTTCCGAGCCGATGAACTTCAGGTTCGGGAACCGCTCAAACACGCCGGTCGACGTCAGCCGCTGGACGACGGTATTGAAGTGTCCGGCAGAGACATCGAGACCGCGGGTGGTCTTCATTTTCTGCTTCATCTCGGCGACCGCTTCCGCTGTGGGCTTGGACAGGAGGTCGCCCGCCGGGAAGAAGAACTGGACGTGCAGGTTCACCGGGATGTCCATTTCCTGGCACATCGCCCAGAACTTGTCGTCCTCCGGTGAGGGATTGGCGAAATCGCCGCTGGGATAGGCTTCGAGCTGGACCGTGCGCAGCCCCATGTCGACGCAGCGGCGCAGCTCATCCATGCAATCCTTGAGGCCCGTGGTGGGCAGCGTCGCATTGCAGATGAAACGGGTCGGATCGGTTTCCTGGAACTCGACCATCCAGTCGTTGTAAACCTTGTAGCAGGCCAGGCTCAGCTCTTTGTCGGGGCACAGCTTGATACCGTTCCACACGGTTTGCACGCCGTTGAAGATCACTTCGGCGTCGGTTTCGTCCTCGATGAGCTCCTTGATGCGCTCTTTGGCGTCGTATGAGCCAGGAAACACGTCCTCATAGCGGACGCCGCGGTCCTTGATCTGCTTGAAGCTGTCGATCAGCGAAGCGCGGTCAAACCGCTTTGAACCGCGGGTGTACATCGAGCTGAAGCCCATCGGCGAGGGACGGCTCTGTCCTTCCATGATCCAGGCATGGCCCTTGGTCTTGACCGTTTCGATGATCCGGGGGCCACGATCGCGGAACTTGGCCGGCAGATTCTTGGTCCACAGCTCAGGCGGCTCGTTGACGTGGCCATCGGCGGAAATCGATTTGTACTGCATCTGCCTTCTCCTCAGTGCGCTGCCTTGTCCGAAACTCCGGCCCGGAACGTGTGACGCCGGGTGGCAGACAACAATTAATGTTCCGGGCGATCATCCGCCCGGGCGATGGTCAGCCGACGTGGCTGTCCAGAAATTTCACCGTTTTGGGCCAGGCATCTTTCGAAGATGCCTCGTGATAGGCGCTGCGGTCGTTGCAATGGAAACCATGATCGGCATCGGGATAACGATTGACTTCCACCGGAGTTCCGTGTGCCGCCACCGCCCGGCGCAGCACTTCCACTTCGGTCAGCGGGATCGACTGGTCGAGATCGCCATAATTGCCCATCCACGGGGTCCTGAGCTGGGGCACCATTTCCAGCAGCGTCGGCAGGCCGAACCGGCCCATCACGATGCCGCCGCCATAGAAGGTGATCGCGGCGCCCAATTCCCACTGCGCGCCCGCGAAGAAGGCAATGGTGCCGCCCATGCAGAAGCCCATGATCGCCACCTTGCGACCGGAAAAGCCCTCTCCCGCCAGATAATCGAGGCAGGCCTTGAGATCGGCCTCGATACCATCGCGGTCTAACTTCATGATGTGCGGAACGACTTCCTGCATCTTGTCATAGGCGATGATCGGATCACCGGTGCGGTGGAACACATGCGGTGCCACGGCAAAATAACCGGCGTCCGCCAACCGGCGGCAGATGTCCATGATGTGGTCGGTGATGCCGAACGCTTCCTGGATCACGATAACCGCACCCTTGGCCGTGCCCTCGGGCTTGACCTGATAAAGTTTCATGGCCTCGCCGGCGCTATCCAGAGTGAGCGTTTCTGCCATATGAAATACTGCCTTCCCAAAACTGTCAGTCGACTGACTCAATAATCCCGCGGGGGCCTCGTGTCAATGCGACAAAAGTCCGAAAATCAGGCGGTTTTTCCGCATATACCCTACAGGCCTGCCATTTCGATGCCGCGCCAGATGCTCCGGCCCGTCGCGGATGATTCGCAATTGCACCTTCTCTCGCAAACTTGCTACAGCAAGCCGCGATCCCGTTCGCACCAAATCCCCTGACCAGCGGGGAAACACCCCTGACCCGAAATTTCCGCGCATCGCCCTGCATGGCCGCTCACCGCGAATAGGCTGGTACCGTACCCTGTTTGGGTGGGCATGAAACAGGCGGCAGGCCAATACGCCGCGCATCGGTTGCCATTGACTAGCCATTTGCGCTGCTACACCTCTTTCACCGCTACGCCTGAGAGCGGAGGCGGCGATGCCCTCATGGCACAGCCGGTCAGACGAGGAGGAAATCCAAGCCCATGAAGGAACGTCAAGCCTATCCCCTCGGCCTGCTCCTCGCGCTTTGCGTGGGCGAATCGACCGTTACTTTCGAAACCTCGATGATTTTCGCGGCCTTGCCAAAGCTCATTCGTACCTTTGGCGACCCCTTCATGGCCGGTCAGCTGGTCGCGATTCACCCGTTGATCGCTGCCTCGACCGCGCCCGTTGTCGGGCGGCTGGGCGACTTGTGGGGCCGCAAGCCAATGATCATCATTTTGCTGGTCCTGGCTCTGCTGGGATCGGTGATCAGCGCGGTGTCCGAAAATTTCGTTCTCGTTCTCTTTGGACGCGCGATACAGGGTCTTTCGGTTACGGTCCTGTCGCTTGCCATTGGCGTGCTGCGCGAGAACCTGGACATGAAGCGCCTGCCTATGAGCATTGGCTTCCTGTCAACCGCGCAGGGCATAGGTTCTGTCTCTGGGTTGATCTTCGGGGGAATGATCGTCGATCACTTCAACTGGCACTGGCTCTTCGTCGCCAGCGCGGCGCTGATCGCCGTGTCGGCCCTGCTTGCATGGCTATGGCTCCCCGACCGCAAGATCGTCCGCGTGCCGATCAGAATCGACTGGGTCGAGGCCCTGTTGCCCATGCCCGCGATCGCCTGCGTTATGGTCGCCATCGGCATGACCAAGAGCCACAACATTGCTTCCGTGCAGGTTCTTGGCACTTTGGTCGCGGGACTGGCCATCTTCGTCTTCTGGGGCCGCCGCGCACTGCTCGCGAAAAATCCCTTCATCGACCTGCGGCTTTTCCTGATCCGCGATTTCGCGGTAAGCAACGCGGCCACATTGCTGCTGGCCGCCGGGACGATGCAGGTCGTCTATATCCTGTCGGCCTTTATGCAGTCCCCCCTGTGGACCGGAGTAGGCCTGGGCATGACCGCCACGGCTGCCGGATTGGCCAAGGCGCCATCGCACATGCTCACGGTCACCGCCGGTCCACTCGTCAGCTGGCAGGCCGGGAGGTTCGGTCACCGTGCGGCGGTGGTTACATCATGCCTGGTCGGTCTGGCGGGCTGGCTCTATGCAATCCTGCTGCCCGGCCGGTTGTTCGAGATCATCATATTGCTTTGCGTCACCTCCTATGGAACGACAATGGTCGTGACCTCTCTTACCAATGCCATCGTCGATACCGTGCCCGAGGAACGCACCAGCGAGGCCATCGGCACGATGCTGGTGGTGCGAGGTTTCGGAATAACGGTGGGCGCGCAGCTGATCGCTTTGTCCCTTTCGCACTATACTGTTGCCGCGCCAGACGGCGGTGCCCTGTTTCCGACGGCCGACAGCTTTCGCCTGACTATGGGCTGGATCTCCGCGACGACTTTCGTCGCCATGGCCATCGGCATGCTGCTGCCGCGTGGCCGACGCATTGTGCATAGCGCGGTTGCTATACCGGCAGAATAGGCGACTTGCACAGGGTTCCGAAGGAAGCTGAACAAACGGGAGTCAGGCTATGATCGATTTCAAAGGACAAGTCGCCATCGTGACCGGCGCGGGCCGGGGCCTTGGGCGGCTCTATGCGCTGGAAATGGCGCGGCGCGGGGCCGCCGTGGTGGTCAATGACCTTGGCGGCAGCAGCCGGGGCGAAGGTGCGGATGCCAGTGTCGCCGACCAGGTGGTCGCCGAGATCAAGGCTGCCGACGGCAGGGCCGTTGCATCGCATGACAGCGTTTCGACCGCCGAAGGCGGCGAAAGCATCGTCGGTCTCGCACTCGAACAGTTCGGCCGTGTCGATGTCGTCATCAACAATGCAGGCATTTTCGAATTCCTGCCGTTCGAGAACATGACCGAGGAAGCGTGGAAGCGCATGCTCAATGTTCACCTCGACGGCAGTTTCCACGTCAGCCAACCCGCTTTTCGCGCCATGGCGAAGC
>JAHFPT010000311.1 GCA_023266625.1 Novosphingobium sp. | reverse complement strand
GGTGCGGGTCGATTTGCGGATATCCTCCTCGCGCCCTTCCGCGATCTTGCGCGGGAAGTCGGGATCGTCGAGCGACTGGCGGCACGAGGCATAGAAATCCGCCGCGCCTTCGCCAATCATCGCGCGCATCTGTTCGGGGGTGTTGACGTTGCACGATCCCATCAGCGGCATGTCGATGCCGCGCGCAGCCAAGCCTTCGCGCATGCGCTTGAGATAGGGCAGCGTGACAAGGTTGGGCACATAGAAGCCGCCGCCGATCACCTCGCCCGAGGAAACTTCGGGATCGCGGCTCTGTGCCGGCAGCATCGAGCCGAAGGTGCAGTCCATGGCATCGATGCCAAGCGCATGGAGGCGAGTGGCGTAGTGCTCGATGAAATAGTCGAGATCGTAGCCGCCGACGAAGTTCTCGTCGCAGACCATGCGCGGGATGATCGGGAAGTCCTTGCCGCAGAGCTCCCGGGTGCGCTGGATGATCTGCTCGCAGAACAGGAAGCGGTCGGCATATTCGTCGTTGCGGCCCTGATTTTCCAGCAGCGACAGCGTCACATGCGGCAGCGAGCCGTGGCAGAAATGGAACGAGACATAGTCATAGCCCGCCTCGCGCGAACGCCGCGCGGCCTGGGCATAGTCCTCGACCAGGCGCTTGTAATCCTCGGTCGTGAGAACGCCGGGCTGCTGGTTGCCGATCGGATATTTCCCGCTCGGGCCCCAGGCGACAGTGCCGGGAATCCAGCCCTTGCCCGGCTCAAGCGGAAAGGTTGCACCAACGCCGGGAATCAGCCCGCCATAGAACAGCTGGATGCCCGCCAGCGCATCGTTGTGATGGATCACCTCGACCAGCTCGCGCTGGCTGATGATATAGGTGTCGTCATAAAAACCGAGCATACGCTCGTTGATCAGCCCGTCCCAGCGCACACAGGTCGCGCCGACGCAAACCGCCGAAAACCCGCCCTCGGCCAGCGCCTCGTAAGCACCGACCGCCTGGCGCGTGACATAGCCGCGATCGTCCGACATGTTCATCGTCGTCGGCGCGTGGACCATGCGGTTCTTGAAGGTCAGCCGCCGGGTCTGAAACGGCTGCAGCAGACTATCGGTCACCTGTAACTCCCTTGCGCACACATGCGGCATCTCGAACTAATGCTATTCGTTCGTTTCATTTCAAGAGCGAATGTTGCCGGGTCTGTCAAGCTCCTCCACTGCACATGACGGGCAATGATCGGGACGGACGATTTACGCTTCCGGCCTGGGCGATAATATCCTAGCAGCGTGTCATATCTTTGAGGGCGGCGACTAATGAAACTTGAGACAGGCCGGTTTTCCCGTTCCGCTGCATCCGGGCGGGCTGCGCAAGGGCAAGCCAAGACCGGGGCCAAAGGCAAGCGCAGGCAGCTCAATCAGGCCGGCCGGCCGACCGCTGTCGAACTCGAACGCCGCAAAGGGCGGGTCATGGAAGTGGCCACCGAACTGTTTGTCTCGCAGGGCTACGCCGCAACCTCGCTGGTCGATATCGCTAAGGGCGCAGGCGTTGCGACACGGACGCTTTACCAGCATTTCGGCGACAAGGAGGCGATCTTTCGCGAGGTGATCTTCGCCCGCGACGTTGGCGCAGCACTGGCCCAACCCACGGTTCAGCCTGGCGATACGCTGTTCACTGCGCTGCAACGCGGCGGACTCTATGCCTATCAGGTCACCTACCGTGAAAAATCGATCGGGCTGATGCGGCTGATGATTGCCGAGAGCAACCGCTTCCAGGACTTCATGCGATCGGCGGCGATCTCGATATTCGGCCGGTTTCGCCGCAATATCGAAAAGCTGTTCGAAGGGCTTGAGGCTGCGGGGCTGATCCCACCCGGCGACCATGCCCGCTCCGCCGAGCTGTTTTCCGACCTGGTGCTCGGCAGCCACCCGATCATGACCTATACCAACTGGAACGCCGAGCCACCGAATGAAGCGGACCTCGCAGACCGGATCGAGCTGTTTATCCGCGGTCGCTTCGATGCCCCAGTCGTCAGGGCCGCGCGAACCCGCAAGGCGAAGCTTCAGGCTTAGCGTGAATCTTTCGAAACGTGAATCACCCCATCCCCACACCCGTCTGTCCTGAGCTTGTCGAAGGATCGTTCTTCTTCATGCGGTTGCGCGAATGGCCCGAAGAAAAGGACAGTGCTTCGACAAGCTCAGCATAGACGGGTTTGGGGCAAGTGTGTTGGATTCCGCCTCGGGTGCAATTCACTCCGCCGCCGCTTCGCGCATCTGCCTGCGCGCGATAATATTGGGCTGGCCGGTATGGGCCGTGATGCCACCATCCGCCGTGACGATCGAGCCGGTCATGTAGGAAGCATCGTCCGAGGCGAGGAAGGCGGCGACTGCCGCCATTTCGTCAGGCCTCGCCGGTCGGCCCATCGGGATGCGTTCCTGCCAATGCGCGCGGTCGCCTGGCTGCTCCAGCCCGGGCGCGCTCAACGCGGTTTCGACGAGACCGGGGCACAGCGCGTTGACCCTGATGCCATGCCGCACGCATTCGAGCGCGAGGCTGCGGGTGTAGTTCACCACCGCCCCCTTCGAGGCATTATAGGCCGCCATGCCATAATCGCCGAACAGGCCCGATATCGAGGCGATATTAACGATTGTTCCGCCTGTTTCGCGCAGCGCCGGGATTGCGGCACGGCAGAACAGATAGATCGCCCGGATGTTGACCGCGAAGACCTGATCCCACAGCGCCTCGTCCATGTCGGGGGTTTCACCGTAGGCACCGATCCCGGCGTTGTTGACCAGGATGTCGAGCCGCCCCCAGCCATCCAGTGCGACAGCAACTGCAGCCGAGACGTCGTCCGCCTTGGTCGCGTCGGTCTCAACGTAGCGAATGGCCCCGGAAGTCGCGGCAGGCGCATTTCGGTCGGCGATCAGCACTTTCGCGCCCTCCCCCGCCAGCCGCGCAGCAATTGCCGCGCCGATGCCACTTGCCCCGCCAGTGACCAGCGCGACTTTTCCGCTAAATCTGTTCAATCGTATTCTCCTGTGATTCGCCGCACACTTGGCCTGCGCGCGGCGAGCTTGGCAAAGTCGCCGAATTCGTCAATGCTCCTGTGCATTCTCTTTTTTGGACCGGACCGGTATGCACGAAAAAATCGAGACCGAGATCGCTGCCGCCGAACAACGACGCTGCGCCGCGATGATCGCCAACGATCCCGCCGCGCTCGCTGCCCTGCTCGACGACCGGCTGCAATTCCATCACGCCACCGGTGCGGTTGACGACAAGCAGGCCTTTCTTGCCAAGATAGCAGCCGGGCGGATTCGCTATGCCGGCATTGCCTGGTCCGAGGAAAAAATCACCGCGCTGGCCAGCGATGCCGCCTTGCTGACCGGCCGGATGACGACGGATGTGCAAGTCGAAGGCGTCGAAAAGCGGCTCAACAACCGGGTGATGACAGTATGGCGTCGCAGCGGTGGCGAATGGCGGCTGCTCGCTTTCCAGTCGACCCCGATTGCGGGATGAAGGCGATGCATCGGCAAATCTCGATCAACACCCTGTGCTTTGCCCCGGCCGCACTCGGTAGCCATGCCGAGACCGTCGCCCGGCTGGGCGCGCGCGGGATCAGCCCCCGCATCGATGCGGTACTGGAATTCGGCGTGGCGGAGTCTGCGCGGAGCATCTGCGACGCCGGACTGGAGGTCGCCACGCTGACTCACCTTGCCTTCGGCTTTGCCACGCCGGAAGTGACGACGGAAGCGCGGGAACGGCTGCTGCGGACGATTGGCATCGCGGCTGAGATCGGTGCGCAAACGATCATCATGACCACCGGCGGGCGCGGCAGACTGAGCTGGGCCGAGGCTGCCGATGCCTTCGCCGAAGCTATCGCGCCTTGTGCCAAGCAGGCCAGTGACGCCGGTATCAGGCTCGGAATCGAGGGAACGTCCCACCTCTATGCCGACGTATCGATCTCGCACCGCCTGACCGACACTGTGCAGCTTGCCAGACTGGCCGGGATTTCGGTGATGATCGACACCTTCGCCTGCTGGTTCGATTCCGACATCGAGAGCGCCATTGCCGAAGCCGCGCCGCTGACCGCGCTCGTGCAGGTTGGCGACTATGTCTATGGCGACCGCAGCCTGCCCTGCAGGGCGGTTCCGGGCGATGGCGACAGCGGGCTCGACCGCATGATCCCGGCCATCGCCACAGCCGGTTTCAGAGGATACTACGACCTCGAAGTGATCGGCCCGCGCTTGGCTACCGAAGGACCGGAAGCGGGATTGCGGCGCGCGGCGGACTTCGTCGGTGCGCTGCTTGAACCAAGGGGCTGAGGCAATGACGGAAGTTCACATGGCCTTCGATGCCGACAATCACCTCGGCGAAACCCCGATCTGGTCAATGCGCGATGCGGCGCTGTGGTGGGTCAATTGCGAAAACCCGCCCGAACTGCATTGCTGGTCGCCTGCGAGCGGCACCCACCGCAAATGGCCGATGCCGCTGCGCATCGGCGGGTTCGTGCCCAAGGCGAGCGGCGGCTTGCTGGTGGCGCTGGCCGACGGGCTGTATGATTTCGATCCGGACGGCGGCGCACTCAAGCTGCGCGT
>JAHFPT010000310.1 GCA_023266625.1 Novosphingobium sp. | reverse complement strand
TTCGAGGCAAGCGTAAACAATTGCTCGCTATTGCTGTCCGGAATGCCCAGCATATGCTGGATGACCTTAGTCGGCAGCACTGCCGAGACTTGCCTGACGAAGTCGAACTCCCGCAGAACTTCCATCCGGGCCAGCAGTGTATCGGTAATGGAGCGAATGGCCGGCGTTATGGCCCGGACGCTGCCATTGCTGAACGCCTTCATCAGCAATGTTCGTATCCGGATATGATCCCGACCATCAAGACGGTTGACGTTCAGCGCGTTGAACTTGATCGTCTCCGACAGGCGCTGGCGCAGTTCGTCTGACAGCCCGCCGAATAACTGGCTGCCCCGAGCAGACGAAAGGCGCCGGTCCGAAAAGGCCGCTTTGACATCTTCATGGCGTGAAATGATCCAGCCGCGCTGATTGTCGCTCCAGAAGATTGGCGCTTCCTGCTGGAGCCGCAGCAAGTCGGTCCAGGGGTCTGCCAGGAACGCGGGATCTGCGAAGCTGATGTCGCGGACAGTGCGTGTTTGTGTCGTATCGATCATGACCAATCCAATCTCGCTTAAAACTAAGGCTCGTTGCCGAGCGTCACAGCACCGAGTGCGATCTCGCAAGGATCGCGAGCGACTCCCCTTCCAGGAAATTGGCCTCGTCCTCGCGAATGGCGCGATGGGCAGGCGAGCCGGGAAGGCTCCGCATGACGTCGGTAGACGCGAACCATACGACCGCCACACCCTGAAAGGGAAGCGGACCGGCCTTTTCGGCATCACGCGCCAGATGGTTCTGTTCGTATCGCTGGAAGGGGATTTGGCAGGCGAGCGGCCCATGCCGATCGCGCCAATAGCGATCGAACTCCGCCGGAGTCAGATCCGGCCTCCGTCGTATGCATTCGGCGCTGATGACGGCCGTGTCCAGTGCCGGGCCGTCGAGGATGACGTCCACTTCCACTGGCAATACGACCGTCCGGCTCTCATCCAGAAGGTCAGCCATGGCGCTGGCGTCAAACGCGTTGTCGCAGGCCGCGTCTCGCGCGGCCCTGCTGTCGTACCATTCTTCGGAAAATCCGTCGAAGCCTGGCTCGCGTTTGGCGTAAATTCTTTCCAGTGCGTGACTTTGCCGGCACCGAACCAGACCGCGCTCACCTGACGTAGCAGTGGAACGGGCGGTGGCCAGCCATAGCCCATGGAAAGCGTGAGGGTCCAACCCTTCTCTGCGTTTGACCAGGCGGATCAACTTGTGCATCCACGTCACCCTCTCACCAATAGTTCAGCCCTGGATTGACCGGCACGGACCGTCGGCCACCCGTGAATTCGCGCGCAATCTGGCTTCAGACCTGTCCGCTTGCGCGAACCCGGGCCATGGCCTTGTATATATTGTTCAACTGGATCGCCGATGATCCGCCGATGATTGGCATCAACAGCGCTTCGCGAACGTAGCGTTCGATATCGAATTCCTTGACGTAGCCATATGCGCCGTGAATTGTCATGGACTCCTGTGTCACCACCTTTGCAATCTCGCTCGCTTGCAGTTTTGCTATGGAAGTTTCCCGCGCGCACGGGATATGGGCGTTGGCCAGCGCCGACGCATGATAGAGATAACGCCGGGCCATCTCGATATCTGCATCCATTTTGGCCAACTTGTGCTGGATCGACTGGTAGTTCGAAACCGGCTTGCCAAACTGCCTACGCTGATGGGCATAATCCCAGGCATCGTCCAGCGCTGCTTGTGCGATACCGATGCTCATGGCGGCCACTTCCAGCTTCTCGACATCTAGCCCGGCCCCGGTGATCATTGTCCAGCCGTTGTTCCAGCCCGCTTCGCCACCAACCAGCATGTCTATCGGCACTTCCACATCCTGGAACACTACGTCGGTCGTCGCGGCCCCCTTCATGCCCATTGCGTCGATGCCGGTCACTGTCACGCCCGGCGCATTGGGCGGAATCAGCACGAACGATAGGTTCTTGTACCGCGCATCGCGGTCTCCGGACCTGACCAGGGTGAAAATGAAATCGCTGATTGCAGCGCCCGAACAGAAACGCTTCTCGCCATTCACGATGATCTTGTCGCCGACGCGCTCTGCCGTGGTGCGGACGCTGGCAAGGTCGGCACCTACGTCCGGCTCTGTCCAACCATAAGCGAACATGATCTTGCCCGCAGCGATCCCAGGCAGAAACCGCTGCTTCTGTTCGTCGCTTGCCGATTCAACCATATTCATGCCAGCGTAGCAGGCGCTCATGATGTAAGGGACGGCGACCGCCATGCTGCGCTTGGACAGTTCCTCGATGACAATCATCGTGGCGATGATATCCCGTCCTACACCGCCATACTCCTCCGGAACGGTCAGTCCCATGACCCCCAGCTGGCCGAGTTTGTCGAAGACATCGCGCGGGAAATGATTGGTTTTGTCCCATTCCGCAGCCTTGGAACGCGGCATCTCCTTCGCCACGAAGCGGCGCAGGCTTTCGCGCAACTGTACGATATACTCGGGTTCGATCGGACTGATACTCACGCGACTTCAAGCTCCTCTTCGATGGCGCGCCTAAAGCACACCAGGCGTGAAACGCCGGGGGGTTATCGCGTCGGCGGCTCAACATCGACAACGGCACCTCGCGAGAGCGATGAGCCACCGTCACAATCGAGGATAGCCCCAGTTATGTATTGAGCGCTGTCCGACGACAAGAACACGGCAAGGTCCGCGATCTCCTTCTTTGTGCCAAAGCGGCCAAGCGCGATCGTACGCGTGTGAGCCGCCACGGCTTCTGGCGTAGGTGTCAGCTTGTCCATGCCCCCAGTGTCAGCGATCGGCCCGGGCGCGATCGCGTTGACGCGAACGCCCGCACCGCCCCATTCAAGCGCCAGACACTTGGTGATCATGTTGACCCCCGCCTTTGCGGCGCAGGCGTGCGACTGGAACAGCGAAGGATGCACCGCCTGGCTGGCGGTGATCGAAATCACCGAGGCGCCGGGCTTGCGCAAGAAAGCGTAAGATGCCCGAAGCACATGAAACGTGCCGATCAGGTCGATGTCCACGACAGTGCGAAAGGCGTTTGGCGACATGCCCACAGCAGAAGCAAGGAAGTTGCCTGCAGCGCCCGAAATCACGATGTCGATTTCACCGAACTGCTCGTGCGTTGCGCGCATCGCATTTTCCACACCGTCGTAGTCGCGCACGTCTGCAGCGAAACCGATTGCCGTGTGTCCTGCGGCTGCAAGCTCGGCAAGTGCTGCATCCACCTTGTCCTGTTTGCGGCTCAAGATTGCCACCCGTGCACCTGCGTCGGCCAGCCCGAATGCGATACCAAGATTGATCCCGCCAGTGCCGCCCGCAATGAAAGCGACCTTGCCGTCCAGAACGCCAGGAACGAATGTTTGCTTCAATGCCTTGCTCCTCGACCGCGCAGTAATTTTTTATCATACACCGTATGATGAAATTGAAAAGGCCCTAATGCGGTTAACCTGTACCGGTCGGACGTCCCGCCCCAGCTGCCCGCGACGCAGGCGCAGCATATTTCGGGACGCCTTTCCCGCGACATCACCCACTTTCAGGACCAAGCCCTCAATTCGCGCAAACAGTTTTTGCGCGGTTGCCATCGCCGTTGGGTTCTGCGAAAATCAAACAAAGAGCGAATAAAATCCGGAGAGCGACAGATGGCTGCCTATAATGTTCCACTGATCATCCGGGGCGAGATCATCGAAGGCGACGAAATCGAATTCGGCGGACGTCGCGACGGGTTCAGCTTCGCTGGGCCCGACGTGAAGAAGCATCTACCCCGGCTGGCTCTCACAAGAGGGTCTGCGCTCGCCGACATGCTTCAGCTGTCGTTCGATGATATCCTCGATTACCTCGTTGAACTGGGGGGGCGACTGTCGCTGGCCACGAACATTCACATGCAGGAAGCCTACCAGGCTTCGCTACGCACTTCGGGCCTGAGCGAAGGCATCCTGCGTCACTGCTACGAATCGATTGGTTACTTTTTCGATCGCGACGTAATCCGTGCCATGGTCGACAACACCGTCGGCATCCGCTTTCTCGAAGGCTGGGTGCAGACCGAAGAGCTCGGTGCAGGCCGCGCAGCGCTGCGCGCCTTTGGCGCGCGTAGCGTTCATGTGATCGCCGGAAATGTCCCGGCCATTGCGGGTCTGTCGATCGTGCGCAACGCGGTCATCCGTAGCGACGCCATCATCAAGACGCCATCAAACGACCCCCTGACCGCAGCGGCGATCGCGCGGACCATGATCGAGATGGCACCAGACCATCCGCTCACCAAACACCTCTCCGTCGCATACTGGAAGGGCGGTGACACCGAAGTCGAGCAGCAGCTCTATAAGCCCGCGAACATAGAAAAGATCATCGCGTGGGGCGGCTTTGCTTCGGTCAGCCACATAGCCAAGTATCTCCAGCCTGGCATCGATCTGATCACGCTCGACCCCAAGTTAAGCTCGACGATCATCGGGCGCGAGGCGTTTGAAAGCGATAGGACGATTGCCGAAGCCGCGGGATTGTTGGCGCTCGACATCGCCCATTTCAACCAGGAAGCCTGCACGTGCGCGCGCGTCGCTTATATAGAGACGGGCACCGACAACCAAGGGCTGCAACTTGC
>JAHFPT010000118.1 GCA_023266625.1 Novosphingobium sp. | reverse complement strand
CGCTCATCAGCTGGGCGCGGCGGGCCCAGGGCGAATAGGGATGCTGGCGCTCGACCTCGTCGAACAGCGCGGCGGCTTCCTTGGTGTCACCGCGATCGAGCCGGTCCTTGGCGGCCTGATACAGTGTATCGACATCGCGCGCGACATAGGCAGTGTCGCGATTCTTGCCGCCCTTGCCGCCGCAGCCTGACGTGAGGACTAGCGCCCCCGTGGCGAGGGCGAGGATGGCGAGCTTGAGCGGGGATCGGGTCTGCATGCGCGGCTCTATAGACAGCCGCAGCCTGAACGCCAAGTGAAGTTGCAAATGCACCGTGCGGCTTGTCAGCCGAACCGTTCAGTGGGACGGTCCGGGCTACGGAATTCCTGATTGCCCGGTGGCGGCGTGACTTCGCATCAATCCATGTGCTTGAGGCCAACGCGCAGATAATCCCAGCCGGTCACCAGAGTCAGCGCCGCCGCGCCCCATAGCGAGATCAGCCCGACTTGCCCGAGCAGCGGCCATTGCGGCATAGCTCCAGCCAGGATCAGCGCACCCAGCGAGACCAGCTGCAAAGTCGTCTTCCATTTGGCGAGTTGCGAGACCGGGACCGAGACACGCAGGCTGGCAAGGAATTCCCGCAAACCCGAAACCGCTATCTCGCGCAGCAGGATGATCAGCGCGGCTATGACATGCCAGCCGGCAATATCGCCTGTCCGGGTAAGAATCAGGATGACAGCAGCGACCATGATCTTGTCGGCGATAGGATCGAGGAAAATGCCGAGCTTCGACACCGCACCCTGAGCGCGAGCGACATAGCCGTCAAAATAATCGGTGAGGCCCATCAGGCAGTAAACCGCAAAGGCAACGCCGTAGCCCGCCTCCCATTTCGGCCACCACAGCAGCGCCACCAGGATCGGTACCGCCAGGATGCGCGAGAGCGTCAGGAGATTGGGCAGAGTCAGCATCGCCGCTACGCATAGCGAGTAACGCATCTGTACAAAAGGGGGACTATGGGCTTGCCGCAAGGCAGCCACGCGCTAGGGTCGTAACCAGGTCAGCCTGCCAGAAGCGAGCATATGACAACATCGACGCATCTGGTGCGCACGCGCCGTTTCCTGCCATTATTCGCCACCCAGCTGCTGGGCGCGTTCAACGACAATCTCTTCAAGAATGCGATGGTGCTGTATGTCGTCTACAGCATCTACAATTCCGAAGCCGCCGAAGCCAAATTCAGCGCTATTGCCTCGGCCCTGTTCATCATTCCCTTCGTCCTGCTTTCCGCGCTTTCCGGCCAGCTCGCCGACATGCGCGACAAGGCGCGGATCATACGCATCGTCAAATTCTGCGAAATCCTGATCATGCTGGTTGGCGGCGCGGGGCTGCTGCTGGCGTGGAAAAATATCGCAGTCTCGGCGCTGGCGATCCCGCTAATGCTGCTGGCGCTGTTCGCCATGGGTGTGCATTCGACCTTTTTCGGCCCGATCAAATACGCCATCCTGCCGCAGCACCTGCACAAGGACGAAGTGCTGGCCGGGACCGGACTGGTCGAGGCGGGGACCTATATCGCGGTCCTGGCCGGGACAATTCTGGCCGGCTGGATCGATGTCGAATGGGCCGCGCTGGTCGTCGTGCTCACGGCTGTGGTCGGCTATTTCGCCGGACGGCAAGTACCCCCTGCGCCGTCGCAAAACGGTGTGGAGACGCTCGATTTTCACCTGATCCGCTCATCGATCACACTCGTCCGCAACACCATGCACGACCGCCGCGTGTTTCTGGCGATCATGGCGATCAGCTTTTTCTGGACGATCGGCGCGGTGCTGTTCATCCAGTTTCCGCCGCTGGCCAAGAATGTACTCAACGCCAGCAAGCAGGTGGCGAGCCTGTTTCTGGTGGTCTTCTCGGTCGGCATCGCGATTGGCTCGGTGTCGATCAATGCGCTGCTCAAGGGCAAGGTATCGGCGCGCTATGCCCCGGTTTCGGTGATCGGCATGGGAATTTTCGTCCTGCTGTTCTTCATGGTCTGCGAGGTGTGGTCGCCGCATAGCGAGGACGGCTTGCTCGATACCGCCCGCTTCCTCGCCGAGCCCTATGCCGTGCCCTTGCTGCTGACTTTGCTCGGCATCGCCATTGCTGGCGGCATGTTCGTCGTGCCGCTCTATGCCTTCCTGACGACGTTCGTCGACAAATCACAGACCGCGCGGACCATCGCTGCCAACAATATCGTCAATTCAGGCGCGATGGTTGCGGGCTCGGCGATTGCAGTCGGACTCAGCGCCGCCGGAGTGGCGATCGCGGAGCAATTGCTGCTCAGCGCGGCGATGTGTCTGGTCTCGGCCTGGCTTGGCCAGCTGCTCTACCGGGCCGAACTGGCGGCCTGAATGGTCAGAATATGAACGTGGTAACTGCTGCGAATGTCGCGCACCAGGTCCCGAAAATATCGCGCCAATCGCGCCAATCGCGCCGCGAGAGACGCCAGCTGCGCGTTTCTTCCGGCGCATCGTCGGTCAGCGGCTCGCGAAAATGCGGCGGCAGGCTGGCGCGAAACGGGTGGCGTGCCGATTCGTCGGTCAGCACCAGGAAGCGGCGTGGCGCAGCTGTTCTCGGGGCAGTTCTCATCGCCCCGTGTTAGGATTTGATTCACCATCGGCATAGGCGGATTGAGCGGCTCAATCCGGGACATCCCGTTTCGGGACGCTCGCCTGCCAATCTGTCAACGCTTCTGCTTCGACAGCGCGATGATATAGTCCCACTCCTCCGGTGTAATCACTCCGACCGACAGCCGCGAAAGCTTGACCAGTTCGATCTCGGCCAGCGCCGGATCACCCTTGATTTCCTTGAGCGTCACCGGATGCGCCAGCTTCTTCACCGGCTTGACCTTGACCGCCGCCCATTTGCCATCGGGGTCGCTGGGATCGCTGAGGCCTGCCTTGCTGATTCTGACTATGCCAACAATCTCCAGGCCCTGGTTGGAATGATAGAAAAAGGCCTCATCGCCCACTTGCATCGCCCGCAGATTATTCGCCGCGCGGTGGTTGCGAACGCCGTCCCAGGTGCCCTCGCCTTCGCTCACCAGATGGTCCCATCCATAGCAGTCGGGTTCCGACTTCATCAGCCAATAGCGCTTGGGCGGTTTGATTTTGCTCATGCAGGTTCTCCAGAAAGGCGATATATCGCACCCGATAGAGCATCGTGCGGAAAAGTGGGAACCGGTTTTCCGCAGACAACGATGCGACAACAGAAACCTAACGCAACCCGAGATTTTCGCCACCATGCACCAGCCCGCCATGACTGCAATTTCACTTGCCGCAGACCAGGCCAGCGTCACCGCAGCACTGGGCGCGAGTCTGCGCCGCTATGGCTTCGCACTGGTCTGCGACCATGGCATCGATCCGGCTCTGATCGCGCGTGGCTGGGAACTGACACAGGCATTCTTCGCCCTGTCCGATGCGGAAAAACGCCGATATTTCGTCGAGGGCGGAGCGGGCGCGCGCGGCTATACTCCGTTCGGCATCGAGATCGCCAAGGGCGCGGTTTTCCGCGACCTCAAGGAGTTCTGGCACGTCGGCCGCGATTTTTCGGGGGGCAGCCAATGCGACACCTCGATGCCGCCAAACCTCTGGCCAGAGCGCCCTAAGGGGTTTCGTGAGACCTTTGCACGCCTTTATACAGAGTTCGATCGCGTGGGCGCGGCGATCCTCGCCTGCATCGCCCGCGACCTCGGCCTCGCTCCGCACTGGTTCGACGGCGCGATTGCCGAGGGCAATTCGGTGTTGCGGTTGCTGCATTATCCTCCCGTCGCCCACCCTGTCACTGGCGCCCCGCCAGGCGCGATCCGGGCCGGAGCGCACGAAGATATCAATCTCATCACCCTGCTGCTTGGCGGAGAAGAGGCCGGGCTGGAGCTGCTCGACCGCGATGGCAGATGGTTGGCCGTCGATCCGCCCGCAGGCGCGCTGGTGGTCAATATCGGCGACATGCTGCAGCGCCTGACCAATCATGTCCTGCCCTCGACCAGCCACCGGGTGCGCAACCCTGAGGTCGGCCGCGCCGGCTTCAGCCGCTATGCCATGCCCTTCTTCCTCCACCCGTGCAGCGATTTTAACATCGTCACCCTGCCCCACTGCATTTCTGCGGAAAACCCCGACCGCTATCCCACCGCGATCACCGCCGATACCTTTCTGGGTGAGCGCTTGCGCGACATTGGCCTCAAGAGATAATACCGATAATTCAGATATTTGTATCCAGCGTAAGGAGCTGTGCGGGCGGTCGGGCGCAGGTTAACCGAATATTTTCCTCCCCAGGCACATAAGACTCGCCTCGGCATGCAGGGGCAAAGCAAGTTGGCGGGGAAAGTTAACCCAGCGGCAAAGTTAGCGAACAGCGGACATTCCGCGCTGCGCGATGGCGCGCACGACACCATCACGCTCGGCATTGCCTTCGCCGCCATCATCCTGTTTGTCGGCACCGGCGGCAAGGCGCTCCCGCCAGCCATCGAGGCCCTGCAAGGCCGCGGCCTTGGCCCGGACAATTTGGTGGTCAGCGCGCTGCTACTCAATGTCGCACTGATCCTGTTTGGCTGGCGCCGCTACCGCCAGCTGTCCGAGGAGGTTTACCTGCACCGCCAAGCCGAAGCCCAGGCGCTGCAACTTGCCGAACGCGATCCGCTGACCGGCTTTCTCAACCGCCGCAGCCTGTCAGATGCTAGCGAAGAGCTAATCGCCGCTTGCGCGGCACGCGGCGAGGCCGTCGCATTACTGATGGCCGACCTCGACAGTTTCAAGCAGATCAACGACCTGCACGGCCATGTCGCCGGCGATGTCATCCTCCAGCAATGCGCCGGGAGAATTGCCGAAATTCTGCCCGACCGGTCACTGTCCGCAAGGATAGGCGGCGACGAGTTTGCCTGCATGGTGCCGTTCGACGCCAACCATCCCGAACGCATCGACGAGCTTGCTTCCGCGCTGATCGCAGCCGTAGCCATGCCAAGGCAAACCGGCGAGACGCAAATCGAGGTGACCTTGTCGATCGGCGTGGCACGCAGCAATGGCGTTTTGCCGGGCAATGCAACCCAATCTGACTTCGAGTCGCTGCTGCATGCCGCCGATATTGCCATGTATCACGCCAAGCGTCAGGGCCGGAACCAATACTTCTGGTTCGAGACCGCCATGGATAACGAACTGCGCGTGCGGCGCGAGCTCGAGGCCGGCATCCGTCGCGGCATCCTGCTTGGCGAATTCGTGCCCTATTACGAGCAGCAGATCGACCTCAAAAGCGGCAAGCTGACCGGCTTTGAAATGCTGGCCCGCTGGAATTCGCCCGCCTTCGGCATCGTCGGGCCGCAGGTCTTCATTCCGGTTGCCGAAGAGATCGGGCTGATCGCCCAATTGTCGGAAGGGTTGATTGCCCAGGCATTGCAGGACGCCAAGGCCTGGGATCCGCAGCTGACCCTGTCGGTCAATATCTCGCCGATCCAGATGCGCGATCAGTGGTTTTCGCAAAAACTGCTCAAACTGCTGGTCGAGGCCAACTTTCCACCCAAGCGGCTCGAAATAGAGATCACCGAAAGCTGCCTGCATGAAAATGTCGGGGCGGTCCGCACCCTGCTGGCCAGCCTCAAGAACCAGGGTATCTGCATCAGCCTCGACGACTTCGGCACTGGCTATAGTACGTTTGGCCAGCTCCGCGAATTGCCGATCGACAGAATCAAGATCGATCGCAGCTTTGTCTCGAAGCTCATCAACAGCGAAGACAATGCGACAATTGTCAGGGCGATTTCCTCGCTCGGCTCGGGACTGGGGCTGCCGATAACTGCGGAAGGTATCGAGTCCGAGGAAGTCCTCAAGGAGTTGCAAGCCTATGGCGATTTCAAGGGCCAGGGCTATCTCTATGGCTTGCCCGAATCCGCCAGCGACACAACGAAACGGCTTACCGGGCTGAACCTGTTGGCGGCACCTGGCAAACCCGCGCAAGACGAGACTGCCACAGCTGCGCCGGCACCGGGCGGTCGGCAAGATAGCAAGACTGCCGCTGGTTGAATCAGAACGTAATGCGCAAAATCTGAACCGGACCAGCTCATGCTGAGCTTGTCGAGCCGAAGGCGGGCGTAGCCCAACCACGTGGTTGTTACGGATAGGTAGCGGGCGCGCGAGGGTCCTTCGACAAGCTCAGGATGAGCGGGAATTGGAGGTGCCTTCAGGTCCTGCGCGATCCGCGCTTGCCGCACCACTGGACGCAGCAGGCACCAGCGCTTAGAGGCGCGGCATGCGCGTCCCCTTCATCAAGATGCACGGCCTCGGCAACGACTTCGTCGTGCTGGACGGGCGTGTCGATGCGATCCCTGCGATGACTGCCGCGTTCGCAGCGGCGCTGGCCGACCGCAAGACCGGGATTGGCTGCGACCAGCTGATATTGCTTGAGCCATCCGACGTGGCGGATTTGCGCATGCGCATCTTCAATGCCGACGGGGGTGAGGTCGAAGCCTGCGGCAATGCAGCGCGCGCGGTAGGCATGCTTCACGGCGCACCGGCGCGGATCGAGACGCTCGGCGGCATCATTGCCAGCACACCGGTCGACAATGGAATCTCGGTCGATATGGGCACACCGCGCTTCGGCTGGGATGAGATACCCCTCGCCTATGCGATGGACACGCTGGCAATGCCGGTGGGTTGGGACGAACTGGAAGGACCGGCGGGCGTCAATATCGGCAATCCGCATGCGATCTTCTTCGTTCCGGACAATGCTGCAATAGACCTGGCCCGCCTCGGCCCACAAATCGAGCACGATCCGCTGTTCCCCGAACGGGTGAACGTCAATGTCGCCAGTGTGACCGCGCGCGACGCAATCCGCCTGCGGGTCTGGGAGCGCGGCGTCGGCGAAACCCGCGCCTGCGGGACCGGTGCCTGCGCCACTGCGGTCGCGGCAATGCGGCGCGGGCTGTGCGACCGCCGGGTGACGGTGACGCTCACTGGCGGTCCGCTGATCATCGACTGGAACGACGCGGGCCGCATCATCATGACCGGCCCCGCCAGTGAGAGCTTTCGCGGCAGCTTCGATCCCGACGACTATGGTGTTTCGGCGTGACTGTCGAAGTCGTGTCGCTGGGCTGCCGGATGAACCTGTCAGAGAGCGAAGCGCTGCGCGCCATGCTGGCGGGCAGCGACGATCTCGTGGTCGTCAACAGCTGCGCGGTGACTGCCGAAGCCGTGCGCCAGACCCGCCAGGCGATCCGCCGCGCGCGCAAGGCCCGGCCCGATGCGCGGCTGCTGGTCACCGGCTGCGCTGCCGAAGTGGAACGCGCGGGCCTGGCGGCGATGCCCGAAGTCGATGGGCTGGTTAGCAATTTGAACAAGCTCGATCCGCGCGCCTATTGCCCCTCCCCTTCAGGAGTTTCGGGTTGGACTGCCCCCGGCAGTCCAAGTTCAGTCCGGGGAACTGAACGACCCGAAACTGGGTTGGGGTGGGGTCTGTCCGGCACCGGCGACGTTGCCTTAAAACGACAGGCCCCACCCCCATCCCCTCCCCTGAAGGGGAGGGGGGAAGAAGGCCACACCCGCGCGTTCATTGCCGTGCAGAATGGCTGCGATCACGATTGCACCTTCTGCATTATCCCCAAGGGACGCGGCCCGAGCCGTTCGCACGCAATCTGCGATGTGCTGGCCGACATCGCCCGCCACTGCGATGCCGGAGTGCGCGAAGTGGTGCTGACCGGCGTCGATCTGACGTCATGGGGCGCAGACCTTCCCGGAAACCCTCGCCTCGGCGCGCTGGTTGCCGCTATCCTCGCAAGTTTCCCCGCCCTGCCCCGGCTGCGCCTGTCCTCGCTCGATGGCATCGAAATCGACGCGCAGCTGTTCGAACTGCTCGCCAGCGAGCCGCGGGTCATGCCGCATCTCCACCTCTCGCTGCAATCGGGCGACGATCTGATCCTCAAGCGGATGAAGCGCCGCCATTCGCGGCGCGATGCTGTCGAGCTGGTTGCCGCGCTTCGTGAGCAGCGACCCGATCTCGCAGTCGGTGCAGACATCATCGCTGGCTTCCCGACCGAGGACGAGACCGCGCATCGGCAGAACCTCTCGATTATTCATGAACTTGGCGTAGTCCATGGCCATATCTTCCCCTACTCCGCCCGCCCCGGAACGCCCGCCGCGCGGATGCCGCAGGTCGATCCACTGACGATCAAGTACCGAGCCGCACAACTGCGCTCAGCGGTTGCCGAGCAGCGTCAAGGCTGGCTCAACGGCCTGATAGGCACACCTCAACAGATACTCGCCGAGCGCGACGGGACCGGCCATGCGCCCAACTTCGCGCGGGTGCAGCTGCCCGAAGGAACCCCTGCCGGAACCCTTGTCACCTTCGCCCCTACCCGCGTCATCGAAGGCCTGCTGGCATGAGCGGCGACGACACATCCGGCCCGAGCTGGACCCAGCGGCTGTTCGGCGGTTTCCGCAAGACTTCGGAGCGGCTGACCGAGAACCTGGCCGGCATATCCGACAATCTCACCGCAGTTGTCACCAGGACCAGGCTCGACGAGGACCAGCTCGACGATCTCGAAGACGCGCTGATCCTGTCCGACCTCGGCCCGCGCGCCGCCTCCCGCATCCGCGAGCGGCTGGCAGGCGAGCGTTTCGAGCGCGGTGTCGATGAGGCGGCGATCAAGCAGGCGGTCGCCGAGGAAATCGCCGCGATCCTGAGGCCGGTTGCCCGGCCGCTGGAAGTGACCGCCTTCCCGCGCCCGCAGGTCATTCTGGTGATCGGGGTCAACGGCTCGGGCAAGACCACCACCATCGCCAAGCTCGCGCATCTGTTTCAGGAGCAGGATTACGGCGTGATGCTGGCGGCGGGCGATACTTTCCGCGCCGCCGCGATCAGCCAGCTGGCGGTCTGGGCGGAACGTATCGGCGTGCCGCTGGTTAAGGGACCGGAAGGTGGAGACCCCGCCTCGATTGTATTCGACGCGGTCAAATTGGCAACCGATAGTGGCATCGACGCGCTGATCGTCGATACCGCCGGACGCCTGCAAAACAAACGCGAGCTGATGGACGAACTCGCCAAGATCCGCCGGGTTCTCGGCCGCCTAAACCCCGACGCACCGCACGATGTCGTGCTGGTGCTCGACGCCACCAATGGACAAAATGCCTTGCAGCAAATCGAGATTTTCCGCGAAGTCGCCGGGGTTACCGGCCTGGTCATGACCAAGCTCGACGGCACCGCGCGCGGCGGCGTGCTGGTCGCCGCCGCCGAACAATATGGCTTGCCGATCCACGCCATCGGGGTCGGCGAAAGGCTCGACGATCTGCGGCCCTTCGATCCCGACCTGGTCGCGCGCGTGATTGCGGGAGTGGCATGATGCTCCTTCGACAAGCTCAGGACGAGCGGGAAGTGAAGAAGCCGAAATCGGGCTGGCTCAACCTGGCTGTCGACTATGGGCCGGTGCTGCTGTTCTTCCTGGTCTACAAGCACTTCTCGCCGTCAGGCAAGGAGGACGCGGTCGGCGAGGTGCTCGCGGTTATCAAGGGGACCGGCAGCTTCATGGTCGCAGCGATCATCGCCCTGACCGTGTCGAAGTGGAAGCTGGGCCGGATTTCCCCGATGCTGATGCTGTCGACCGGATTGATCGTTTTCTTCGGCGCGCTGACGATCGCCCTGCGCGATCCCTTCTGGATCCAGGTCAAGCCGACGGCGATCTATCTGTTTTTCGGCATATCCCTGCTGATCGGTATCGCGCGCGGCAAACCGCTGCTCAAATATCTGCTCGAGGCGGCCTTCGACGGGCTGGACGACGAGGGCTGGATGATCCTGTCGCGCAACTGGGGCATATTTTTCCTGTTCCTCGTCGCACTGAACGAAGGCTTTCGCTTTTATCTCAGCTTCGGAGGCTGGCTGCAAAGCAAGCTCTATGTCTTCCTGCCGCTGTCCTTCATCTTCACCTTCGCGCATATGCCGATGCTGCTGCGCCACGGCATGGGCGAGGACGCCAAGGATGAGGTTATCGGCAATCCCCCGCACGAATGAGGGGAAAGATGCGCAATTTCATGTGACATTCACTCGCAATGGCGCAATAATCCGCCCGCCGCGCCCCGAGGCAGCGGTTCGGGTCTTGAAAATCGGATTCCTGTAAGGGGGAAAAAATGGCAAAACTTTTTGGAAATCTGCACTTGGTTCTGGCCGTGGGACTGGTCGCCGCGATCGCGGTGATGATGGCCTTCGCACCGTCGGCACCAGTTGACACCAACTCGATCTTGCACTGGCTGCACACCTTCTTTGGCATCCTGTGGATCGGCCTGCTCTATTACCTCAATTTCGTCCAGGTGCCGACCATGCCTTCGGTCCCGGCCGAGCTGAAAAAGGGCGTGACCGGCTATATCGCGCCGAAAGTGTTCTTCTTCTTCCGCTGGTCTGCACTGCTGACTGTGCTGCTTGGCCTCGGCATCGCCTTCCAACCTCAGGGCGGCGTTCCGGGCTATGGTGCCAAGGCGCTGACTTTCGCCGGCGAGGGCAACGTCAACCTGATCGGCGTCGGCATGTGGCTGGGCATTATCATGTTCCTGAACGTCTGGCTGATCATCTGGCCGGCGCAGAAGAAAATCCTCGGCATCGTCGAAGCGAGCGACGAGGCCAAGGCCAAGGCAGCACCGCTCGCGCTGATGGCCAGCCGCACCAATCTGCTGCTGTCGCTACCGATGCTCTATTGCATGGTCAGCGCCAATCTGAGCTGATCTGTTCTGCCTGGAGCAGGCCGGAGAATTCGGGGGAGAGGCTGCATCGCGGCCCCTCCCCTTTTTCTTGCCGGGCCATAGTTGAGGAGAGGCCATGATCACCGACATCGTCGAGCTTGCCCACAAGTGGCTGGAAGTGCTGCCGGAAGGCAAATTCGACGACCTGCCCGGCCAGATTTCGCACGATTTCGTGCTGCGCTTGCCCTTTGCTCCGCCCGGCGTGCCATCCGAGTTTCGCGGGCGCGATTTTGCCCAGCAGGCGCTGAGTGAGAGCGCGAAGAACCGCGGCCCGCTGGTGTTCGACAATGTCGTGCTGCTGCGAACCGAAGATCCCGAACTGCTCGTTGCGACTGCGACGGGCGGGGCAACGATGGGCAATGGCAAGGAGTATCGCAACAGCTATGTCATCTTCGTGCGCATCCGCGATGGCATGGTGATCGAGCATATCGAATATCTCAATCCGCTCAATGTTATCGAGGCCTTTGCGGATTAGCTGCCGGTCACATCGCGCCGAGCAGCGGCTGCAATGCCAGATGCGCTGAGACATGGCCGGTCAGCCCGGCGAGCCAGCCGTGCCGCCAATACAGCCAGCCCCACAGCACCCCCGCCGCACCGTGCAGCGCAACTTCGCGCAGGATCGTCAGCGCCGAAGCATCGAGCGCACGAAAATATGTCCAGTTACCAAGCGGATAGGCCACGAATGCGACCAGCAGGATCGCCGCCCAAAGAACCTGCGATCCGGTTCGCCGGGACAGATTGGCGATGCCCCAGGCGATCGCAGTGAGTGCGATCAGCCGGAATGCGATCTCGTCAACCAGCGAACCGCGCGCGAAGAAAATCAGCCGATCAGCCAGCGTCATTTGCGCCCGCATAACGTGCTGCACTTCGGGAACTATGCTCGGGAAAACCAAGCTATCGGCCAGCGCCATATAGGCCCCGAAGGCCAGCCCCATCGCCGCCGCCAATGCCAGCGAGCGCCAGCCATCGCGCGGCAGCAAGCGGAAACCAAGCTCACCCAGGCGGACTGCCGCCGTCAAATACCTATATCTCCACCTGGCTGCCCAGCTCGACAACCCGATTGCTCGGCAGGCGGAAGAATTCCATCGCGCTCGCGGCATTGCGCAGCATCCAGGCGAACAGCTTCTCGCGCCAGATTGCCATGCCCGGCTTGGCCGAGGCGATCAGCGTCTGACGCGACAGGAAGAAGCTGGTCTTCATCATCTCGAAGGGCTCCCCGCACATCTTCACCCGCTTGAGTGCGGCGGGAACATCGGTTTCCTCAAGGAAGCCGTAGCGCATGGTCAACCGGTAGAAGCCATTGCCCATATCCTTCGCCACAAAGCGCTCTTCCTCGTCAACATAGGGAACATCCTGGGTCTCCACCGTCAGGATCACCACGCGCTCATGCAGCACCTTGTTGTGCTTGATATTGTGCAGCAAGGCCGATGGCACGCCCTTGTTGGTCGATGCCATGAAGATCGCCGTGCCCAGCACGCGGGTGGCGCTGGAATGGGCGCTTTTGGCGAAGACTTCGACCGGGATGGTGCCTTCGGCCATGTTCTGCCGCATCAGTATCCGCCCGCGCGACCAGGTGGTCAGCAGGGTGAAGATAAACAGCCCCATCACCAGCGGCACCCAGCCGCCATTGGGTATCTTGGTGAAATTGGCGCTGAGGTAGGCAAGGTCGAGTGCGAAGAACACCAGCAGCAGCGGTACCGACAGCCACGGCTTCCACTTCCACAGGTGGAACAGCACAACCGCGAGCAGGAAATTGTCGATCGCCATCGCGCCGGTCACCGCGATGCCATAAGCGGCAGTGAGGTTCGACGAGCGCTGGAACATCAGCACCAGCAGGATCACCGCTATCATCAACATGAAATTGATCACCGGGATATAGATCTGCCCGGCACTCAGGCTGGTGTGCTTGATCAACATGCGCGGCATGAAGCCGAGCTGGATCGCCTGCTGGGTAACCGAGAATGCCCCGGTAATCACCGCTTGGCTGGCAATCACCGCCGCCATGCTGGCGATGATCAGCAGCGGCCACTGGAACCATTCGGGTGCCAGCAGATAGAACGGGCTCACCAGCGCCGTGGGCTCGCGCATCAGCAGCGAGGCCTGGCCGAGGTAATTGAGCACCAGCGCCGGCAGGACAAACCACAGCCAGGAAACCCGGATCGGTCTGCGGCCGAAGTGGCCCATGTCGGCATAAAGCGCCTCCGCGCCGGTCACCGCCAGCACTGCAGAACCCATGGCGAGAAAGCCCTTGAGCGGATCGTTGATGAACATCGCTGCGGCATGGTGCGGGCTGAGCGCCTGCAACACACCCGGCATGGCCATGATACTGACGACGCCGAGCACCGAGATCACCGCGAAATAGACCAGCATCACCGGGCCGAACAGGCTGGCGACCCTAGCCGTGCCCCGGCTCTGGATCATGAACAGGAAAATCAGGATTCCGACGACCATCGGCACCACCATCGGTGCCATCGCCGGATCGTATACCGCAACACCCTCGATCGCGCCCAGCACCGAAATCGCAGGGGTTATCATGCTGTCGCCATAGAACAGCGATGTGGCGAACACGCCAAGCAGAACGATTCCCGCCGACCAGGTCTTACCGGGGACGTTCTGGTTGATCAGCGCCAGCAGGGCCAGTGATCCGCCTTCGCCCTTGTTGTCGGCGCGCATGATGATCGTGACATATTTCAACGTCACGATGATCATCATCGACCAGAACATCAGGCTGACAATGCCGAACACATGCAACTGATCAAGTGGCAGCCGGTGATGGCCGGCGAAAGTGTCGCGCATGGCATAGAGCGGGCTGGTGCCGATATCGCCGAAGACGACGCCGATCGCACCGACGGCGAGTTTGACGACGCCGCCCTGGTGGTGCTGATGGCCTTCATCGACCAGCGGGTTCGGCTGCCCCTGAACAACCTCGGGGTAAATCTCCGCGTCGTCCTGCACCGCTTCGCTCATGCTCGCGCCCCAACTTCGACTCACCCGTTGCCCGGAAAGGGCTGCGGCAAGGTGGCGGCGCTTAGCAGCATGGTTTACCTGCCGCAATCGCGGTTAGGGAGCGCCTGGTTGATGCACCGAAGGGCGACGGCCGAACCAGTACCGGGCATCCTCAATCCGGCCAGAACGCGCCATTGCCGTTCCGGCCAGCATCGCCGCATTGCCTTCCCGCGCGGCGGCCCTGTCCGCGCGATCATAGGCAAGTTCCGCCGCAGGGACCATCCCGCCGCGCGCATGGCCATAGAGGGCATCGCCCATCGCCAGCCAGGCCTCGGCATTATCCGGCTCCTTCTCGACCGCGCCTTGGAGAATTTGCGCGGCATCGCCAAATTGACCGTGCCGCACCAGCGCATCGGCAATGACGATCCAGCGATTGTCGAGATGCGGGCCGCCGAACAGCGACTGACGTGCCGCGATCATCGCCGGGCCATCGACTGCGGCGCGTTTGCCGCTGGCGATGGGATCATGCAGCGGGCGCGGCCCCGCTTGCCAGGCAAAGCCGATAAGGCCGAGCGCGAGCGCAATTGCCACCGGCTGCCACGCCGGCCTGCGATAGACCGCTGGCACCGTGCGTCGCGTCCGGTCTTCGCGCCGCATCGCAATCCGCTCCCACGCAGCAGCGCGCCACCACGCGCTGTGGCATGCAGCTGCGAACAACAGCGCAGCTCCCACGAGGCTCAGCCAGGCACCATAGCGCAGCCATTGGGCTAAGGGCCGCCATTCGAGCTTTACCGCGATGCAGTCGGGATTTGCCCGGCTGGAGCGGCTTTCCACCAGAAGTTCGCCATTCCAGCGGAGCAGCGTGTCCGACCCGGCATGTGGGGAATGGCCACCGACGATATAGTTGCGTTGTTCCGGGTGCGCCTCGACCATCCTGCCATTGCCGGATCGCAGGCTCAATTCGGCCTGCACGCCGGTGTATTCCTTGTCGGCTACCGGCTTGATTGCCCGCAAGGCCGCCGTCCAGGGACCGATCGATCTGGATTGTCCGAGGCAGAGACTGCCCGAATGGCTTGAATGACCAGTCTCTGCGGCCACCAGGCCGAAAGCGAAGGCCGCAATCGCGCAGGACAGGATCGCCAAACCCGCTTGCCGTCCGCGCTGCCGGGCGCGGAATATCAGCACCAGCGCGGCGATCCAGTCGATGACGGCAAGCCAGTCGAGTACGCTCCAGGCCCGGTCAATCAGCGGCCACCACGGCCCTTCAGAGCGCACGATCTCCACGACATTCGCAGCCGCCAGTGCGACCAGCGCCGCCGCCGCCCATAGCCTCGCCGCGCGGCGCGATGTTCGATAGACCGACCAGCCCACCACCAGCCACACCGCGCCAATGGCGAGCAGCGCCAGGAAGCGGGGCTGCGCGACAAACGGGGCTAGGCCCAGCTCAGGGATCATTGCGTTTCGGCGACCACCCGCTTCGCCTGCGCAGCAGTCATGTCCCGCATCTCGCGCGGGACATATTTCTCATCGTGCTTGGCGAGCAGAATGTCGGCGGTGAAGGTGCCATCCGCGCCCAGTCTGCCTTCGGCCACGACGCCAGAGCCTTCGACGAACAGCGAGGGCGCAATGCCCTTGAAGCGAACCGGCACACTGGTCTTGCCGTCACTGACGACAAAAGCAGTGGTCACGCCATCCGCCTCGGTCCGGATCGAGCCGCGCTCGACCATGCCGCCCAGCCGCACAGCGCGGCCCAGCGCTGGCGGATTGGCGCGCAGCTCGCTCGGCACATAGAAATAGCTAGCCTGATTGCGCAGCGCCCAGGTGGCGAGCAGCCCGGCGCCGATCAGCGCCACCATTGCGACAGCGATCAGCACCAGCCGCTGGTGCTTGGGTTTGGGCCTGAAAGTTCCTGGGCTCATTTTTCGCGCCCTTGGTCACGACTGCGCTCGCGGCGGCGTTCGGCGCGGCGCATGGCGATCCAGCTCCAGGCGATCGTCGCCAGCGTCGCACCAATGCCAAGGGCATAGGCGGCATGCACGAATTGCCACTGATCGAGAATCTCTCGGGTCATAGCGCAGCCTACCGCCCAA
>JAHFPT010000309.1 GCA_023266625.1 Novosphingobium sp. | reverse complement strand
TGGCTTGCTGCCTCGGCTGCGCAGGCATCTGGCCGCTTCGAAGGCGTCGCGACCTGTGCCGGTTCGACCTGCCACGGCAGAGCAGAAGGCAATGGCAAAGTAGTTCGGCAAGACGAGCTGCGGCGCTGGCAGGAGCCCAGCTCGCCAAGCGGCGCGCATAGCCGTGCTTTTGCCGTGTTGTCGGGGCAGCGCGGGCAGCAGATCGCGGCGACGCTGGGGCTGGGTAACGCCACCAGTGCCCCGGCATGCCTCGGCTGCCACGCCACCGACGCACCGCTCGGGCAGCGGGGTGACCGCTATCAGGTCGGCGACGGCGTCGGCTGCGAATCCTGCCACGGCGCTTCGACCGGCTGGCTGGCGACGCATTACACTGTGCTGGGCACCCACGCAGCGAACGTGGCCCAGGGGCTGGTGCCGCTGGAAAATCCCGCAGTGCGGGCCGCAGTCTGTCTCGATTGCCACTATGGCAGCGACAAGCCCGGGCATTTCGTCAGCCACCGGATGATGGCGGCGGGGCACCCGCGCATCTCTTTCGAGCTAGACCTGTTCTCCTCGCTACAACAGCATCATGACGAAGATGCCGACTATGTGGCCCGCAAGGGGCGCACCGATTCGCTGCGGCTGTGGGCAGTGGGGCAGGCCGAGGCCGTGCAGCGTTCGCTGGGCCTGTTCGCGCGACCCGGCTTCGGCAGTCAGGGGCTGTTCCCCGAATTCACTTTCTTCGATTGCCACAGCTGCCACCGGCAGATCTTCGATTCAGCCGAACGCCATCTGACCTTCGAGACCAACCCCGGCAGGCCGATTCCGTTTGGCACGCCGCCCTATAATGACGAGAATATCATCATGCTCTCGGTTGTCGCGCGTGTCCTTGCGCCTGGCCAGGCCGCTGCGTTCGACAGCGCCGCGCGCAATTTTCACGCAGCGATGGGCCAGGGCCGGGCGCAGACTGTAACGGCAGCGGCGCGGCTCAATGCGGCGGCGGGAGCCTTGTCGCGGGCCTTGGCTGGGGGCAGCTACAGCGGCGACAGCGCCTTCACGGTGATCGCCGCCATCTCCGGCCGGGCAATCGCGCCGCGCTTCACCGATTATACCGGGTCCGCGCAGGCGGTCATGGCAGTCGACACACTGCTCAATGCGCTGGTCCGGCAAGGGCGGATCACGGTCGGCGCAGCAGCTGGCATTCGCGCCAATATCAATCGCGCCTATGCGGCGGTGAAAGCCCCGAACGGCTATGACCCGGCGAGCTTTCGCGCGGCTCTGGGCGAAGCAGCGCGCAGCATCGAGGCGCTGCGCTGATGCGCAGGGTGGTGCACGCGATTGCGGCTGCCGCTTTGCTGTTGTCGGCGTGCGGCGGTGGGAGCGGCAGCAGTGGGGCGTCTGGGAGTAGCAGCTCCAGCGCCAGCAGCAGCGGGGGATCATCAGGAAGTTCGGGCAGTGGCGGAGCTGTAGCCTCTGCCTTCACCGCCCCGGCGCTGGAATCGCTCACGACCCCAGATCTGGAACGGGTGATTGCCCAGTCCGCCGCCCAGGCTTCGACCGACGGCAAGCCTGCGGTCATTGCCGTGGTCGACCGGGTTGGCAACGTCCTCGCCCTGTTCCGCATGACCGGCGCACCCGCCACGGCGCTGATCCCTTCCGCGCCGGACGCCTCGAACAGCGATGCGCAGGGGCTCACCGTCCCGGGTGAGGCAGCAGCCATCGCCAAGGCGATCACCGGAGCCTATCTGTCAAGCGGCGGCAATGCCTTCTCCAGCCGCACTGCCAGCATGATCGTCCAGACCCATTTCCCGCCCGCCCCCTCGACCGCAGGCCTCGAAAGCGGACCGCTTTATGGCGTGCAGTTCAGCCAGCTGCCCTGTTCGGACCTTGCCGCGCGCTACGCCGCATTCGGTTCAGACGCGCTGATCGGCCCCAAGCGCTCTCCGCTCGGCCTCGCCGCTGACCCCGGCGGCTTCCCGCTCTACAAAAATGGCGTGCTGGTCGGCGGCATCGGGGTGATCGGCGATGGTAGCTATGGCTTCGATGCCAATGTGCTCGACATCGACAGCGATAGCGACGAGCGCGCGGCGCTGGCCGGAACCATCGGTTTTGAGGCACCGGCATCGATCCGCGCCGACCAGATCACCGTCGACGGCACATCGCTGCGCTATTCCGACGCGAGCTATGGCGGCCTCGCCAGTGTTGCGGGCGCAAGCTATGCGGCGACCAACCCAGCCAAGGGCACGCTGGTCGCCCTGATCGGTTATACCGGCAGCGCGGGTGCCATCCGCGCAGGCACCGCCTATGGCAGCGAAGTGTCGGGGGTCAGGGCGGCCACGCTTTCCGACTTCGCGCGCAGCGATGCCTTCGTCCTCAGCGACGGGTCAGGCGCCAATCGCTATCCGGTCAGGGCGGGATCCGATGCGGCAGACGTCGGCGCGGCGCTGAGCGCTGTCGAAGCCCGCACCATTCTCAGCGAAGCTTTTGCGGTCATGTCGAAAGCCCGGGCGCAGATCCGCCGGCCGCTTGACAGCCGCGCCGAGGTAACAATCTCGCTGGTTGATACGCGCGGGGTGGTGCTCGGGATTGTCCGCTCGCCCGACGCACCGCTGTTTGGCATCGACGTCAGCCTGCAAAAGGCACGCACGGCGGCGTTCTTTTCGCATGGCAATGCCGGAGCGGAACTGCTCGCCGATCCCAGCGCCGATGTGAAGGCCTTCGTCCCGGGGTTCCGGGCTTTCCTTGGCGATCCGGCGGCGCTGACCGGTACGGTCGCTTATTCGAACCGGGCCATCGGCAATCTCGCGAGGCCCTATTTTCCCGATGGCGAAGTCGGTCGGCCAAATGGTCCCTTCTCGCGGCCGATTGCCAAGTTAAACCCGTTCTCGACCGGGCTGCAATCGGCGCTGGTGCTGACCAATCTGGCGCAGCATCTCGCCTATGCTACCGGGGCCAGCGGATCGGATACGGCGAAGCGCTGCACTTTCCTCCCCGATGTTGCTGCCGGGCAGAACCGGCTGCAGAACGGCATCCAGATATTCCCCGGATCGGTCCCACTCTATCGCGGCACAGTGCTGATAGGCGCAATCGGGGTTTCCGGTGACGGCATCGATCAGGATGACATGATTAGCTTCCTGGGCGCCAACAATGGCGGGCTGGCAGCGGGCGGTATTGGCAATGCGCCGCTGGCAAAGCGGGCGGATACCTTCACGATCACTGTCGGCGGATCGTCAGTGCGGCTGCGTTATGTGAACTGCCCCTTCGCGCCGTTCATCGGCACCTCGAGCCAGAACGTCTGTCAGGGTTTGTAAGCCGATGTCCGCGCTGCTTTTCCTCTCTGCCCAGATGCTGGAGCCCACTGCGGCACCGGCCAGCCCGGAGACTGCGCAGGCGGATACAGCTTCCGCACAGAGCCAGACGGATGAGGAAGAGCCCGATGCCCCCGATGTTGAGACCGGCAAGCTCGACGGCCGCCGCCGCCCCGGCTATCAGCCGAGCCTGCCCGACGCCGTGACCCAGCGCAATCCGGGAGCCGTGCATGCGCCGCCGCCAGAGGCCTTCCCCACCGACCAGTTCCCGGTTCCCGACCGCTGGCGGATCATGACCAGCCTGTGCCCGAAACCGAACACTGATCGGTCGATCCTCGAGGTGTTCAAGGCGATGCGCGAGGTGTGTCACTCATCGCGCGATCCCTATCATCAGAACACGCTCAAGGGTGATCGCCCGCTCGGCAAAGGCAAGCGGCCTGGCTTCCTCAAGGGCGACGACTGGTTCTTCAACCTCGGCCTGACCAGCGACACGGTGATCGAGCCGCGTAGTTTCCCGATCCCGGTCGGCGTTCAGACTACCGCGCGGCCCGGGAGCCTCGATGTCTTCGGAAAATCCGCAAGCCTGGTTGTTTCGCAGACTTTCATCGCCAGCGCCTCGCTGCTGAAGGGCAGCACCGCGTTCAAGCCGCCGGAAATCGAATACAAGCTGGCACTGGCGTTCAACGTCAACCATGTGCGCGTGCCCGAGCGCCGGGTGTTGTTCGTCGAGCCATCGAAGGGCACCCACCGCACCGACGACTTTCTCGGTGTGCAGGAAGCCTTCATCGACCGGCATTTGCGCAATACTTCCGACCGCTATGATTTCGACTCGCTGCGCATCGGCATCCAGCCGTTCCAGAGCGACTTTCGTGGCTTCCTGTTCAACGATCAGCAGCTCGGTATCCGCCTGTTCGGCAACCGCGACAACAACCGCTTCCAGTATAATCTCGCGGTGTTCTGGCGGCTGGAGAAAGATACCAACAGCGGCCTCAACAATGTGACCCAGAGCCCGCGCAAGGATTTCGTGTTCATCGCCAATCTCTACCGGCAGGATTTCCTGTTGCCCGGCCTGACCAGCCAGATCAGCCTGGTCTACAACCGCAATCGTGAGGGCGGGCAGATCAAGGTCGATGACAACGGCTTCCCGGTCCGCCCGGCGCTGCTCGGCGATCTCAGGGGCCGGAACTACGATGTCGTCTATCTCGGCTATAATGCCGACGGGCGGATCGGGCGGATCAATCTGACGGCCTCGACCTATGGCGCTTTCGGCAAGGACAGGAACAGCTTCTTCACCGGTCGCCCCGCCAGCATCCGCGCCTTCTTTGGCGCGGCGGA
>JAHFPT010000117.1 GCA_023266625.1 Novosphingobium sp. | reverse complement strand
GGCTCATGTCCACGTCTACATGATAGACCACGTGCAGGCCTCCGATCCGGCTGCGGAGCGCGGAAGGAAGCTTTTCGTAGGCCGCGATCTGATCGATGAAACCAGTTTCGCCGCCGCTGCAGGGAAGCTGGACTGGCCGCAAGATGCTGCCGCGGTTGATCTTGTGGGTGTACATCAGATCACTATGCCAGGGCAGCCAGCCGCCGCGCACCTCGCCGTTCACTTCGTAATAGTTGCCGTCATCGGGATAGAACTTGATCTTGACGAGATTGGGAAAGCCCTCCTGACGGCTTTCCGGGAACATGTGCGGTTCAAGAGGGCCGAAGCATCGGCTGAGCTCAAGTTGCATTTCCTGCGACGACTCACCGCCCCGGAACAACAGTACGCCGCGCTCGATCCAAAGATCATTGAGTGCGCGGCGGACCTCTTCGCGGCCCAGCTGTTCGCTGGTCAGCCCGACCACTGTTGCGCCAAATGGAACGTCTTCGCCAAGCGGCTGAATCTGATAGGCGCTTGCGACGCTGGCCATTGTCGGTCTCCAAAACCCTGCGACATCGATGACAGGCCAGTTGAGCCTGAGCAAGTGCCGTTTGGGTTAATCTTTGTATGCCGCCAGAGCATACCAGATGCGTGGTATTGAAGCATCGCCGGTTCGCGATCCTCAGGGCGCTGCGGGGCGGCGTCTTGCCGGTCCCAGGTGCCCGAGCCATCATACCGACCCGTGAGGATCGAGGCGGCACGGTCCCTAGCCGGTTCGCGCAGTCCGTGTGGGGTGAAAACCCCCTGAAATCAAACGCGGCAGCATCGTCCGTGAAAAGTCGTCCTGTTCGATGCTGCCTTTCATGAACTTGCTGTCGTTTGGACCGGGAACAGGTTCGGGTAGCGCCATGGTCCAGTCCATGATGACTTGCCGTCGGATCAGCCCCCAACGGCCCTCGCGCCGTTCGAACCTGTCTGCGCTCCGTCCCGAGGAGAAGTGAAGCTCGCCGTTATGCGTCTTGCCGACACAGAAAAAGTAGGTCTCGACCTCCGCTTCATCGGCGCGGATGTCCATCGATGTCGTGGTATGGTGATGTTGCATGGTTTGAAAGCGCTTGCGGTTCACGCCTGTCGTGAAACGGATGAACTCGTCGCCATCACCGGAAAATATGCCATGCTCATCGACAGCGCCCTGGTGGTAGACCTGCTTCATTATTTCGGCATCCGAATGGTCGATGCCGCGGGCATAGGCATTCAACAGGTCCTGAATTTCCATCCGATCCATGAGCCACCGAAGCTTGTCGCTGTCCCGCACCTGCGCCTCCGAAACCGTACTCGCCGTCGTCGTCATACCGACCTCCCATTCTGCTCGAGATACCCCCCGAGCGCCCGGCCAGCTGCGGCGAACGCTGGAGATGCTAGAGGTCCGTTCACCGGCGAGCGCCGCGCACCAGGCGTCCGGGCAAGGCGCCAGTCGCCAGTCCCCTGCGATAGGTAATCTCGCCAGAAACGATCGTCACCTCATAGCCGTCCGCCGCCTGGGTCAGGCGGCGTCCGCCGGCTGGCAGGTCATGCGAAACCCTGGGCGCATGCAGATGCAGGCGATCCATGTCGATGACATTGATGTCAGCCTTCAAGCCGGCAGCCAATCTGCCCCTGTCTGCCAGGCCCACCGCGTCGGCCGGATCGCTCGCAAGCAACTGTATAGCCTTGTTCAGCGGTATACGTTTGGTTGCGTCGCGATGGCCCACCCAGTAAGTGAGCAGATGCGTAGGATAGGCAGCGTCGCAAATCATGCCGTAGTGTGCCCCGCCGTCCCCGAGGCCCAAGACGGTGTGCGGCTGTCCGATCATGTCCTTTCCCGCGCTCTCGAATAGCTCGCCTTCGCGGTTCGAACCCGGGCGATAGAGGATCGCGTGCCCCGCTTCCTTCAGCAACTCGTCCAGTATCACATGCGTAGGCGGCACGCCCGCCCGGCGCGCCCGGCTTGCGATGCTATCCTCAGAAGAAGGATGATAGTTCGGCGGATCACCAAGCGGAAACAGCCAGTCCAAGTCGTCGACTATCGATTTGAAGAAGGGATGAGGGTCATCGGATGTTTCGGAAAGCAGGCGTTCCCTTACAATGGGGTCGTGCAGCGCCTTCACCTTGGCGGCCAGAGACAGGTGCTCGAGAGTCCGGAATGTCGGGTGGAATGAAAACGGGTTGAACGAGAGCTCGAGGCCCAGAAGCATGGCTACCGGTCTTGCTAGCACCTGGCCGCGTATGTTCAGGCCCTCCCGATTGGCTTGCTCCAATTCATCGAGCATGATCCGCCAATCGCCGGGGCGACCGTTGGACTGGGCGAAGCTGAACGAAACCGGGCGGCCCGAGATCGTTGCGATCTTCCGCAGAAGTTTCATCTGCTGCGAACTATTCTGACTGGTATCGGTCAGAATCTCGAACACGCCGGCACCCGCATCGGCCAAGCCGACGGCAAGCGCCAGGATTTCCTCCTCACTGCTGGTCACGGTGGGCACGAGCTTTCCATTGCGGAATCGATGGGCAAAGTTCCGTGTCGTGGACACGCCAAGTGCCCCCGCCCCAATCGCTTCTGCGGTCAGTCGGCGCATTTCAGACAGATCGTAACTGGTAGCAGCTTCGCCGGTGGCGCTGCGGTCGCCCATAACGTAGACGCGCAACGGATTGTGCGGCAGCTGCGCGGCGAAATCGATGTCGGCGTGGCGCCGCTCGATCGCATTGAGATATTCAGGAAAGGACTCCCAATTCCATGGCAGACCCTCCGCCATGACAACTTCCGGAATATCTTCAACGCCCTCCATCAACTTGATCATCAGTTCGCGCTGATGTGGCCTCGCGGGCGCGAAACCGACGCCGCAGTTGCCCATGAGAACGGTGGTCACTCCGTGGCCCGACGAAGGCGCGAGACGATTCTCCCAGGTGATCTGACCATCATAGTGCGTATGGATGTCGACAAAGCCCGGAGTGACGATGCGGCCGACTGCGTCGATCTCCTCCGCGCCGTGCCCGGTCAGGTCGCCGATCTGCACGATCAGTCCCGCGTTTATCGCGAGATCGGCGGTGTACGGCTCTCCGCCGGTACCGTCGACGATGGTTCCGCCGCGAATGACGATATCAAGCTCGGCACTATCGGTAATGCGAAAGCTCCTTCCCTCACCTCGCCAAACGACGATAATCGGGTCATTGGTTGACGATCAGGATAACAGCGCTTCGAGGCGCGAGCTAATGCCGTTCGCATTGCCAACGCTATGCCACACGGGCATAGTCCGGCCATGGATATTCGGCATCTTCGGTACTTTATCGCAGCCGTGGAAGAGGGTTCGCTGCAGGCGGCCTCTAATCGCCTGAACATTGCCCAGCCTGCCCTGTCGCGTCGCATGCGCGATCTGGAAATGAGTCTTGGCTGCAAGCTGTTCGAGCGCAGCTCCAAGGGTATTACCCCTACTCGAGCAGGCTATGCCTTCTACAATGACGCTCACTCCGTCCTTGAAATGCTCACTCGTTCGTCCCAGCGCGCCCGGCGCCTCGGGCTCGAACAGGGCCGGGAAATACGTTTCGGCATTGCTCGCGGGACATCGCGAAAATATCCGTTTCTCGGAGAAGTGATCGGCGCTTTCGCCGCCGACAACCCGCATGTCGGGGTCGCCTTCTCCCGGGCCTCGTCTTACAATCTCGTCAGCGAGTTAAACGAGGCAAGCCTGGACCTTGCATTGCTCTACGAGCGCCGGGCTGGTAGCGACCGCCTAGGTGAGCGGTTGATTCACCAGGAGCACTATGTACTCGCCGTGCATGCGGCCAATCCGCTGGCAAAACCAGGGCCGGTCGATCTACCCGAGCTCGTCGGGCGCCCGCTCGTCTGGCTATCGCGCCCCGATATGCCAGACAGCTTAAATCCCCTGTTGCTTCAACTGAAGCGGCATGGGCTCGAGCCAACCATTGGCCACCTTGCCGACAGCGCCGAGGAGCAGTTCGAGATTGCCATCGCCAGCGCCGGAATGTGCCTGACGCCCGCCTCGACAATGCTTGCGATCCCAAGCGGACAGTTGCACTATCGCGCCGTACCCCGACTGGGAATGGTGTTGGACCTTGCGTTGGCCTGGAACTCCGAGACGCTGTCCGCTGCAGGCCGTTTGCTGCTGGCCCGCCTGCACGAGGCGATCGACCTGCATCAGGCCGTCATCGCTTCGGGGGAGGCGGCCTGGTGTCAGATCGACGGATACCAACTTTTCGAGCTGCCAGGCTAGGATCGGGCAAACCGAATTGGCGCAGACACAACGCCGACCTCGCCATGTCCCTGAACCGACGTAATGCCGCAGGGGCATATCGAATAGAAGCAAAACGGCATTGGCGAAGTCTGTGTTTTCTTCCCATTAGTGTCGGTATCTGGCGTAGCCTGTTCAGGAGACCGCGATGCTCAAAGACGTTCAGCCCGGACGCACCGCCGATGAACTCCTCAAGGGCATCAAGGTTGTCGATGTCGATACCCATCTCAGCGAGCCGGCCGACCTTTGGACTTCGCGAGCGTCGGCCAAATGGCGGGAGCGTGTCCCGCAAATCCGGCGTGGTGCCGATGGCAGGCCGCAATGGACGATTGACGGTGATCGTTCGATGGGCGTTGGATCCGCCTGCAGCGTAGTTCATGCCGATGGTCGCAAGGCCGACGGAATCGAGTTTACGAACTGGCAAGTCGATGAGGTCCATCCCGCGTGCTCGCAGACCCGGGCCAGGATGGCGCTGATGGACGAGCTCGGCGTTCACGCACAGGTTATCTACGCCAATGTCATGGGCTTCGCAGGGCAAGGCCGCGGAGAGGCTAACTCTAAGACGCTACCCCCGCTCGATTTGGAGCTGCGTCTTGTTAGCACCCAGATCTTCAATGACGCGATGGGCGAAATGCAGGCGGAATCCAGTGATCGCCTTCTGCCGATGGCGCTGTTGCCCTGGTGGGATATCAAATTGGCGCTAACCGAGGTGGAGCGTTGTCATGCGATGGGCATGCGTGGAATCAACATCAATTCCGACCCGCACCACCACGGCATGGAGGACCTCTCGGGCGAGTATTGGTACCCGCTCTGGGAATTCTGCGAAGACAAGGGCCTTCCAGTAAACTTTCACATCGGCGCCAGCGACAGCTCGATGAGCTGGTACGGCGATTCCCCCTGGCCTTCATTCGCCGCGACTACAAAACTCGCGGTCGGTGGCACGATGATGTTCATCAGCAACGCCCGCGTCGTCTGCAACATCATTGCGTCGGGCATGCTGGACCGCTTCCCAAAACTCAAGTTCGTCTCGGTCGAGAGCGGCATTGGCTGGATTCCCTTCATTCTCGAAGCCTTGCAGTACCAGATGGATGAATCGGGCTGCGGAAAATACGAGCTGACCGCGCTAGAATATTTCCGCCGACAGATGTATGGCTGTTTTTGGTTCGAGAATCAGGACAGCGCTGCTGTGATCCGAAAGGTCGGCGTTGACAACGTCCTGTTCGAAACTGACTTTCCGCATCCAACCTGCCTGTTCCCGGACCCCTTCGGCCAGATCCAGGCCGGTCTGACGGCATTGACCGATGAGGAACGGCGCAAGGTGCTCAGTACTAACGCCGCTCGCGTCTATAACCTCGCGATCTGAGTCGTCTCGAGCCCGTGATCCAGGCCATCGACCATGTCGCGATCACTGTCGCAGACCTCGAAGTGTCATGCGACTTCTATGCGCGCGTGCTCGATGCGCGGGTTGCGCAGTCATTCGAGATTGACGGGCGTCAGGCCGTGCGGCGAGTCGAGCTCGGCAAGGTCATCTTGAACATACATCAGCAGGGCAACGGCTTGGATCTGGTCGCTCGCAATCCGCTGCCCGGCAGCGCGGATATCTGCTTTCGCTGGAGCAGCACGATCAAGCAGGCGCAGGAACTCCTGGCAAGAAGGGGCGTGGCGATCGTCGAGGGCCCCGTCCGACGCATTTCGTCGGAGGGACTGCCGGCGATGTCGGTCTACTTCCGTGATCCGGACGGCAATCTAATCGAGTTGTTGGCAAGCTGAGCTCCACGCGGAGACCTACTTTTTTGCGTGTGTGCCCCTCTCGAAGGCGATAGCCTGGAATTCATCTCTGGACGCAGCGCTGACCGTTTCGCGCGAAAAGACGGTCGCTGGGGCCTGGCAACAAGACAAGTGATCATGGACTGGACGATGTCCCTGTCTGACACCGAGCCGGTCCCTTCCGACTCAAAATTTGCAAAGGCAGCCTCAACATGGACGATATTTCCCGCCGCCTCCTGCCGCGCCTGACCACGGGCGGTTTCCTCCCTGACCGACTGCGTCGCTGATCGTGCTGGCGCAGGACGGTCAAATGGATGCAAGTCATTCCACATCGAGACCAATCCGCATCGGGATTGTGGGCGCGAACATTGCACGCGGCTGGGCGCTGGAAGCGCACCTTCCCGCGATCCGCAGTGTTCCAGCCTTCACGGTCACTGCGGTCGCAGCGAGGAGCCAAGGATTGGCCGACGAGGCCGCGTCGCTCTTCGGCGCAAAACGAGGATATGGCAGAGCCGAAGATCTGATTCATGATACAGATGTAGATGTGGTCGTCGTCACCGTGCGCGTCCAGGAGCACCACGCGATCGTGTTGAGCGCGTTGGCAGCAGGCAAGCATATCTATTGCGAATGGCCGCTTGGCGCCAATCTTCAGGAGGCTCAAGAGCTGGCCGCTGCCGTGAAACCGGGCCAGTTAGCGGTGGTTGGCGCACAAGGTCTCTCCGCCCCAGCAATACGTCAGGCGATCGATCTGGTGCAAGGCGGGGCGATCGGCCGACTAAAGGTTTTGCGCGTCTACAATACGGCCGCAGCATGGGGCCCTGAGGTCGCGGCCCGCGGGTATCTGCAGGACAAAGCGAGCGGCGCGACGCTGGCAACGATTGGCATGGGCCATGTACTCCCGGCAATCGAAGCACTGATCGGCCCTTACCTGCAGGTCGATGCCAGATGCAGCATCCTGACGAAGCAGGTTCGGGTCAAGGCGACTGGCGAATTTGTCGAACGTACCTGCGAAGATCACATTCTCGCGCTGGGATCGCACGACAGCGGCTGCGTCTCGACACTTGAGGTGATCGGCGGAAGGTCGGATCGCACCGCTCTTCTGGAATTGGTGGGTGAAGACGGCGTGCTTAGCATTTCCGGCACCGTTGCCGGAAGCTACCAGATTGCCCAGCTCCGCCTTGATGCTAGTTTCTCGATTGACCCGTTTCCAGCGCCTGTCGCGCCACATTTGTCCGGCCCGCCTGCAAACCTGGCAGAGGTCTATGCGCGCCTCGCCACCGACATTCCCTTGGGCACGACCACATTGCCGAGCTTTACCGATGCCTTGCGGATTACAAAGCTCATTGACGCGATAGATAAAGCATCCAGTAGCGGTGTTCGGCAGTTTTTGGGGTAATGGTCGTAGCGAGATCTGCCTGCGGCGCTCTGCATCCTGGCGGTTCGATTCTGACATTTGCCACCGCTTTCGGCAAGCGCCCGGCGAAGATCTGCGAATACGAACCGCGGACCTCAAGTCGCGGAAGCCCCGACTGCTACTTGAGGTCCGCGGATAACTTTTCCCGGATAACGTCCACAATGTTGACCTTCGCGAAATGTAACTTGTCCACGTTTGATAGTAGCGACGTAGCCTTCGGCTTTTTGCAGCAGGCGCTGGCCTCCAGCTGGAAAATCAAATGCGCTGTAAGGCGCCGGCAGCTTTAGATTATCAAAGTCGATCAGGTTGAGATCGCCGAGATAGCCGACCGCAATAAGCCCGCGATCATTCAAACCGTATGACGCAGCTGTGTCGCTCGTAATGCTCTTTATGACCCTCTCCAGAGGTAGCTTCTCGCCGCGAACGCGATCTCGTGCCCAGTGGGTCAGCATAAAAGTAGTGCTGGACGCGTCAACAACCCTGGTGCAATGGGCCCCGCCATCTGACAGGCTGACAACCGTTCCTGGATGAAGCATGATCTCGCGCACTTCATCGAAGTTGCCAGCGCTATAATTTGCGGCGGGCATATAGATCATGCCGGTACCTTCGTTGCGCATGAGCACGTCGTAGGCATATTCTGCGGGATTCCGCGCGGCGATGGCGGCGCGAGCGGCTATGCTGTCGATCGCAGGGTCAGGCTCGTAATCGGGATATTCGCCGAATTCGAACATCTGATCGAAGGCGTGAAACACCTTGCGCGCGAAAGCGGGCATCCTGCCCGCCCGCTCTCCGTTCTCCTCGCTTAAGACCTGCGCCTTAAATGCGGGGTTTTTCAATCGGGCAAGCTGGGCCTCCCAGGGCAAGTGCTCGATTGCTCTGATACTGGGGCGGTCCATAAACACGTGCCTCGCACATCGCCAGTGCATCATGCTGCCCACCGCACGGGGGGCGATATGACCAACGAGCGTGAGCCCTTCCTCCTGAGCGGTATCGATGGCCAACACGCGATCGCGCCACCGCGTGTCGCTCATGATGAAATGCACTGGCGATCGGCTTCGTCGCGCCATTTCCGTCATGAATGGAATATCCCGATCAAGATCCGCGACGTTGCCGAGATACTGCGTCACCCGGCCGCCGACCCGCCCCATCGCATCCGACAGCGCAAGGACTTCCGCTGCGTCGGCATATGAGCCAGGAACACTACGTCCATCGGGCAGGCGATGGGCATCAGTACGAGAGCAAGCAAGCCCGAGCGCGCCCGCAGCCATTGCACTTGCCACAAGTTCGGACATCCTCGCGATGTCTTCCTCGGTCGCAGGCTCGTCGCTCTTGGCCCGATCTCCCATCACGTAGGTGCGGAGCGGAATGTGGGCTAGTTGCGTACCAATATCGACGGTATGATTGCGACGTTCCAGCGCATCCAGATATTCCGGATAGGTTTCCCAATCCCAGCGGACGCCCGCGTCCATTACGACTTTCGGTATCTCTTCGACGCTTTCCATGACTTCGACGAGCCAGCCCCGTGCTTCGGGCCGGGCGGGAGCGAAACCCACTGCGCAATTTCCCATCACGACAGTGGTGACCCCATGCCAGGCCGATGGGGCAAGAACCGGATCCCACATCACTTGAGCATCGTAATGGGTATGAAGATCGACAAATCCCGGCGTTACGATCAGGCCATTTGCGTCAATCTCATCGCGACCGGGTCCTATATCACTACCCACGGCCACGATCCATTCGCCATCGACCGCAATATCTGCCTTGAAAGGCGCCCCCCCAAAACCATCGAAGACACATCCGCCCCTGATGACCAAATCATGCATCAATGTGCTCCTTCGAGGTCATGGGTGACATTCTTGATCATGCCATCCGTCATGATTTTCTGAATATTGCATTTCAAATTTGAAAACAAGATTTATGAGAATTGGAAGAGCGTATGGCCGACGGCCTTCCCAGCACTCAGAATCCTTGGAGTTGAAACGCTCCGCACACTGGTATCGCACGGTGCCTATGTCATCGGCACCGCTAGAGATCGCACGCACTCGGCTCCGTTGTATCAGACAGCATCGACGCGGCATGTCCGCCATGGACCGCCTGCGACCAACGATGCAGATGGGCCAGCGCCGTGGTCGCGAGACTTAAGCCGCAGATCGGCTTGATGTCGTCCCATGCGCCCATGAACTGTTGGGTAAATGCCGTCACCGGATGGAGAATCTGGTCGATGACAACACCCTTCATCGCGGCGGCGCGGTAGCCTTCGACAATGTGGGGCCAGCTCGGCGCCATCGTTTTGCTTTCGCTTTCGGTCTCGGGCACCGACAACAGCGTCACGACGAGGCCGATGGCGGGATCCCGAGCCAGGGCCCGTATGGCGTTCGACCACATCTCCTCCTTTCCGAAGACACCACCGGTGATGTCCATGGGGTTGGCCGGGGTTGCGAATGCAGGAATGGTGTCGCGCAGAGCCGTTAGCGTTTCCACCGCAAGCGCGGGGACGGGCAACCCTTCATGTTCCGCGATGTTGACATACATTACCGCCGCGCCGCCCGATATCGTCAAAAGGGCGACACCTTTTTCAGGCGGCAGAGCCCCGGTGAACTCGATGAGCCCCCCGGTCGTAACCATTTCTTCGATACTGCGCGCCCTGATTACGCCGAATTCGCGGCACATGGCGTCGAACACCCGGTCATCGCCGACTACCGATCCGGTATGGGCTTTGGCCGTCGCCGCCGAGAGCTCACTTCCCCCGGCTTTGTAGACGACGATGGGCTTACGCGCCGCCAGCGCACGGGCGGCAGCGGCGCGAAACCGGTCAAGGTCGGGCTCCGCCTCGATATAAGCCAAAATCGCTCGCGTCGCAGCGTCGTCGATCATATATTCGATGACATCAATCGCATCGATCATCGCCGCGTTGCCAGGCGCGCAAATCGTACTCAGCCCGATGTTTTGCTGATGCGCGAAGCGCGCGAGATCGGACAAAAGCAGTCCCGATTGAGAAACGATGCCCACGGAGCCGATGCAGAGCGGCTGACGCGCCGGGATCGTCGTCGCCACGAGATGGGCGGCGATGTTGGCGAAGCCCAGTGAGTTTGGTCCCATGAAGCGGACGCCACATTCGCCAGCTACTTCCACCAGCCGGTCCTGCAAAGCCTGGCCGGCGTGGCCGATTTCACTGAAACCGGAACTGATGATCACCGCGTTTGCGATGCCCGCTGCGCCGACGTCTCGCAAAGCATCTTCAACGGAGGACGCATTGACCATGATGATAGCCAGATCGACAGGCTCCGGAATTTCCGCACAGGATCGATAGGCCGGCAATCCGTGCGCCTGGAGCCCTTTTGTGTTCACCGCGAACAGCCTACCGCGAAATTGATACATGGCGAAACGGCTAGCCGTCAGCCGACTCCAGGTAGACCGCTCGGATGCTCCGACTAGCGCGACGCTCTGCGGACGGAAAAACGCTTGCCGCCAGTCTCGATCTAACCGGTCCTCGTTTGGATCGCTTGTCATCGCGTTGCGAACCTCGCCAGTCCCAGCCCCGGAAGGTGCAGGGTAGATGTTGATTGCTCAAGTTGCAATTTATATTGCACTTTTAACGCTGCGGCTAATCGTTTGATGGACGCAAGTTCAGCAAATCTTTCGTGCGAAAGCTCTGCGGCGCCACGCTTTTATCCGAGCGATATGGAGACGGGGTATTACCAGTAGTTGCCGGTCAGGATATCGGCTTCTGAGGCATATAGTGCGATGACCAGCTATGAGTTATAGAACTGCGATGAGTCTGAGCGCCGTGCGCCGTCGTGGAGAATGCAGGATCGTTCGGCCTGGCCTCATGTTCGCTCACGTTCCGAGGCTTAGCGTAGAGAAGGCAAGACAAGTTCCCGAGCGAGATCTTTAGCACGCTCCATGTCGTAGCGCCCCCGCGTTACGATGCGTTGCGCATGGAGCCCACCGCCGCCCTGAAGCCGGCCCATCATCGTCTGACCGGCATGAGCGGAAACGGCCATGTCACGGATGACGCGAAAAAGGGCGGCCCGGTCCAACCCATCAACAGTCGGCGCACCAGTCATGTATTTGCGCAACAACTCGCCGATTTCCGGCTGCTCGAAATCAGCCGTGGCTGGAACGGTCAGGGCCGAGCCGCCGGCGATATCGAGCAAGTGGCGAACCATCAGTCCGCGCTCGCCTGCGGCAAGATATTTTCCAGCGTTGGTGTAGAGTTCGTTGGGCAAGATAGTGCCATCAGTCTGACGAGTGCCCGTTGCGATCGAAGCTTCCATCGTAGCCCGGACGAGCGTGGCGTGAATCACCATGTCGCTGATTTTTTCACGGATGTGCGAAACCTTCGCCAGTCCGTTCCCTTCCGCAGCGAGTTGCGCGAGGCCAACCATCATATCCGTCTCACGGACCATGCCTTTGAGCGCCTTGGCGCGGAGCCACAGGCCCAGCGCGTGCGCGAAGGTGGCCGCATGTTCGACTTCGCCGTCGAGGAAGACGCGATCATAGGGCACCAGGACATCGTCGAAAATGACAAAACATTGCGGAGTATACTTCAGTGCCGCGATCGGGAAATCCCGCAGGTCGCCCGCTGGTGGATCGCCAACGACGACGATGCTCACGCCGACGGCATTCACCGGCACCGAACAGGCGATCGCGTAATCCTCTTCGCCCGGCTTCATTGCCTTGGTCGGTATGACCATCAGCTCATGACCGATCGCGGCAAGCGAAACGTGAAGCTTCGCCCCGCGGATGACGAGGCCGTCCGGCCGCCGCTCCACAACCCGCAGATAAGCGTCACGATCGGATTGCTTCGTTGGCGAAAGTGATCGATCGCCCTTGGCGTCGGTGATGCATTCGGTCCAGCGGAGGTCGAGGCGACGGACACGCTCGACGAAGGCGCGGGCGGCTTTGGCACCTTCCGGCCTCACTTCCGCGACCCGATCTGCGGCGGTGAGCAAGGTCATGCAGCACGTGAGCGTCGTGCTCGCGAGCAGATCGCCAATGCCGTCCGTGTCGCTGGCAGCCGGGGCATTGAACAAAAGCGGACTGATGTCGGTGGCATTGCCGGTGAAATGTTCATCGAAACTGCGGGCCGCCTGGGCGATCGGTTGTTTGAGCACCGGGTGCGCCGCCAAATCGGTCACGCGCCTTCCGTCGATATAAATACACCGACCATCTGACAGAGAGGCAAGATAGTCTTGTCCTGACATCACCATTCTCACTTCTCCTGCGTTAAAGTGCATCGACGTCCCGTGAAGGAAAGCGACCGTTTATGTTGACCAACGGCTGTGCGGCCTCGAGGAGCGAATTGATCGCGGCGCCCAGCTCCCGATATGACCGGCGGCGGCCACAGCGACTCTGCCCCAAGCTTGAAAAAGTTGTCGTCATAGTAGCGACCCGCCGGTATTTTTTCCGGGTTCGTCACCTTGAACGGGATGCCACCTTTCGTGGAAAAATCTCTCATGCCGAACGCCTCGGTGCCCCTATCATCGACCTCTAGCGCATACCGAATTCGTTCTAACTTGCAATTCAAATTGCATATTTGTATCTGCAGGTAGTAGTCGCTTTGATCGCGGTCAGGACTGATTTACGGTTGCTCTCCGCCAAGCTGCGACTGCTGCTTTCCCAAGTTGCGTACTGGCGATAGTTGCCGCTTCGATCCGCCGTTGGTTCGCGAACCCACGCCATAAGGTCCGACAAGATGCTCCCAGCTGTTATAGGCGATCCAGACGAAATTTCCGCCGCATGGATGTCGTCGGTCTTGAGCTCGCGAGCGATGCCGGTCGAAATCAAGGCCTTGGAATTCGAACGCATAGGCACTGGACAGACCGGCGCCTGTTACCGTTTTCATCTGGAGCACGAAGCGCGTGCACCCAAGACCGTGATCCTGAAGATCGCCGCCGGTACGCCTGAGCAACGCGAACGGTTGCGGCGGGGATACCGCGCAGAAGTGCTATTCTACGAAACCGTTGCGCCCCGCTCCGCAGTGCAGACGCCCGCCTGCTGGTACGCAGCCGTTTCCGGCACTGGTGACAACTTCACGCTGATTCTTGAGGATGCGGATCCGGCGATCGCCGGCGAACAGGAACGAGGCTGCAGTATCGCCGAGGCCTTCGACGCCCTGATCAACCTTGCCCGCCTGCATGCTTCCACATGGAACGCGGACATCCTGCGCGCCGAGGCTGCCTGGCTGCAGACGACCCCCGAGCGTGCGATTAGGCTAGCCGGCATCTATGCCGATGCGGTCGAGCACTTTCTCGAACGGTATCACGATAATTTCTCGGCAGCGGAGGCCGCCACCTTTCGTGATGCCGTCCCGGCCATGCGCGGCTGGCTGGAAGATGACCAACTGCCACAGGTTTTGATTCACGGCGATTATCGACTAGACAATCTCTTGTTCCGGGCTGGCGGCGACAGGCCGGTTTTGGCGGTCGACTGGCAAACACTCGAAGTCGGTCAGCCGGGACGGGACGTCGCCTATTTCATCGTCACCGCATTGGACAGTGATCAGCGCCGCGGCTTTGAGAACCGGCTCCTGGCCGCCTACCATTCCGAGCTGCTTGCAAATGGAATCGGCAACTACGATCTCGAAGCATGCCGATTAGACTACAGGCGAGGCGCATTGCAGGCGGCGTTTATCACGATCGTCGGCTGTATATTCGCAACGGGCGATCGCAGCGTGAAATCCGATGACATGTTTCTATCCATGGCGCATCGCGCAGCACGGGCGATACGCGAGCTCGACACGATCACTCTTGTTACGGTATGAATTTCTGCCTTACGCATTCGTAAAGCGAGGCGATCTCTTGTCCATGAATGCGTTGATGCCTTCGAGATAGTCCCGCGACTGGAAGCACTCAATCTGGCACTGCGCTTCGAAATCAAGAAACCGCTCAAGCTCCTCTTTCTCACCGAAGCGCAACTGGCGTTTCATGAGCTGTGCACCGAAGGGTAGTTCCGCGAGCCGCGCTGAAAACGCACGTACATCCTCCGTAAAGCCATTTACCGGTATCACGCGGCCCACCATCCCCATGTCCAGCGCCTCGGCGGCCTGGACGCGTCGGTCGCTGAGCAGAATCTCGGCAGCTCTGGCGCTGCCGACCGCGCGAGGAAGCGTAAAACCCAGACCGTAGTCCGCCGCGATCCCGATGGAGAGGAAGCCTCCCTTGAAATAGGCGTTCTCTGACGCGAGAATGACATCCCCGAGCATCGCCAGACCAAAACCACCACCAACGGCCAAGCCGTTTACACCGGTGACGATAAGCTTCCCGGAAGCCCGCATCGCCTTGATACGGCTGTGGCACTTCCGCATATTGGCTAACGTGCGGGCAGGATCCGGCGGTTCAAGTTCGCCAACATCAACACCCGCGCAGAAGGCCCGCCCCGTGCCAGTTATCAGTAAAACGCGCGCTTTCCGGTCAGTCAGAAAGGAATTTATTTCGCTGTCGAACAGCTCGAGAAACCTTTTTGACATGGCATTTAAGCGTTCGGGCCGGTTTAGGCGAAGGGTCCACAACCCGCCTGCCCGTTCCATTATGATATGATCTTCCATGATATTTCCTAGTTCGTCGTATTCCGGCAGTCGCTCGTCATTCCGACAGATCTATACGCTCGCTAATTGCTATCAGAGTGAGAGAGCCCGTCAAAACGCAATGGATCGACCGGATCGCTTTCCGAGGTCAGATACGTTCGACTGCCTCCTTATCACCGGGATGTGCTGGCTCGCCACCGTTCCGGTTGGATGCCTTGGGAAATCGCCACACATCAATCTGATCCACAATAGCAATTCGATAATCGAATTTACATTTCATATTTCATATTTCATATAAGCATATAATATGGAACCCGCAGTGCCGGTGGGGCGTGTTCATGGTGATTTGCATTGAGAGTTGACCCGGCGATTTATGCAACGTCTTTTCAGGCGCTTCAGGACAGACTTGACCTGATGGAATTGGCTGCAAAGGCTGCACGCGCTTTTGATGAGAACGACACGCAAGCATATGCGGACTGTTTCCTGGATGACGGACTTTATGAAAGCCCAAGAATCGGTTTGAGGGCGCAAGGCAGAGATCAGCTGATCGAAATGTGCCGTGGGCGCGTTGGGGAGGATCTGCACTTCTGCACAAACTTCGAGATCGATTTGCGCGGCGACGAGGCCACAGTCAGGTCAGCCCTGCTGCTTTCGTCTCGTAATGGACCGCTGGTAAACACAACTGGCCACTACATATGCGAATGTGTGCGAACGCCGCAGGGTTGGCGTTACAAACACAAGGTCAGCTACCTCGACCGAAGAGGATAGCTGCGGTGCCAAACGTCAACTTACGGCTGACCCGCGGATCCACAGCAACGTCCAGCAATGTACGCGAAGCGGAAATGGAAAGTGCGCTTAACGAACGGCAGCTTCCCGTTTGCTCGCCTGAGAGCAGACTGGTCGAGAAGGGTGCGGAGTTG
>JAHFPT010000308.1 GCA_023266625.1 Novosphingobium sp. | reverse complement strand
AGCGCCTAATCCAGCAGCAGCACGATGCGGCCGGCCTCCTTGCCGCCATACGCGGCATTCATCGCTTCGGCGTAATCCTCGATGCGGTAGCGTTTCGCGATGGCCGGTTTGACAACCCCGGCGCGGACCAGTTCCTGCACTGCCTTGCTGTCTTGCTCCAAGACTTCGGGCCGTTCGATCCCGGCCCCGCGCACCTGTACGCCGACCAGGCTGGCGCATTTGAGCAGCGGCAAATTGGTCTTGAGCGAGGCGATGCCGGCGGGAAAGCCGATCACCAGATGTCGCCCGTCATAGCCCAGCGTGCGGAAGGCGAGCTCGGTCGCATCGCCGCCGACACCGTCGAAGACAATGTCGATGGGCTTGCCGCCATTTGCCGCCTTGACCTGATCGCGCCAGTCCTCCGCGCCCGTCGTCACCGCCGCATCGGCACCGCCAGCCAGCGCCGCCGCGCGCTTTTCCTCACTCGAGGCAGAAGCGATGACGCGCAAGCCAAGATATTTGCCGACCTGGATCGCGGCAAATCCGGTTCCCCCGGCCGCACCCAGCACCAGCAGGGTCTCGCCCTTTTGTGCGCGGGCGCGGTCGACCAGCGCGTGCCAGGCGGTGAGGTAATTGACCGGGAAGATCGCCGCCGTCTCAAGGTCCATGCTGTAGGCGACCTTGTTGACGTTGGCGGCCTGAAAATTGTTCACCTCGGCGAAGATGCCGCCCATGCCGCTGCCGTTGACCCGGTCGCCGACCGCGAACTTCGTCACGCCCTCGCCGAGTGCTTCGACCACGCCGGCATATTCGCTGCCCGGAATGAAGGGAAGCGGTGGCTGGAACTGGTATTTGCCCATTGCGGTCAGCACATCGACGTAGCTTATCCCCGCCACCTTGATCGCCACGCGCATCTGCCCGGGCCCAGGCGGGCCGGGGTCGATGGTGCGCAATTGATAACTTTCGGGCAGGCCGAACTGATCGGCGATGACTGCGCGGGGCATCAGTGTGTTCCTCCATCGCAGCGCACCAGCGATCCCGTGACATTCACCGATGCCGGGCTGGCGAGATAGAGCGCTGCCGTGACTATTTCTTCCGGATTGGCCGCATGGCCGCGCGGAATTCCGAGCGGCCCCTGACCTTTGTCCGGCCAGGCCTGGGCGATGTCGGTGCGGAAGGCACCCGGCGACAGCGTGTTGACCCGCACATGCGGCGCATATTCCCAGGCGAGGCTCTTCGACATTGCGTTGAGCGCGGCCTTGGACGAGCCATAGGCGACAACTTCGGGCAGCGGCATCATCGAGCCGGAGGACGTGACATTGATGATGCAGCCTCCGCCCTCGCCCCTGGTGCCTGCGTCGAACATGCGCTTGCCGATCTGGCTGGCGAGGCGGAACGGGCCCTTGAAATTGAGGTTCACTACTGAATCGAACAGTGCCTCGCTGACCTCATGGCTAGGCATGCGCGGGCTCATACCGGCGTTATTCACAAGGATATCCACACGCCCGAAGGCAGCATAGGCCTCCTCGATCAGCCGGTCGCATTCGGGCCATTTGCCAACATGGGCCGAGACCGCGAGTGCCTTGCGGCCCATCGCGCGGCATTCTTCCGCCACCGCCTCGCAGTTTTCCAGCTTGCGGCTGGCGATGATGACATCCGCTCCCCGCTCGGCAAAGGCCTTGACCATCTGGTAGCCAATGCCGCGCGAGCCGCCGGTGACCAGCGCCACCTTGCCGGTGAAATCGAAGAGTGGGTCGCGATTTTGGGGATCCATCAAGCCGGACCTCCGTCAGTTTTGGCATCGGGCCGGGCGTTGGGATAGCGGGCCTTGGCAGCGGCGAGCCGGGTGGGGATATGCTCGGTGGGGAACATGCCCGGTGCGGGCTTGGTCTGCTTCAGGTAGGCGCGCGCAAGCTGCGAGCGATGCGCATCGGTTGGCCCGTCGGCGAAGGCCAGCGACATATAACCGCCGAAGGCCGCGCCGAGCGGCATGTCCTGCGAAATACCCAGCGAGCCGTGCACTTCCAGCGCGCGCCCGGCGATGTCGCCATAAACGCTGGCCATCGCCACCTTGCACATACCGATGTGGTTGCGCGCCGCGCCATGGGCCATGCGCCCTGCCTCGATCTCGTCGATGATCCAGGCGGTCTTGAGCACCAGCAGGCGGAACTGTTCGAGCTGGATCACCGAATCGGCGATCTTGCCCTGGACGAACTGGTGATCGCCCAGCATCCGCCCGCGCGTCCGCCGCGACACCGCGCGCTCCAGCATCATGTCGATGAAGCGCTGGCATTTGCCGACGGTGCGCATCGCGTGATGGATGCGCCCGCCGCCAAGCCGCGCTTGCGCAACCTTGAACCCGCCGCCCCGCTCGCCGAGCATGTGATCGAGCGGTATGCGCACTTTCTCATAGCGGATATGCGCGTGGTGGCCGTCCCCGGGCAGGTCGCCGGGGATACCGACGTTGCGCAGAATGTTGATGCCAGGGGTTTCGGTGGGGACGATGAACATGCTCATCCGGCTGGTCAGCGGCGCGTCGGGGTCGGTAACGCAGATCACCAGCAGGAAGGCGGCGAGCTTGGCGTTGGAGGAGAACCACTTTTCGCCCTCGATCACCCATTCATTTCCGTCAAGAGTCGCCTTGCAGGTAAACTCACCCGGATCGGCCCCGCCCTGCGGCTCGGTCATCGAGAAGCACGAGACGATGTCGCCCGCCATCAGTGGCTCGAGATACTTCGCTTTCTGCTCAGGGGTGCCAAACATGGCGAGGATTTCGGCATTGCCGGTGTCGGGCGCGGCGGTGCCGAACACGGTCGGCGCCCAGTTCGAGCGGCCGATGATCTCGTTCATCAGCCCGAGCTTGATCTGGCCATAGCCCGGCCCGCCGAGATGCGGCCCGAGATGGCAGGCCCACAGCCCCTGCGCCTTGACCTGATCCTGCAACGGCCTCAGATGTTTGCGTGCGCTTTCGTTCTTGGTGTCGAAGCAGGCACCCGTTTCGGGCCACAGCAAATCCATCGTCTCGCATTCCTCGCGGACGAAAATGTTCATCCAGTCGAGCTTGGCCTGGAAGAGGGGCTCTACGCTGAAATCGATCATGTTTCTCTCCTTGGTTCCCCTCCCGCTTGCGGGAGGGGTTAGGGGAGGGTCTGTTATCGGACCTCACCAACAGGCCCTCCCCCAGCCCCTCCCGCAAGCGGGAGGGGAGTTGCTGATCCTTCCCTTGCGGGAAGGCGTTTGACCTACGATATCCTCCGGATGAATTCGGCGTTCCGTTTGAAGCCGTTCTCGACAATGCGCGAGAAGAACTCGCCGGTCTCTTTCGGCAGGATCCCGGCGGCTGCCTGCGCCACCTTGTATTCCAGCAGACAACCGTATTTGAAACCGACCAGCACCGCATAGAAGTCGATATCCTCAATTTTGCGTCCGGTGCCCGCAGCATAATAGCGCATCAGCACCTGCTTGGTCGGCGCGTGGTCGGGATTGGTCAGGCTGTGGGTCGGGGTCAGATCGGGGAAGCGTTCGTCATGCATGGCGCCGGTGAAGCCGGCGATATCCATCATCGGATCGCCGATGGTCGAAAGCTCCCAGTCGATCATTGCGGCGAGGCGCGCGGGCGGGCCGTGGCGGAACATCATGTTGGGCGTGCCGACATCGCCGTGCATGATGCCCGCATGCTCTGACTTGCGCGCATGCTTGCGCAGCCATTCCTCGACCTCGTCGTAGCCTTCAAAGCTGCGCGCCTGATAGCCTTTGTATTTATCGGGATAGCTCTTGAGCTGGCTGGACCAGCGGTCAACCTGCCGCTCCATGAAGTTGTCGGGCTTGCCGAAATCCCCAAGCCCGACTGCCTTGTAGTCAACATTGGCCAGCAGCGTCAGCCCGCCGACAATGGCAAAGGCGATGCCATATTCATAGGGCAGCTTGTCGAACGGCGGCTCGTTGTAAATCTTCTCGCCGCGCAGATTGGGCGCCCAGCCGTCGACTTTTTCCATGACATAGAAGCAGCCGCCGATGACCGAGGTGTCTTCGCAGGCAGCGTAGCAGACCGGGGTCGGAACCTCGGTGGCATTGAGCGCAGTCAGCACCCGCGCCTCGCGCAGCACGCCCTTTTCCGCGCCCGGCGGCGGCACGGCTGGCGGACGGCGCAGCACCATCGGCATGCCGCCGCGATCCAGGGTGAACACTACATTCGAAGTACCGCCATGCAGCATTTCGCATTTGAGCGGCCCCTTGCCAAGTTCGGGCACATTGGCATCGAGCCAGTCGGTGAGGTTGGGGATATTCACCAGTTCGTCGAGATTCACGTCCACTCAGTCTCTCCCGGTATTTGCGGCGCGCAATTGCGCTTCAAGTTGCTGGCGAATGGAGCGCAGCGCATCGGTCGCCTCGCGCACCCCGGTATTCTCGCTGGCGGCCCAGACCGCTTCGGCGGTCTCGTCCGCCTGGGCATCAACCTCCCGCTTGACCGCGATGCCGCGTGTCGTCGCGCGCAGCAGCACGGCGCGCTTGTGATCGGGATTGGGTATGGTTTCGATCAGCCCGGCATCGACCAGAGCATTGGCCGCGCGCTGGATCAACTGGCGCGGCTGGCCGATCGAGCGACCGATCTGCGAGACGGTGGGAAGACGCTCCGCCTCCACCACCGAATTGAGCACGCCAAGTTCGGAATCCCCCAACCCGGCGTTGCGGCGG
>JAHFPT010000307.1 GCA_023266625.1 Novosphingobium sp. | reverse complement strand
TCCTTGCCGGTCAGCTTGGCAAGCACAATCCGCAAGCCCACCTTGAGCAGGGTCAACTTGCCAGTCATCGACGATTTGATCGTGCCGATCTCGAAGCCTTCGCTGTGATAGGCGGGCACCACCATGAAATTCGGGCGCAACTTCTTCTTCCACGGCCCGAGTTCATTGGCATTGAACAGATCGGCGATCACCGTGCGGCCCGGGACCGAGCTGCCCTTCAGGAAATCATGATAGTCCGGCCATGCCTTCGGTCGCCGCAGCTTGATCCCCTGCTTGACCAGGAATTCGATCATCTTCGGCCCTTCGGTGACATAGGCGCTGCGCTTCTCCTTGCTGGTGCCGGGCGCATCGACCGAAGTGCCGGCGGTCGCCTCCATATAGTCCATCGCCTTTTCGTAGCTGTCCTCGACCCCGTCTTCCTTCATCAAGGGGTTGTTGGGGAGCCACATCACCCCGCCAGAGCGCGAAGTGGTACCGCCGACGAGATCGGTCTTTTCGAGGATCAGCACGCTCTTGCCGATCGAGCGCATAACCAGGCCAGCGCACATCGATCCGCCGCCGCTGCCGACCACGACAAAGTCGAAACTTTCGTCGAACTGGACCTCGCTCATCTTTTCTCTCCCTTGATATTTTTCAGAAATGTTCCCCGATCAACCTTGCCCGAAGCAGTGCGTGGCAATGCCTCGGTGATGAATGCCACTTCGCGAGGCACCTTGTAAATCGCGAGGTGCGCCCGGCAATGTACCTTGACGGCGTCCGCATCGCGCTCAGCGTCTGGCGCAACCACCACCGTCGCCGCCAGCCGTTCGCCCAGCCGCTGGTCCGGCAGCCCATAGGCAATTGCCTCGCGCACTCCAGGACAGCTCGCCAGCACCCGCTCGACTTCGGCGCAATAGATGTTCTCGCCGCCGGAGATGACCATGTTCTTCTTGCGATCGACAATGCTGTAGATGCCGCTCTCATCGACAATGGCGATGTCGCCCGAGGCCAGCCAGCCGTCCTGCAATGTCTCCGCCGTCGCCTCCGGATCGCCGACATATTCGCTCATCAGCAGCGCGCTCGACACCCACAATTCGCCCGGCTCGCCCACCGCCGCCTCGCTGCCATCGTCGCGCCGTAGCTGGACTTGCACGGTCGGCGCGGGCCAGCCGCAGGCGGCGGGATGGTCGAGATAGACATTGCCGCTGATATTGCAGGTCCAGGCCGTCGCCTCGGTCTGGCCATAGCCGTTGGCCAGCTGGCAATTGGGCATGCGCTGCCTGATCTCCTCGACCAGCGGGAGATTGAGCGGAGCAGCACCATTGACCATGTAGCGCACACTGGCGAGCAGTTCCGGCGTCGCGCGGGGTGATTTGAACATGTCGAACAGCATGGCGGGGACAAACGACAGCCGCGTCATGCCAACATTCTCGATCATGTCGAAGGCGACATCGGCATTCCATTTTCCCATGATGTGAATGGTTGTGCCAACACTGATCGCACGCAGGATCGGCATGATGCCGGAGAGGTGGAACATCGGTCCGAGGATCACTGCGGGCGTCGCCATCGCCTTTTGCCGCTCGGGCAGTCTCTCGCCGCTCTCCTCCTCATAGCGGATGTCCTGCAACGTCCCCATGAAACAGGCGACCGAGACCGAGGCCGCCAGCGCGCCGTGACTGAGCAGCGCTCCCTTGGGAAAGCCGGTGGTGCCCGAAGTGAACAGGATGATGCCGCCGTGGCCGGGGTCCATCTCTTCGGGGTTGAAGCCAAGGCCCGCGACCGGCACCGATAGCGCGGCAAAATCGCCGTCGCGGCCTTCGCGCAAACCCGCACGCGGATTGCCAATGACGATGCGCGGCCAGGCCGGATCGGGGCGTTCGGCGGAGATGATATCGTCGCGCTCGGCATCGAGAATGGCCAGCGTACAGCCGGCCTTCTCGATGGCACGCAGCATCTCCTCGGCCACCCCCCGGCTATTGACCAGGGCAGCAATCCCGCCCGCGCCGGTAATCGCCAGCAGGCTGACAATCCATTCGGGGCGATTGGCAGTAACGACGGCAACAGTCATGCCCTTGGTCAGGCCAAAGTTCTCGCGCAGCGACCTGCCCAGCGCTGCCGCCCGGGCGAACAGTTCGCCATAGGTCAGCTGCGTGTCCTCATGCACGACCGCGAGCCGATCGGGGAACGCCATGCCCTGGCGAAACAGCCCGGCAAGATTGCGCGCCGCGCCTTTGAACACCTGCTGCTTCCGCCCGGCGACCTCGGCCACTTCCAGCTCGGCCAGTCTGCCCGGACCGATCAGCCGTTCGACCAGCGGATCGCGGATGTTGGTGCGGAAGATCGAAGTCGCCGCAAGTACCGCAACCGTATCCTCGACCATTTGGCTCTCCCCGCTCCGCGCAGGACTAATTGCGCGGGGCCGTCCGACGTGCAAGCGATTATGCAACGCCGATGTGACATTATGATAGTCAGCGTGCGAACACGGGGCAAGCCATGGCGATATCCGGCAAGAGTGAACCGGGCGGTCGCGCCTAACTGAGCAGCACCGGCAGTCCCGAAATCCCTTGCTGCTCAAGCCCGCCCGTCATGAACGGCGCTTCCGCATCCGGGTCGAGCCGCAGCTTCGGAAATGCATCGAGCAGCGCATTGACCCCCACCGCGATTTCCACCCGCGCGACATTCATGCCGAGGCAGCGGTGGGTGCCCAGCCCGAAGGCCATGTTGGTAAGGAAGGGACGGTGGAGATCGTAGGCATCAGGATTGTCCCAGCGCGCGGGATCGCGATTGGCGGCGCCGAGACCAAGTTCGATAACGCCGCCTTCCCGCATCTCCACGCCATAGAATTCGGTGTCCCGCATCACCAGCCGGCTGAATACCGGCGCGGTCGGGTTCCAGCGCAGGCTTTCCTCGATCGCCTGGTCCACGAGGCTGCGGTCGGCCTTGACTTCCTCGAACTGGTCGCGGTGGATGAGCAGCGCCCACAATGCGATGCCCATCTGCCGCCACGAGGTGCCGCCGCCCGCGACCATAACCAGCTTGGCATGGGTCATGATCTCCCGGTCGGTCAGCGCTCGCGGCTCCGCACCCGGCATCATCAGGCGGGTTGAGACCAAGAAGCTGACGAGATCGTCCTGCGGCTCCCTGCGCCGTGCCTCGATCAGCCCGAGCAGCAGGCTCTCGACGGTCTTGCCCGCCTCGATCCGCTCTTCCATCGACACGCCGCGCGCTGCGCCGCTCCTGAGATAGGCGTTGCGGAAGCGCAGCGCCTCGTCGCCGTCGAGGCCGATGGCGGTGGTGATGGTATAGACCGGGATGCGGGCGCAATAGTCGAGGTTGAGTTCGGCTCGGTCCCCCCTGCCCATCCGCTGAATCAGAGCCTCGACGATCCAGCCGATTATGCGCTGGCGCCACCAGCCCAGCGCCTCGGGCATGAGGAATTTGGGCTGGATGGTGCGGCGATAAGCGCGGTGCATCGGGCCGTCCATCTCAAGGAGGCCCATGGTCATCTCGCTTGCCGGATTGGGGTGGTGCGAGACCAGCGAGGAAAAGGTCTTGGGGTCGCGGAACGCAGCCTCGCAGGCCTCGTAGCCAAGCACCGTGTAGTGCTGGCGACCGGCGGCATAGATATGGCGATCGTGGTGCGGCAAGCCGAGCAGGTCGCGCAGCTTGCCCTTGTGGACCGGCGCTTTGGCGCGCAGCGCGTGAATATCGGGCATGACATCGCGCTCGATGAGATTGCCCACCGCCTCCGCCTCGCGGCGAACGTCGTAAAGCTCTTCATAGAGCGGGTCTTCGGCAAGCAGAACGTCGGACATCTGGAGCCTCTCTGCCACCGGTCCGGCGCGCGGGCTCAACTCAGCCCCAGCAGTTTCTTCGCATTGTTGCAGATGATGTCGCGAACCGCGGCCTCCGGCACACCTTCGAAATCGCGCAGGATGATCTCCCGCGAATTGGGAAATGTCGTCTCGGAATGCGGATAGTCCGACGACCACATGATGTTCCCCGCGCCCGGCAGATCGCGGTTGAGAATGCCGGTGCGGTCCTGGATGAACGAACCCCAGACATTCTTGTCCATATAATAGCTCGGCGGCTGCTTGAGCGCGCTCTTGGTCCAGAAGCGCTGCTTTTCCCAGGTGCGGGTGATATATTCGGTGAACCAGGCGAACCAGCCCACGCCGCTTTCCATGCTGCCGATCTTGAGATCGGGGAAGCGGTCGAAGATGCAGTTGAAGATGAAGATGGCGATCGGCTCCATCATCGCCGACTTGCTCATCGGCATATCGGGGAGGAAGTATTGCGTCTCGCCGAAGCGCGGCACGCGGGCACCGAGGTGGAAAGTGATGACCATTCCCGCATCGACAATCGTCGACCAGAGCCTGTCGAATTCGGGCTGCCAGTATTGCAGCTCGCCCCTGGGATCGCCGGTCAGCGCCGAGACCTGGCCCGACTTGATCGCCTTGATGCCCGAGGACGTATCCCAGGCATCCTTGTTCTGCGGGAATGCAGGCAGGTTGATCATCTTGAAACCCGCCTTTGCGAGGCGCTTCACATGTCCGATTGTCTCGTCGATATCGCGCATCGGCACATAGCCGACCGGATAGAGGCGGCTGGGCGCAATCGCGCACCAGTCCTGCACCCAGCGGCTATAGGCTTCATAGCTGGCGATATAGAGCTCGTTATCCGTGCTCGGCAGCGGCCC
>JAHFPT010000306.1 GCA_023266625.1 Novosphingobium sp. | reverse complement strand
GTGGAAAAGGCGATCCGCTCGGCTGGGCTGGGGCTCAATCCAATCAACGACGGCAACAATATCCGCCTGCCGATCCCCGATCTCACCGAGGAGCGCCGCAAGGAACTGGCCAAGCTTGCCGGGCAATATGCCGAAAAGGCACGCATCGCCATCCGCAATGTCCGGCGCGATGGCATGGAAAACCTCAAGGCCGACGAGAACAAGAAGGAAATTTCCGAGGACGAGCGCAAGCGCTCCGAAACCGAAGTGCAGAAGCTCACCGACGAGATGATCAAGGCGGCGGACGAGGCGGCGGCGCACAAGGAAAAGGAAATCCTGACCCAGTGATTACCCCCCTCCCCTTTAGGGGAGGGGCTGGGGGTGGGGGCTGTCAGGCTAGCTCCGTTGTCTCCGACAGCCCCCACCCCCAACCCCCTCCCCTGAAGAGGAGGGGGCTATGAGTACCGCGCGCCACGTCGCCATCATCATGGATGGTAATGGTCGCTGGGCGAAAAAGCGCCACCTGCCGCGCGCCGAGGGGCACCGACGCGGGGTCGAGGCTGTGCGGCGGATCGCCCGGGCGGCGCGAGCGATGGGGCTGGAAGCGCTGACGCTCTATGCCTTCTCCACCGAGAACTGGCGGCGCAGCGAGGACGAGATTGCGGCATTGATGAGCCTGATGAAGCGGTTCATCCTGTCCGATCTGGATGAGTTTGCGGCAAACAATGTAAAGCTCAGGATTATTGGCGATTATAAGGCTTTCCCCGCAGATATTACCAAATTGATCGAGGATGCCCTGGCGCGGACAGCGGACAATGACGGCACGACGCTGGCAGTGGCACTCAACTACGGCTCGCGCGACGAGATTGCCCGCGCGGCGGCCAAAGCGGCGGCCAAGGGCGCGGTGACGGCGGAAGCCATCGAGGCAGAACTGGATACGGCGGGAATGCCCCCGCTCGACCTGCTGATCCGCACCTCGGGCGAAGTGCGGCTGTCGAACTTCCTGCTGTGGCAGGCGGCCTATGCCGAGATGTGGTTCACCGATGTGCTGTGGCCGGATTTCACGACGGAGCATCTGGCCGAGGCGCTGGCTTCGTTTGGCACGAGGGAGCGGCGCTATGGCGGGCGGTGAGATCAATGTCCTTCCTAACTTCCCCTCCCCCTTGAGGGGGAGGCCGGGTGGGGGTGTCCTAACGCCAGCGTGGACGCTCGGCTTCGCCTCGCTCCCCCACCCCTCGATCCCCTCCCCGCCGGGGAGGGGAGGAAGATGGCTGTGACTAATACCCCCCCACCCAAAAAATCCGACCTCGGCGTGCGGACATTGTCGGCGCTGGTGATGCTGGCGGTGGCCGGGACGGCGCTGTGGCTGGGCGGCTGGTGGTGGACGGTGTTTGTGGCGGCGGTGGCGCTGGGGGTGCTTTGGGAGTGGTGGGGGCTGTCAAAGGCCATCGCACGGAACTGGTCAGGCCGGGCGCTTTGGCTGACGGCAGGTATGGCGTATGTTGGGCCCGCCGCCGCGTTGATGAACTATCTCAATGGATGGCCAGGGTTAGTTGAACGTGACACAACGGCCTGGCGGCTCCTAGTCCTGCTGATTTGCAGTGTTATCGCAACCGACATCGGTGCCTATTTCGCTGGGCGCACGTTCAAGGGTCCCAAGATTGCGCCAAGAATTAGTCCGAGCAAGACCTGGGCGGGGCTAATTGGTGGGGCCGCTGCTTCCGGATCGGTGTGGGCCATCGTTTACAGTCGGTTCTCTGATATGGGTGGAGCATCCGTGATGGGCTTCGTGTTTGGCACCCTCCTCGCCGTCATCGCCCAAACTGGTGACTTTTTCGAAAGCTGGATGAAGCGCCGCGCCGGGGTCAAGGATTCCGGCTCCCTCATCCCGGGGCACGGTGGATTGTTCGACCGGGTGGATGGCTTGTTGGCAGTCCTGTTTGTTATTGGCATTTTGACCCTCGCCGGGACTATAGCGAAATCGTGACTGCCCGCACCATCTCCATCCTCGGCGCGACCGGCTCCATCGGCGCTTCCACGCTCGACCTTATCCGGCGCGAGAAGAACAAGTGGCGGGTTGTCGCGCTGACTGCCAATGGCAACGCCGCCGAACTGGCAACGCTGGCGCGCGAGTTTGGCGCCGAAGTGGCGGTCGTCGCCGACGAGGCGCGGCTCCCTCAGCTGCGCGAGGCGCTCGCCGGAACCAATATCCACGCCGCCGCCGGCACCTCGGCCCTCACCGAAGCCGCCTCCCGCCCCGCCGATATCACAGTCGCTGCCATCGTCGGCTGCGCGGGGCTTGCCCCGACGATGGCCGCCATCGAGAACGGCGGCACCATCGGCCTTGCCAACAAGGAATCGCTGGTCTCCGCCGGCGAAGTGCTGACCAAGGCCGTTGCCCGCCACGGCGCGACTTTGCTGCCGGTGGACTCCGAGCATAACGCCATCTTCCAGTGCCTCGCCGGCAACGACCTCGAGCATGTCCGCTGGATCACGCTCACTGCAAGCGGTGGCCCCTTCCGCGACTGGAGCCACGATCAGCTCATCCAGGCCACCCCGGCGCAGGCGGTCAAGCATCCCAACTGGGATATGGGCGCGAAGATCAGTGTCGATAGTGCCACCATGTTCAACAAGGGGCTGGAGCTGATCGAGGCCTTCCATCTGTTCCCGGTCGGCCTCGAACGCTTGCGGATCATCGTCCACCCGCAGTCGATCGTCCACTCGATGGTCGAATACCGCGACGGCTCGACGCTGGCCCAGCTTGGCCCCTCCGACATGCGCGTGCCGATTGCCTCGACTTTGGCCTGGCCGCAGCGGATGGATACGCCCTGCGAGCCGCTCGACCTTGCCCAGATCGGCACGCTGACCTTCCGTGCGCCCGACGAGGAACGCTTCCCCGCGACCCGGCTCGCCCGGCAGGCAGCGGAGGCGGGCGGGGGGATTCCCGCCGTGCTAAACGCCGCTAACGAGATCGCCGTCGCCGCCTTTCTCGCTGGTCAGCTCGGGTTCACCAGGATCGCGGCACATGTCGAGGATGTGCTGTCCGGCTTTGCGCCTCCCGCGCCTGCCACGCTTGAAGATGTCATCGCCCTCGATGCCGAAGCGCGGCACAGGGCGCTGGCGCTGATGGAACCTGTCTGAAATGCTTCCGTCCCCCTCGATACTGATGACGCTGTTCGCCTTCCTGCTGCTGCTTGCGCCGCTGGTGGTGATCCATGAGCTGGGGCATTACCTTGTCGCCCGGCTGTTCGGGGTGAAGGCCGATGCCTTCTCGGTGGGCTTCGGCAAGGAGTTGCTAGGCAGGACCGACAAGCGCGGCACCCGCTGGAAGCTCTGCGCCCTGCCGCTGGGCGGCTATGTCCAGTTCGCGGGGGACTGGAATGCAATCAGTATGCCCGATGCCGCTGCCGCCGCGCTGCCGCCGGGGGAGCGCGAGGGGATATTTCATTTCAAGCCCTTGTGGCAGCGCAGTCTGATTGTTGCTGCGGGGCCAGTGACCAATCTGCTGTTCGCAGTGGTCATCTTTGCGGCGTTCAACCTTGCCTATGGCAAACTTGTGGCTTCAACCGAAATTGCGCGTTTCGGCGAAAATTCTCCGGCCATGGCCGCAGGGATGCAAGTCGGCGACCGCATCGTCAGCATTGATGGCCGGGAGGTGGCCAGCTTCACCGATATACCCGAGCTGGTCGCGCCTTTCCCCGGCAAGACCGTGACTATTGCAGTCAACCGTGGCGGCGATCAGTTGACGTTTCCCGTGCGCATCAGCGACGAGACCGAGCGCGACCGCTTTGGCAATGAGGGGCAGGTCGGCCGCATTGGCATTGGTGCGGGAAAAGTCACGGTCGTGCCGGTTGGCCCGATCGATGCCGTCACCCTGGCTGGCAGTCAAACCGCCGGAATCATGCGGATGATGATCACTGGGCTCGGTCAAATCGTCACTGGCGAGCGTTCGGTCAAGGAGCTGGGCGGACCGATCAAGATCGCCAAATATTCGGGCGAACAGCTGAGTCTGGGATGGCTGTCATTTGTCTCATTTGCGGCGCTGATCTCGATTAATTTGGCATTCATCAACTTCCTGCCAATTCCTGGCCTCGACGGCGGGCACCTGGCTTTCTACGCAGCGGAAGCGGTGCGCCGGAAGCCGCTCGATATCCGCAGTCAGGAATGGGCGTTTCGCGCAGGCATGGCCCTGGTTCTGGCCTTGATGCTGTTTGTTACGCTGAATGACATTGCCGGGCTCCCTTGGGCCGGACTCCCGTGGTTTGGGGGCTAGCGGTTTGAGGGTCTGGGCGGTGGAGAACTGGGATAGGACGATGCCGTGATTCCGAAGACTGCTTGATTGGCTGGACGCCATCGGGCACAGGGCGGCGGCTGGGCGAGGCGCGGGGGCCAATTTCGTTCAAGCAGGGGAAAGTGGAATGCCGTCGCGATTGCGGGGGTAGTCCGGAATTTACAGGAATTGCTTGGCGATGATGGGATTGAACATGGTTCGCAGCGATCAGGCCCGCCGAAGTTGCAATCTGGCCGTGGCACTGCTGGGAACCTCGATCCTTGCCGGTCTGCCAGCTGCGGCGCAGGCACAGGATTTGCCTGCTCCGGCATTCGGGGCAGCTCCGGCTGCTGCTGTTGCGGCTGCGCCAGCCGCCGAAGCGCCAGCGGAGCCAGTCAATATCCAGACGATCACCGTCGTCGGCATGCAGCGGCTCGA
>JAHFPT010000116.1 GCA_023266625.1 Novosphingobium sp. | reverse complement strand
CTGCTGCGCCAGCTCTCGCGGGCGTTGCAGGCGCGCGGCAGTCTGGTGACAAGTGAGCACGGCGGGCTGATGCTGGCGGGCGACGCGCGCGCGATCCTCAAGGGCGATGCCTCTGTCCAGCTGGTGCTCGCGCCAAAGTCCGAACGCAAGCGCCGAATTGGGCGGGGGCGCGAGCGGGCGGGCGGGGTCAATCCCATCGGCGATCCGCTGTTCGAGGCGCTGCGGGCGCTGCGCCGCGAACTCGCCGCTGAAACCAATGTCCCGCCCTATGTCATCTTCCACGACGCAGTGCTGCGCGACATGGCGGCGAACAGGCCAGCCACCTCAAGCCAGCTTGGCGCGATCAATGGCGTCGGCGCGCGCAAGCTCGAAGCCTATGGCCCAGCCTTTCTGGCGGTGATCCGCCAGCATTAGGGCGTTTCTGGCGGTCATCCGGAATCACGGTTAACGCGGTTTTCCAGTCAGTTGCGTCATGATAAAGCCACCCGGCTGAGGAGAATGGCATGAACCGGATCGCCCGCATCGCGCTCGCCACCGTACTGGCGCTGGCCATACCGGCGGCAGGCGGAGCCGCACAGCAACAGGCCGCCTATACGGTGGTGGAATCCGGTCGCAGCTATGACCGGCTGCAAGACGCCGTCAACGCCATCGGCGCGGGCACCGGCACGATCCGCTTCGCCTCCTTCGCCTTCGCCGATTGCGCCGTGCAGCACGATGGCGACATTCTCTATACCGCTGAGGTCCCCGGCCAGGCGATTCTCGACGGCGTTGCCTGCGAAGGCAAGGCGGCGCTGGTGCTGGGCGGCCGCCGGGCGCGGGTCGAGGGGCTGGTATTCACCAATATGAAGGTGCCCGATTTCAACGGCGCGGGAATTCGGCTTGAGCACGGCGATCTTGAGGTCTCGCAAAGCTGGTTCCGCGACAGCCAGCAGGGCATCCTGACCGCCGATGACGCAAGCGGCTCGATCAAGATCGACAAATCGACCTTCACCCGGCTCGGCACCTGCGAAGGTCCGGGCGGCTGCGCGCACTCGATCTATATCGGTGATTATGGCACGCTCACCGTTACCCGCAGCCGCTTCGAAGCCGGACGCGGCGGCCATTACGTCAAGAGCCGCGCCCCGCGGGTAACCATCATCAACAACAGCTTCGACGATTCCGCCGGGCACGCCACCAACTACATGATCGATCTGTGCAATGGCGCAACCGGACAGATCGCGGGCAACTGGTTTGTTCAGGGCAAGGACAAGGAAAACTATTCCGCGCTGATCGCGGTGGCGGCGGAGGGCAAGCACACCAGCTCGGCAGGCCTGAGAATCGACGGCAACGATGCCCGAATGGCGCCGGGGGTCAACTTTGGCAGCACCTTCGTTGGCGACTGGTCCGGCGATGCCCTGGCGATTGGTCAGAACACGCTGGGTGCGGGGTTGAAGCCTTCGGATCGGCGCTAGAGAGACTTCCAGATTATCTGACCCAAACTCCGACTATGCTGAGCTTGTCGAAGCACTGTCCTGTTCTTCGTGCCTTGCGCGGAACCGCCTGAAGAAAAGCGATCCTTCGACAGGCTCAGGACAGACGGGTTTGGGGGAGGTGATTCCGCTTGGCGGACTGAACATTGCCCTACAACAAATGCCCGGCCCGGTCGCGCTTGGTGGCGAGATAGCGGGCGTTGTGAGGATTGGCGGGGAGCGCATGCGGCACCCGCTCAGCAACATTGATGCCCTGCTCCTCCAGCGCCGCAACCTTGGCCGGATTGTTGGTCATCAGCCGCACGTCGCGCACCCCAAGCAGCCGTAACATCTGCGCCGCCACCGGGAAATCGCGGGCTTCAGTCGGCAGGCCGAGGCGGTTGTTGGCGTCCACCGTATCGAAGCCCTGATCCTGGAGGCGATAGGCGCGCAGCTTGTTGATGAGGCCAATGCCGCGCCCTTCCTGGCGCAGGTAGAGCAACACCCCCCAGCCACCTGAACCAGCCTCGTCAGCCATCGCTGCGAGCGCGCTATCCAGCTGGGGGCCGCAATCGCATTTGCGGCTGCCCAGCACGTCGCCGGTCAGGCATTCGGAGTGCAGGCGCACCAGCGGCGCGCGGTCGCCGCTTTGTGTGCCGACGATCAGCGCGACATGTTCGCGCAGATCATTGGCAGATCGGAAGGCGACAATTTCCGCCTCGTCGCCAGCAGCAATGGGCAGTCGGGCGCGGGTTGCGATGGCGAGGTGGCCCGCACCCTTCCAGGCGGCAAGATCGCCAGCGGCCAGTGTCTGCCCCTCCGCCGCCGGAAGTGCATCGACCAGGAATGCCGGCAATACGCCAGCCAGTCGCGCCAGTTCCATCGCCGCCAGCGCCTCCTCGCGGTGTTCGAGGGGCTCGGCCACAAACGGCCCTTTCATCGGGTAAAGCAGATCGAGTGCCGGGTCGGCAACGGCGCGCGCCAAGACCAGGTCGAACGGCTGCGCGCCGCGGATCAGCACGGGGGCATCGGGCTGGGCCGCCTCGCGCTGGTTGGCGAGCTTGAGCGTCGCGGCGCGGGCGGCTGAGATCAGCATGCGGGGCGCCACCGGGCTGTTGCCAAATCCGGTCTCGGCGGGCAGCAGGGCGAATGCGCCGTCAAAGGATATCGGCCAGCCATGGCGCAACGCATCGAGCGCCAGCGCGACACGCCGAGAAGCACTGGGGGCCGGGCTGGGTGGGGGGGCTCTCAACTTTCCCTCCCCTTCAGGGGAGGGGATCGAGGGGTGGGGGCTGTCGCCATGACGCGACGTTGCGGTTGTCTCACAGGCCCCACCCCAACCCCTCCCCTGAAGGGGAGGGGCTTCGATGACCAAGGGTCGCCGCACGATTTCGTCACAAGTCGAACTCGGTAATCAGCGGAACATGGTCGGAGCATTGCTCCCACTCGCGGGTTTCCTCGATGATGTGGTGATTGCGGCTGCTGGCTGCCAGTTCGGGCGAGGCCCACATGTGATCGAGCCGCCTTCCGCGATCCTTGCCCTGCCAATAGGTGCGATAGGACCACCATGAATAATTGCGCAGCGGCGCGGGGATATGCTTGCGCCCCAGGTCCACCCAGCCATGGGCATCGCTGAGGCGGGCGAGAGTCTCAACTTCGAGCGGCGTATGGCTCACCACCTTGAGCAGCGCCTTGTGATCGTAAACGTCGCATTCGAGCGGGGCGACATTGAAATCGCCGAGCAGCAGGGTCGGCCGGTCGAGCTTGTCCGCCCAGCGGGTCATGCGCTCGAAGAAATCGAGCTTCTGGCCGAATTTTGGATTGACCTCGCGGTCGGGCTCGTCGCCGCCTGCCGGGACATAGACATTTTCGAGCACCAGGCCTTGTCCCGGTCCCAACAGCTCAACCCCGACATGCCGCGCCTCGCCATTGTCCTGCCAGTCGTATCGGCTGAACTCACGGCAAGGAATCCGGCTGACCGTGGCAACGCCATGATAGCCCTTCTGGCCGTGGACGGCGCGGTGGGTATAGCCAAGCCTGTCGAAGGCCTCATGCGGGAACAGCTCCGCGATGGTCTTGATTTCCTGCAGGCACAGCACGTCGGGTGCGTGTTCGGTGAGGAAGCGTTCCACTTGCGGCATGCGCAGGCGGACGGAGTTGATGTTCCAGGTGGCGATTTTGAGCATGGGCATTGCCCTAGCCCGAACCCCCCAATAAAAAAACCCTCGTCCCGGGGGCATTGGGGACGAGGGTTCCTTTGTGCGTTCGTCACGCTTGACTCAGCGGCCCAACCAGGAGGCGCGGGCAACAGGGGGGAAACCCGCCTCAAAGCCGCTTCGTCGAGGACCTATGTAGGGACTTTTGGCTTGCTGCCAAGTGAACAACGTCGTCAGTAGTGTCGCAGTTTGTCGCAGGGGCGGCACAATGCGCGACGGTGCGTTGCCTCCTATCGATGAGCCGGGCGGCGCGGATCATTCCACCGGAATGTGTCATCGGAAACCGCGATCCCGTACTGCTGATTCGACAGGCGAATCGTCGTTCGCTTGTTCTGCGAATCGAGCGCAACCCAGCTGGTCAGTTCGAGTCCGCCCGGCGCCGAAGCCTTGCGAACGAAGATCAGGGTAATCACGCCATATTCGGGATGGCCACGGTCGCGCACTTCGATGCTGACGACATTGGCATCGGCGGTCGGCTGGAGTCGGCCAAAGCGGGTCAAGTCGCGGTTCGGGTCGAGCAAAGCTCCCAGCGGGCTGTTGCCGATCGGCCAGCGCTGCACCTGGCGAACCTCATAATCGATCAGCGTTAGCGCGCGACCGTCGCCGACAATCAGCAGCGGGATGCCCGGCGCATATTGAAAGCGGATCTTGCCCGGGCGCTTGATTGTCAGCACACCGTTGCTGCGATTACCGTTGCGATCAGTCTGGGTGAAATCGGCGCGCAATGTCGATATGCCGCGCAATGCGGAAACCGCTTCGGCGAGTGGGCCGGCGGCTGATGCGACCGGGGCGGGTGCGGGCGATTGCGCCATTGCGGCGGGCAGCGCCAGCGGGGCCAGGACGCCAAGCGCCGCCACAACGGCGGCAGCTGTCAGCTTGATTGATGAGGGCGAAAAGCGGTTCATGCCCTGGCCCCTAGGTGCGCGGCATTGAACAGCCGCTTAACCTCACTTGATCTTGGCTTCCTTGAACTCGACATGCTTGCGCACGACGGGATCGTATTTGCGGAAGCTCATCTTCTCGGTGGTGTTGCGGGGATTCTTCTTGGTGACATAGAAGAATCCGGTATCGGCGCTGGAGACCAGACGGATTTTGACGGTTGCGCTCTTCGCCATGGCTCTGTCCTAATTCTTTCGATCAGCCGCAGCTTGCGGCCTGCAAACAGTGAGAGCGGCGAATGCTCGCCGCCCTTCAAGGCTGCGGCCATTGGCGCAAGGGCGGCCCAAAGTCAAGCACTGGGCAGTCAGTCCTTGAACGAAGCAATGGGCTTCACCTCGCCAAATTTCTCCTTGTCCGGTGGATGGCCCAGCGGCGGCAGGTCCAATGCGGGCGGATCGACACGGGTATCGGGCAACCGGTCGAGCAGATCGCGAATCAGAGTCAGCCTGCCGCGCCGCTGGTCGTTGAAGTCGACCAGCGTCCAGGGCGCGTGTTTGCTATGCGTCGCCTTGAGCATCGCCTCGCGCGCCTTGGTATAGGCACCATATTTCTCGCGCGCGGCGACATCGATCGGCGATAGCTTCCAGCGCTTGAGCTTGCCCAACGGCGGTAATCCTTTCGCGGCAGACCTGCGCGATTCGTCCAGCTTGTGCAATGCCATGCTCTGCTCGGGCTGTCCCGAAACCGTCAGTGGCCCCACATCAGCAGCAGCGTCACAGTCCCGGCGATGATCCGATACCAGGCAAAGGGCGCGAAGCCCGAGCGGCTGACATAGGCGACAAATGCCCGGATCACCGCCAACGCGACGATGAAGGACACCACGGAACCGATTGCGATTTCGCTCCAGCCAACCGTGCCGGTCCCTGCGGCGAGTTCTTCGCTGTGGTCCCAGAGTTGTTTGGCAGTGGCGCCGAACATGGTCGGCACAGCGAGGAAAAAGCTGAATTCGGCGGCGGTTCGCCGGTTCACCCCCATCGCCAGCGCACCCATGATCGTCGCGCCGGAACGCGATACACCTGGGATCATCGAAATACATTGCAGGCAACCGACCGCCAGCGCCTTGGACAGGGGCATTTTGCCGACCGGCTGATATTCGCCCTGCCGCGCCAGTCGCTCGACAGCCAGAATGACGATTCCGCCGATGAGCAGCGCCCAGGCCACCACCGCTGGCGTCTCCATTAAGGTATCGATCCGCTTCTTGAGCAGCACGCCCAGGATCGCTGCGGGAATGAATGCCACCAGCAGATTGAGTACAAAGCGGGTCGCCTCTGCTTCGCGCCGGAACAGGCCAAGCACGACATCGAGGAAAGTGCGCCAGTAAAGCACCACCACCGCCATGATCGCAGGCAGCTGGATGACGATATTGAACACCTCCCACTGCTTCTCGTCATAGCCGAGGAAGCGGGTGGCGAGGATCAGATGTCCGGTCGAGGACACGGGCACGAATTCGGTCAGGCCCTCGACAATGCCGAGGAGAATGGCGGTAAGAGTCAGGGTCATAGGGAGCGGAGTGGCTGGCGAGCAATGGCCAAGTCAAGCCAATGCCGCGCGCTGCGCCCGCTTATCACCAGATGCGCACCCGCGCTTCCGGCGGCAGATAGAGCTTGTCTTCCGGCTGGATGTTGAACGCGCGATACCATTCGTCGAAATTGCGCACGATGCCGTTGATCCGGTATTTTGGCGGTGCGTGGGCATCGACCACCAGCAGCTGGCGCGCCACCGGCTCGCGCGCCTTGGCCCGCCAGACTTGCGCCCAGGCCATGAAGAAGCGCTGGTCGCCGGTCACGCCGCCAATGACCGGTGCGCGCCTGCCTCCCAGTGACATGTGATAGGCGCGATAGGCGAGGCTGAGCCCGCCCAGATCGCCGATATTTTCGCCCAGGGTCAGCTCGCCATTGACGCAGGTCTTGCCTGCATCGAACGGACAGAAAGCCGAATATTGCCCGGCCAGCCTGCTGGTCAGCGCCTCGAAGGCGGCCTTGTCGGCGGGTGTCCACCAGTCACGCAAATTCCCGGCACCGTCCGATTTGGCCCCCTGATCGTCGAAGCCGTGCCCCATCTCATGGCCGATCACCGCGCCGATCCCGCCATAATTGACAGCCGGATCGGCGGACAGGTTGAAGAACGGCGGCTGCAGGATGGCGGCGGGAAACACCACTTCGTTGAAGGTCGGATTGTAATAGGCGTTGACCGTCTGCGGCAGCATGAACCATTCGGTGCGGTCGACCGGTTTGCCGATCCGCGCCAGCTGAAACTCCAGCCCCCATTTGTTGGCGGCAAGCCGGTTGGCCAGCGGATCGATTGGCGTGATGGTCAGGCCCTGGTATTGCCTGAACCGCGCTGGCGCGCCGATTTTGGGGGTGAAGGCGGCGAGCTTGGCTTCGGCCTCGCTGCGGGTCTGCGGCCCCATCCATTTGAGCTCGGCAAGATTGGTTGCCATCGCCTTGCGCAGATTGCCGACGAGATTGGCCATTGCTGTGCGGTTCGCGGCGGGGAAATAGCTGCGGGCATAGACCTGGCCGAGCAGTTCGCCGATCTGTCCCTCGACCGCGCTGATGCCGCGCTTCCAGCGTGGCCGCTGCTGCGGCTGCCCGCTAAGCACAGTGCCGAAGAAGGCGAAATTCGCCGCGTCGATGTCGCGTGGCAGGTAGGCAGCGTTGTCGATGAGAAAATGGGCGGTGAGCCAGGCCTGCCAGCTCGCCAGCGGTATTTCGCCCAGCAGTTTCATCGTCGCTGGCACACCGCCGCCGAGCTTGGCCGCCATTTCCGGGGTCAGCTTCGCCGCCGCCAGCTCCTCAGCTGTCGGCGGAACCTGGCCGACGATGGCATAATCCGCCGCTCCAGCACCCAGCCGGTCGAGAAAGCTGCCGATTGCGCCGCCTGGGGCCAGCGCTTCGAGCTCGGCACGCGACAGTCTGTTGTAGATCAGATCGCGGTTGCGGCTGACCGTGCGATCCCACATCGCCCGGGCCATGGCGGTTTCCAGCTCCATGACGGCCTGTGCGCTGCCGCGCGGATCCCCGTAGCCGGCCCTGCCGAGAAGGAAGGTCAGATAACCCAGATATTTGGCGCGAATCTCGATGTAGCGGGGGGTGTCGAGGAGATAATAGTCGCGGTCGGGCAAGCCGATTCCGCTCTGCCCGAGATAGACCGCATAGCGGTCGCTCTGCTTCTCGTCGGCATCGACCGACGCGCCGAGCGGCGAGGCGAAGCCGGGCGAGGCGAACAGGGTGAGGAGATCGTCACGGGACTTCGCTGCGGCGATCCGGTCGAGATAGGGTTTGGCCGGCGTGAGACCGGCAGCCTCGATTGCAGCCGTATCCATATAGGCCGAATAGGCAGCCGAGAGCCGCGCCTGCGGGGAGCCTGTAGGCCATTTGCGCTTGGTCAGACCTTCGAGAATCGCGCGCAACCGATTTTCCGACAGATCGCCGAGCAGGCTGAATGCACCGATGCGCGATTTATCGGCGGGAAATTCGAAACTATCGTTCCACCGCCCGTTTACATAGCGGTCGAAATCGTCGCCGGGTCGGGCGACGGCATCGATATATTGCGTCTGGATGCCAAATGCGCCCCATTCGGGCTCGGGCTTGGCCACAGCGGGACCGGCAATCGCGATGGAGGCGAAGGCCAGAACGAGCGTGGTAACTATGCGGAGCGGCTGCAACTTGGTCATGTTCGGGCTTCCTGGCGGCATCAACAAATCGGGATCAGACAGCCGCTTGCAACTGCCGATCGTCGAACTGCAATGAGGCAAGCCTTGCATAGAGGCCGCCAGCACCGGTCAGCACTTCGTGAGTACCCTCCTCGACGATGCGGCCCTTGTCCATGACGATGATCCGGTCCGCCTGGCGCACGGTGGCAAGGCGGTGGGCGATGACCAGGGTGGTGCGCTGGGCCATCAGCCGTTCGAGCGCTTCCTGCACCTGCGCCTCGCTTTCGGCATCGAGCGCGCTGGTCGCCTCGTCGAGCAGCAGGATCGGCGCATCGCGCAGCAGCGCGCGGGCGATGGCGATGCGCTGGCGCTGTCCGCCCGACAGCCGCGCGCCATCCTCGCCGAGGAAAGTGTCGAGCCCCTCGGGAAGTTCGCGCAGGAAGCTCTCGGCATTCGCATCGCGGGCCGCTTGCCAGATCGCCTCGTCGCTGGCGTCCCAGTTGCCATAGCGCAGATTGTCACGGGCATTGGCGGCAAACAGCACGCCTTCCTGCGGCACCAGTGCAAACCGGCGGCGGATATCGGCGGGGTCGGCCGAGGTCAGCGGCACGCCATCGAGCTTGATCGTGCCAGCCTGCGGATCGTAGAAGCGTTCGGCGAGCTGGAACAAGGTCGATTTGCCAGCGCCCGAAGGTCCGACGATGGCAACCGTCTCGCCCGGTTCGATCTTCAGCGAGAAATCTGCAAGGGCAGCGACTTCGGGCCGCGAAGGGTAGCGGAAGGTGACATGGTCGAAGGACAGCTGCCCGCGCGGCGGCTGCGGCAGGGCAACGGGCTTGGCGGGCGGGGCGATTGTGGGCTTTTCATTGAGCAGCTCGTTGAGCCGGCTGGCCGCGCCTGCGCCCCGAACGAGATCGCCATAGACTTCGCTCAGCGAACCGAAGGCCCCGGCAACCAGTCCGCCGGTGATGACAAATGCAGCTATCGTGCCGCCGGTGATCGAGCCATTTGCCACGCCTAACGCACCCCGCCACATCAGCAGGTTGAGCGCACCGAACACCAACAGCATCACGACCGAAGTCATCGCCGCGCGAATCCGGATGCGCCGCCGCGCCGTCATGAAGCTGCGCTCGACTGCATCGGCAAACCGCACGGCCTCGCGTTCCTCCTGATTGAAGGCCTGAACCACCTTTGCCGCGCCGAGAACTTCGGCAATCAGCGCGCCAATATCGGCAATCCGGTCCTGGCTGCTGCGCGAAACATTTCGCAAGCGGCGGCTGAACCAGACGATCGGGCCGACCACGCAGATGATGCCGCCAATCAGCCACATCGTCAGCATCGGCTTGAGGAAGAAGAGATAGGCAGTGCCGCCGAGCGCCATGATCGCATTGCGCAAGGCTACCGATACTGAGGTTCCCACCACCTGCTCGATCAGCGAAGTGTCCGACGTCATCCGCGATGAAATTTCCTTGGGGCTGTTCGCTTCGAAGAATGAAGGGGCCAGACGCAACAGGTTCTTTTGCACTGCGAGGCGGATGTCGGCGACGACCCGCTCGCCCAGCCAGGACACCGCATAAAAACGCACTGCCGTACCAATCGCGAGCACCACAATGATCGCCAGCAAGATTTCAAACCAATGGTCGATCGTCGCCGGATCGCTGCCTTTGGCGAAGCCCTGGTCGATGATCTGGCGGAAGCCCCAGGGAATTCCTAGTGTCGAGGCTGCGGTAACCACCAGCGCCGCGCCTGCCGTCGCGACGCGCCCGGGATAGTCCAGCGCTGCCGACCAGATCATGCGCAGCGGGCCCAAACTTCGCACAGGCTTGGGGCTGCGTTGCGGTTTGGCTGTGGCTGTAGGGGCGAACGGTTCGCGTTCGGTCTGAGCGTCCATCGCGCGCCACTAGCCCAGCTGGCCCGCCAAGGCAAAGGTGCTTTGCGCATTATGGTTAACACCTGGCACAAGCGGGCAGAATCTTCGGTATGTCTCCGATTTGGGGCAACTGGGCGCAAATTTAGCGCCGGAATTGGCAAAATTTACCCGTCGCGGTTATATTGCCCAGCGTGATACAGGGTGTGAATCGTCGTGACCTCCTCAAGGGAGGACTGACGGCGGGGGCAATCCTCGCCTCGCCCCTGCGCGCATTGGCGCAGCCTCAAAACTCCGACCCACTCAATACGCAATTCGACCAGGCTTTTGGCCGATCGATGCCTGCCCCAACTCCGCCGGCCTATGCGCCGCCGCCTGCGCCGGTCTTCGATCCTGCCTATCAGCGCCGCCTCGGCGAAGTCGCCCGGCGCGAGCGTGACCGCGCCGGGGCCAAGCTGTGGCGTGCCGACATCGTCGGCATCGCCGATTTCGGTCGACCTTCCTCGCTGCCGCGGCTGCATTTCGTCAATATGGAAAGCGGATCGGTGCGCTCGTTCCTGGTCGCCCACGGCCGGGGCTCGGACCCTGAGCACGATGGCTGGCTCAAATATTTCTCCAACGCGTCGGGCTCCGAAGCGACCTCGCGCGGCAGCTATCTCACCTGCGAATGGTATACCGGCAAATATGGCACATCGATCCGCCTGGAAGGGATGGATCGGGATAATTCCAACGCCCTCGACCGCGCTATCGTCATGCACCCGGCCCCTTATGTCGATCAGGCCATGGCTGCCCAGTGGGGCAAGATCGGTCGCAGCGAGGGCTGCTTTGCCATGGCCCCGGGCGACTTCAACGAGGCGCTATGGCACCTCTCGGGCGGGCGTTTGCTTTATGCGGACCGGATTAGTTTGGTCTGAGGGTCTTACCTAAACCCGACCGTCATCCCCGCGAAAGCGGGGACCCATCTCCTTCGCGTGCCCCATGAAGGGTGGCTGGGTCTTCATCCTCGCCAACCGCAAACACGGCGCGCTCTATACCGGAGTAACCTTGGATATCGCCGCGCGAATGGTGCAACATCGCGAGGGAACCGGAAGCCAGTTCTGCGCAAAATATGGTATCTCGCGCCTCGCCCATGTCGAATGGCACGACAGCATCGAAGACGCGATTGCCCGCGAAAAGGCCGTCAAGAAGTGGCGGCGCGCATGGAAGATCGAGCTTATCGAAGCGGCCAACCCGGACTGGCGGGATAGGTGGTTTGATATTCTGAAGTGACCGCCTGGTTGCGCGGGCGGGAGATGGGTCCCCGCTTTCGCGGGGATGACGGGTGGTTTGGAATATGCGCTCCCAGACCTAAAGCGGATTGTCCAGCTTGATGATCGCCTCATTGCTGGTGCGCTGACTGGTCTTGAGCTGGCGCGGTTGTTCGAAACTGGCCAGTACCGGCGCATCGCGGCCATAGAGATCATTGAAAACCGTCAGCTTGCCGGTGATGTCCTGCGCCATGGTGAAATAGGTGATAAAGATCGGAAAGGTCTTGGTCATGGTCACCCTGGTGTATTTGCCCGACATCGCATTCTGCACTGCCTGGTCCGGCGTCAGATCGGCGCCGAGCATGGCCATGGTCATGCCCAGCTCCTGCGCGCGCTCAGTGCGCACGCAGCCATGGCTGAGCGCGCGCACCGGCAGATTGAACAGAGCGTGGTTGGGCGTATCGTGGAGATAGATCGCATGCGGATTGGGCATGTCGATCTTCATCACGCCGAGCGAATTGCCCGGGCCCGGCTGCTGCACCACGGTGATCGTGCCGTTGGCCGCGCGGCTGACCTTGTACCCTTGCCGGAGTGCAGCGGCAGGATTGCCGATCAATCGCCCGCCAAGCCCTTCGCCGACGACAATCGACTGTGGCACAGTCCAGGTAGGGTTGAACACCACTGCCTCGACCTGTTCGGCCAGCTGCGGCGTCGCGGTTTTGCCCGGCTTGCCGACGATGGTACGGTAGGTCCGCACGATCCGCTCATTGGTTGCCAGCCGCAGCTGGAATTCGGGGACATTGGTGATCAGATAGAGCAGGCCAAGATCGCGTGGCAGCCAGCGCCAGCGGTCGATATTGGCGCGGATCATCGCGCGCTTGCGGGTCTCGGTCCTGGGCGTAGCCGCGAGCGCTGCCTTGAGCGCCTGATAATCGGAATAAGTCGGTGCCAGACCGGCAAGGACGCCCGCGACATTGTGGGTATCGAGCGCCTGGGCCATCAAAGCCGGGGTGGGATTGGCATCCACATCGGGATCGACCGCGAACCACTGCACCCGCGCAGTCATCGGAGTGCGACCGTCGCGCAGGTCTTCGGCCAGCCAGACAAAGCTCTTGCTGGCCACCTGGTCGAGTGCCGGTCCCGTGCCGGCGGCGATGGCAGCGCTCAGAGCGTCGGGGAGGTAATCTGCGGCAATCAGCCCCTCTTCCTCGACGGTGCGGATCACCCCAAGCAATGCGCGGGCGTCGGGCAGCGTCCAGGACATGACCGGATCGGGCACCGGGACCGGCGTGGCTGGAGGTGAGGGCGGGGCCGATGGTGCCGGGGTGGCGGCGTGGCCAGTGGATGGCGAGGGTGCTGCTGCCGGACTGACGGGCGCAGAAGCTGTCGGCGCGGGCAGAATGTTCTGAGGATCGGTGGCAGGTTTGGCCGCTGCCGGGATGCTCGCAAGCCCCGCCGCCAGCGCCAGCATGGCCGCTATCGTGGTGCCGCGCAGCACTTTCGATTTCGCATTGTGTTTCATCGCCGGAATGACCTGTCTTCAACGCGGTGAGCCGCTGTTGCCTGAGTGGACCTATTGCCCGTTTCGGTACTCACCTTCAAGCAACACAGCTTACTGGCCGATTAATCTCTGCGGATAGTGACGCGACTTGGCAACAGTCGTAGAGCTTCGCCATGCCCCGCACCCATCCAATTCTGCCCTTCTTCGCCGCTGCGACCGGCATCGCCACCTTCAGCATGATGGATGCGACGATGAAGGGCGCATCGATTGCAGCCGGAGTTTACAGCGCCCTTGTCATCCGCAACAGCTTTGGCAGTCTGTTGATGCTGCCGGTCTGGCTGCTGTCCGGCGCGCGGCGGCCGGGCCGGGATGCCCTGAAAGTCCACATGCTGCGCTCATTGGTGGTGACGGGCATGGCACTGCTGTTTTTCTGGGGACTGGTGCGCATTCCCATCGCCGAAGCCATCGCCCTGTCTTTCATTGCCCCGCTGATCGCACTCTACCTCGCCGCCGTTCTGCTGGGGGAGACGATTCAGACCAAAGCCATCGTCGCCTCGCTGCTCGGCCTTGCCGGGGTAGTGGTGATCGCCGCCGCGCGGCTGGGCGATGGTACGCTCGACGCGCAATCCGGCCGGGGCATTGCCGCAGTACTCACCTCGGCAGTGCTTTATGCCTGGAACCTCATCCTCCAGCGCCAGCAGGCGCAGCTCGCCAGCCCGCAGGAAATCGCGCTGTTCCAGAACCTGTTTGTGGCCCTGATCCTCAGCCTTGCCGCGCCCTGGCTGCTCGAATGGCCCAGCCCGGCAGCCCTGCGCGACATCGTCCTCGCCGCCGCGCTCGCCGGGGTCTCGCTGCTGCTGCTGAGCTGGGCCTATGCGCGCGCCGAAGCGCAGGCGCTGGTGCCGGTGGAATATTCCGGCTTCATCTGGGCGGCACTGTTCGGTTGGCTGAAGTTCGGCGAGACAGTGACCTGGGCGACGCTCGTGGGTGTCGTGCTGATCGTCATCGGCAGCTGGATTGCCGCTCGGAAACCGACCCAAATGACTGCGCTCTGACCCTTGACCTGACGTCCCCAAACGCGCATCGGCGGCGCGACGAATCCTTTCCCGCAGTGCAGCATGGCCGCTAGTCCGGTTAGGGCCGCGCGGGAGCCCACGCCAGTAAGGAAAAACCCGCATGACTCAGGTCGGACAGGACACGCTCGGCACCCGCAGCACGATGAAAGCGGGCGGCAAGGAAGTTGCCTATTATTCGCTGAAGAAGGCGGGCGCGAAGCTGGGCGATATCTCGCGCCTGCCGTTTTCGATGAAGGTGCTGCTGGAGAACCTGCTGCGTTTCGAGGACGGCGGCTTCACTGTCTCTGTCGCCGATATCAAGGCGCTGGCCGACTGGCAGAAGAACCCGAAGGAATCGCAGAACGAAATCCAGTATCGCCCCGGCCGCGTGCTGCTCCAGGATTTCACCGGCGTACCTTGCGTGGTCGATCTCGCGGCGATGCGCGATGCGATCGCCAAGCTTGGCGGCGATACTAGCAAAATCAATCCCTTGGTCCCGGTTCATCTGGTCATCGACCACTCGGTGATGGTCGACGAATTCGGCCACCCCAAGGCCTTCGAGCAGAATGTCGAGATCGAATACCAGCGCAATATGGAGCGCTACGATTTCCTCAAATGGGGTTCCAAGAGCCTCGACAATTTCCAGGCGGTCCCCCCCGGAACCGGCATTTGCCACCAGGTGAACCTCGAAAATATCGCGCAGACAGTATGGTGTTCAAAGGATCACAACGGCACCGAGGTGGCCTATCCCGACACCTGCGTCGGCACTGATAGCCATACAACGATGATCAACGGCCTCGGCGTGCTCGGCTGGGGCGTCGGCGGGATCGAGGCCGAGGCAGCGATGCTCGGCCAGCCGGTGTCGATGCTGATCCCCGAAGTCGTCGGCTTCAAACTGACCGGCAAGATGGCCGAGGGCATCACCGCCACCGACCTTGTGCTGACAGCGACGCAGATGCTGCGCGCCAAAGGCGTGGTCGGGCGCTTCGTCGAATATTATGGCCCCGGCCTCGCCTCGCTGAGCCTCGCCGACCGCGCGACGCTGGCCAATATGGCCCCCGAATATGGCGCGACCTGCGGTTTCTTCGGCATCGACGACAAGACTCTCGACTATTTGCGCCTGACCGGCCGCGAGGAAGACCAGATCGCGCTGGTCGAAGCCTATGCCAAGGAGCAGGGGTTGTGGATCGACCCCGCCGCCGCCGATCCGATTTTCACCGATACGCTCGAGCTCGACATGGGCTCGGTTGTCCCCTCGCTCGCCGGCCCGAAGCGTCCGCAGGACAAGGTGGCGTTGACCGAAGTCGACGATGTGTTCAACGCCGATCTGGCGAATACCTACAAGAAGGACGCCGTTCGCGTTCCGGTCGAAGGCAAGGCCCACGACATCGGCGACGGCGACGTGGTGATCGCCGCGATCACCAGCTGCACCAACACCTCGAACCCCGGGGTGATGGTTGCCGCAGGCCTCGTCGCCAAGAAGGCGAATGAGCGCGGCCTCAAGCCCAAGCCCTGGGTCAAGACCTCGCTGGCGCCAGGATCGCAGGTGGTCACCGACTACTTCGTCAAGGCAGGCCTCCAGAGCCATCTCGACGCAATCGGCTTCAACCTGGTCGGCTATGGCTGCACCACCTGCATCGGCAATTCCGGGCCCTTGGCCGAGCCGATCAGCGCCGCAATCAACGGCAACAACATCGTTGCTGCCTCGGTGATCTCGGGCAATCGCAACTTCGAAGGCCGCGTCTCGCCTGATGTGCGGGCGAACTTCCTCGCCAGCCCGCCGCTGGTCGTCGCCTATGCGCTCAAGGGCACGGTGACGCAGGACTTCACCACCACGCCGATCGGTCAGGGCAGCGATGGCGCGGACGTCTATCTCAAGGACATCTGGCCGACCAATGAGGAAGTCGCCACCACCATGGCCAGCTGCATGGACCGCGCGATGTTCCAGGCGCGCTATGCCGATGTCTACAAGGGCGACAAGCACTGGCAGGCGATCAATGTCACCGGCAGCGAAACTTACAATTGGCGTGCCGGTTCGACCTATATCGCCAACCCGCCCTATTTCGACGGACTGACGATGACCCCGGCAGCGGTGGACGACATCATCGAAGCCAAGCCGCTGGCGATCCTCGGCGATTCGATCACCACCGACCACATCAGCCCGGCCGGCAACATCAAGGCAGATTCGCCTGCGGGCAAATATCTGATGGACCACCAGGTCGCCAAGGC
>JAHFPT010000115.1 GCA_023266625.1 Novosphingobium sp. | reverse complement strand
AATGCGGGCGGTGTGCATGTCTGCCGGGCTCGGCGCCAGGCCGATGACATGAGCGGCCAGCCCGGCCAGCGCCACGCCGCTCTGGCCATTGTTGTTCCACGGGCTGAAATTGATGTCGCTTGGCTCGAAATGCGCGCCAACGGCTTCATAGAAGGCCAAGGGCTGTCCGGTCACGTCTGCTTCATCCTTCTGCGCTTCACTTCTTGTTACGTCATCGGCTGGCGTGCTGCTGCTCAGGCTGCTCCGGTCATTTCCTCGCTCTTTGCCCAAAGAGCCTCGGCGCGATCAGGATCGAGCGCATAGCTGCGCACGCCTTTGTCCGCCATGCCTTCGACGGTGCTCGCAACGTGGCAGTCTTCGCAATAGCGACCGCCGACATCGTCTGCCGCAGCAACAAATCCGGCCCAGACTGATGTTGCCGCGCCCTGTGCCAGTGTCTTCAACGCCGACACCGGCACTGCCGGGCTTTCGTCGCCTCTCGCTTGGGCGCTGATCTGGCGCATCTGTTCCAGCTTTTCGGGAGTCATGTGGCGCGTCAACTCGGTGCGGATGCCGCCCGGATGGAGCGCAGTGGCGCGAATGCCTTGGGCTCGATGCCGCCGGTCGAAATCGACCGCAAACAGGATATTGGCGGTCTTTGAACGGCCATAAGCGGTGATTTCTTCGTAGGGCGTCTGCTCGAAATTGGGATCATCCAGATCGATGTCGGAAACCCGATGACCACGCGAAGACAGCATTACCACCCTGCCGCCCGTCCGCAATAGCGAGGCCACGCTATTGACCAGCACGAAATGACCGAGATGGTTGGTGCCAAACTGCATTTCGAAGCCGTCGGCTGTCTTCATGAAGGGACAAGCCATGATACCTGCATTGGCAATGATGACATCGAGTGGCTCGCCGTGCGCAACCAGCGCAGCGGCGCAGGCACGCACGCTCGCAAGCGATGCGAGATCTAGCTCGACGAGTTCGTGGCTCCCGCCATTCCCGGGCTGGAACGCCCGGGCGGCCCAGGCTGCCTTATCCAGATCGCGCGCCGCACCGATGACATGGGCGCCGTGCGCCACCAGTGCGCGGGCGGTTTCGGCACCAAGGCCGGTCGATACGCCGGTCACCAACACGCGCTTTCCCGAAAGATCGATCCCGGCCAGCACTTCGTCGGTGGTCGAATGTGCGCCGAATTGGTTCGCCATTATTCTGCTCCTGTCAAAACTGCATGCTGGCGAACCACGTTGCCGGGATAGGCCCCGGCATGCTGGCCATCGCGAAATGTTATCTTGCCGCTCTTGATCGTCGCTGCATAGCCTGCCGCCTTTTGCAACAGGCGTGGCCGCCCGGCGGGCAGATCATATTCCAGCCAGGGGGCGGCAAGACGCAAGTTGGCAAAATCTATCACATTGATATCAGCCAGAAAACCCGGCTGTAGCAAGCCGCGATCGCGCAGGCCATAGGCCATTGCCGGGTCCCGTGTGAGGCTTTTGACGACCTCAACCAGCGGCAGTTTTTCGCCCCGCGATCGGTCACGCGCCCAATGACTGAGCATGAAGCTGGGCGCGGAGGCGTCGATGACGCGGGTGCAATGTGCGCCGCCGTCAGACAGGCTGACCACTGTGCCGGGATGTGCCGCAAGCGTGGGGACCACGCTCAGATCCCCGGCGCGGTAATTGGCGAGCGCGAGGTAAAGCATTCCCGTGCCGTTGTTGCGCATCATGACGTCGTAGGCGTAGGCCGCCGGGTCCTGCCCGGCGAGTGCCGCGCGCGCAGCGATGCTTTCCTTGCTGGCATCGGGTTCGTAGTTTGGGCAATCCTCGACCTCATACATGCGGTCAAAGCCGCGATAGATGACGCGGGCGAATTCCGGCAGCCGGGCCTCGGCCTCGCCGTTGCCTTCCTGCAGAACCTGCGCACGGAGGGCTGGATCGCGCAGCCGCGCGAGCTGTTCGGGCCAAGGCAGACCAGCCAGGGCGAGAACGCTGGGCCGGTCCATGAACGGGTTTCGCCCGGCGCGCCATTGCAGGACGTTGCCGACAGCGCGCGGCGGGAAGTGCCCGACAAGGCTTGCCCCCTGCGCTGCTGCCGCCTCGATCCCTGCCAGACGCGCGGGCCAATTGGTATCGCTCATCAGGAAATGGACGGATGAGCCGCTGCGCCGCGACATTTCGGTGAGAAACGGCAAGTCCGCATCGAAATCGCCGAAATTGCCGAGATACTGGATCTGGCCGCCACCGGCCCGCCCGACCGCTTCGCTCATCGCCAGCAGCTCGTCGCGATCGACGAAGGAGCCGGGTACCAGCTGGCCGTCCTTCAGGCGGTGGGCATCGGTGCGACTGCAGGCATAGCCGATGGCGCCGGCACGCAGCGCTTCCTCCAACAGCTGGCCCATCTCGCCGAGATCGGCGGGAGTGGCGGGTTCGTCGCGCACGGCCCTGTCGCCCATGACATAGGCCCGCAGCGCAATATGCGGCACCTGGGCAGCGATATCGACAGTGTGGCTGCGCGCAGCCAGCGCATCGAGGTACTCGGGAAAGCTCTCCCAATTCCACGGCAGCCCCGCCTCCATGGCATCGCGCGGGATTTCCTCGACATCCTCCATGATCTCGATCAGCCAGGAGTGTGCCTCGCGCCGCGCCGGGGCGAAGCCGACGCCGCAATTGCCCATCACCACCGTGGTCACGCCGTGCCAGGACGATGGGGCGAGGATCGGATCCCAGGTGACCTGCGCATCGTAATGGGTGTGCAGATCTACGAAGCCGGGTGTCACGATCAGCCCGGTGGCATCGATCTCCTCCACGCCCCGGCCAAGCCCCGGCCCGACCGCAACTACGCGATCGCCCTCGACCGCGACATCGGCCTGTACCGGTTCTGCGCCGCTGCCATCGACCACCAATCCGCCCCGGATCACCAAATCATGCATTCGCTGCTCCCGTTTGGCCCTGACGTACTTGCGAGCGCTTCGGGGACTTTGCCGCCAAGCCTTCAAGTCGTGTCACCTGGCGATCTTCCGTAATGACAAGTGACATGCTAACAAGTGAGTCGTATGGCAGTCAAGCTGATCCAGAGCGCTTCGCGCGTGCTCGATGTGATGGAGGCGGTGGCTTGCCATCAGCCAGTAGGTGTCAGCGAACTTGCCCGTCTGCTCGATGCCGACAAGAGCGCGGTCCAGCGGGCGATAATGACACTTGCCGATTCGGGCTGGATCCAGCGTGCGACCATCGGCGGTGGTGAATGGCGGCTTACCTCTCGCCTCCATTGCCTGTCCCAGCAGGCGTTGGGCCGGGTAAGCTTGCGAGAGGTGGCCAGACCCACACTGGAGGAACTGCGGGACCTCACCGGCGAGACTGCCGCATTGATGGTCCTTGAAAACGACCGGCTAATTATTTCCGACGTTGCCGAAAGCAGGGCGCTACTGCGCATAGCTCCGCAAGCGGGAACCACCGCACCGCTGAGGGAAAGTGCTTCCGGCTGCGCGATATTCGCCCATCTGCCCGCCGCACAGATCGAGCGGTTGTGGGGCGCGGTGCCTGATGCGGCGCAGATGCAGGCGTTTGCCGATTGCCGGCGGACAGGATTTGCAATCAGCGAAAATCCGCTGGCCAATGGTGCCGTGACCGTCGCAGCTCCCGTGTTCGAAGCCGATGGCTATCCGGTCGCGGCGATCTTGCTGGTCGCCCCGCTCGAGCGACTGGCCGCCGATCGTATCGCCGAGGCCGGACGGCTGGTTGCCCGCGCGGCGGCGTCGATCTCACGTGGATCGCCGTCAGTTGCACCGCGGAACCAGGATGCAGGTAAACAAATCAGCATGAAAGAGGAGAGCCAGGAACATGGCACGCATTGAAGTCGATGGCATCGGTATCGAATACGAATTGCATGGCCCGGAGGGAGCCTCACCAATTGCTATAACGCCAGGCGGGAGATTTTCGATGGAGAGCCCGGGCGTGCGCGGGCTCGCAGAGGCGCTGGCTGCGCGCGGCAGGCGGGCGCTGATTTGGGATCGCCCCAATTGCGGGCTGTCCGATGTCTGCCTGGATGCGGACAATGAATCGGAACTGCATGCGCGCGCACTGATCGGCCTTGGGAGGGAACTGGGCCTGGGCCCGATGACTCTGGCAGGCGGCTCGGCAGGTTCCCGTGTGACGTTGATCGCCGCTTCGCGCTTTCCAGAGGCGGTTTCGAAGGTGGCGGTCTGGTGGATCACGGGCGGCCCCATCGGCCTGATGGGGCTGGTTGGCGTCTATTGCGGCGATGGCGCGGCGGCGGCGACGCGCAGCGGAATGACTGCCGTGCTCGAGACAATGGCCTGGGCAGAGCAGGCCGAACGCAATCCGGCGGCGCGCGAAGCCTTGCTGGCTATGGACCCGCAGGAATTCATCGCGAAGATGCAGCAATGGGCAACGTTCTATATCCCGTCCCCCGACACCCCGGTTCCAGGAATGACGCCTGCGGATTTCGAGCGGCTGACCATGCCGGTTCTGATCTTGCGGAACGGCATGAGTGACGTCCATCATACCCGCCCCACCACCGACTCAACGCACAAGATGATCCCCCATTCACGCATGATCGATCCGCCGTGGCCGGATGACGAGTGGAACCGGCGCGGCGAAGCAACCATGGCGGGACTGGAAGGCGCGGGCCTGTTTTCCGGCTGGCCGGCGCTTGCCCCGGTGCTTGCGGATTATACCGCCAGCTGACAACCGAGAGGCCATAGCGGTGAGTAGCAGGCAACAGCCCTCGTGCAGCAGAAGTGCATCGTGAGCACTGCCGCGAAATCTTGCGCGGCCATTGTTGGCATCGGCAATGTCACCCGCCAAGCCATTCCAGGCTGGCGTTCAGAGAACTATGCTCTGCCGACGGCAAGATCGGCGCTGGCCGATGCCGGCCTTGCGGTTCACCAGCAACATGATCTTGATCTTCGCAGAACCCCGGGATTTAGGGCCGCAACAGGATGCGGCCAAAGGGGTGGCCGGTTTCGACGTGGGCATGGGCCGCAGCGGCCTGGGCCAGCGGATAGACTTGCTCTATCGGCATGGTGAGGCGGCCCGCCGCGATGTCGGCAAAGATACCGGCAATGGCTTCATGGACGCGAGCGGTGCGGATTTCGAGGGCGAGATAAACGCCTTGGATCGTCAGATTCTTGCCCATCAGTTCGCTGAAGGTAAAAGTCGGAGACTCTCCGCTCGAGACGCCAACCGCCATGTACCGACCGCGATAAGCGAGGGCGTCGAGCAACTGCTTCAGCCCTTTGGCCCCGGCCATGTCGATGACCAGTTCGGCGCCTTTGCCGCCAGTCAACTCGCGGGTGCGCTGTCCGATATCCTGGCATGAATAGTCAATGCCGTGGTCCATGCCCAGCGCCGTGAGCCGCTCCAGCCGCTCCGGGCCAAAGGCCGTGCCGATGACGGTTGCCCCGGCCAGCTTCGCCAGTTGCACGCAGGCGACGCCGACACCGCCAGCCGCCCCCTGGATCAGCACGGTTTCTCCTCGTTTCAATCCGCCGAATTCGAACAAGGCATCGAGCCCCGTGCCGAAGGTGACCGGCACGGTGGCGGCCACATCCATGTTGAGGCCATCTGGCACCGGAAAGCACAGGTCTTCGGGCACCGCGAACAATTCGGCATGGCTGCCCGCCGCATTATGGCCGACCACGCGCTGGCCCGGCTGGATGGATTTGATTTCAGCCCCGACCGCTTCGACCACGCCGCCCGCCTGATAGCCGACGACATGCCGGTCTGAGGATGGCGTGCCATAGCGCCGGCTGATGATGTCGCCCCCTTCGATGCTGACGGCCTGCACCCGGATCAGCACATCATCCGGCTTGAGCACCGGATCGGACACATCGCCAAAACACATCACTTCCGGCCCACCGTTCGCCGAGTAATAGGCCGCCTTCATTGCTTAGATTTCTTCCATGCCGCGATGGCGCCAAGGCTATCCCAGTCGCTGACCGCGCTGGCGTTACGGGTCAGCAGCGCGGTGAGCAGATCGGCATTATGCCGGGTGCGCTCGATGTAGGCAGCGGCAATGACGGTCAGCCACAGGCCGGAGACGATGTTGGCCCGGTAGGATTCGAGCGCCAGATCGAGCGTGTAGGCCGGATCGACTTCGGCAATGATCCGCACATATTCTGCGAGCAGGTCGCGCTCGCCGGAGCGGCGGTCTGCGGGACTGATGCTGCCGCTCAGGAAATAGGCGACATCGTATTGGGGGTCGCCGAGGCGCAGGCTCTGCCAGTCGATCAGACAGGCGCGCGGGCCATCCCGAGTCTGCTCGAACAGGATATTATCGACGCGCGGGTCGCCGTGGATCAACGTGCGGCGGGCAGCGGGCTGGTTGATCCAGCGTTCGGCCAGCGCGCCGAAGTCCTGCATCACCGTGATCGCCTCGGCCGGGATGCGGTCCGCCAGCCACTCGGCAATAACTTCTGCGCCTTTGGCATAGGCCGGCAGCAACTGGAGCGGACGGCTCATCCACTCCTGCTGGCCGAGCTCCGGCTTTTCCCACCAAGTTAGGTGGAAGCGGGCGAGCTCGCGTACCACCGTTTCCGCGTCGGCGAGTGAGCAACCCGTGATTTGGTCGCCCGGGCGGGCAGTGGTGGACAAGTCTTCAAGCAGGAGGTTGCACAGGCCGGTGGCATCAGTTGCGTTGAAATAGACCTGAGGGATGCGAAAGCCTGGATCCTGCCCGAACAGCGCATAGGCCTGCCGTTCGCGCTCGAACGGGCTGGTCGATCCCAGCGCGGCAGGCAGCGGGCGTCCGATCTTGCAGATCGCCGACGTCGGCGCGGTGATCGTGCCGCTGTTGTAACTGGCGCGGAGGCGAACGGTTTCGCTGGTGGTGCCGTGGCCGATCGGCGTGATCTCCGGCTCCAGCGCCAGCCGCTGCGGAGCGACCACGCCGCCAGCGGCAAGCGCGCGTTGCAGCCAGTCGGCTGAGATTGCCTTGCCCGAAGACACGAGTTCGGGCGGCGGCAACGCGGCCGGATCAAAGTCCTCGCCATCCTCGCCCCAGAAGCCTTTGGCATATTCGGAGTTCCAGCACCGGGTGAAGCGGCCTTGCTCGGCTTCGAACACTTCGATCCCGCACAGCCGGAGATTGCGGCCATCGCGGCTGACCATGTTCCACACCGAGGTAACAAAGCGGTCATCTGCGTGCAGCACCCTGTGCGTGAACAGCGGCTGGGTCGCCACGCTGCGCTTGACCCGGGTGATCTGCTCTTCATGGCTCAGCGGGGTGACGCAATTGGGGTCGTGGCGGATAATCGGATCGGCGCAGACTTCGCGGATCAACTCGACTTCGCCGGCGTTGTACACCCGCTCCCAATAGATCTCGATCAGCTCGCGCGGGGTGCGATGGGCCATGGTTACGGTCTCTCCGGGATAATGCATATGCTATGCGGCATTTTGGCCATGCGCCTTGCCCTGTCAACGCTGACGCCCATGCAAGGCGCAGAATGGATCAGGCCGGTTCGATCCGGACCGGAATGCCATCGAGCAGGCACATGCCCGAAACCTGCTCCCAATCCGCCGGATTGTCCGATGCCAGCAGGTTGACGTTGGCTCCCTCGATCGCGTTGGCCCGCTGCCAGCCGCCGCGATGGCCCCAGCCGTGCGGGTAGCAGACCGAACCGGGGACGACGTCTGCGGTCACTTCCGCCGGAACGACAATCCGGTTGTCGCCGCCGGTCACGGCGACGCGCTGTCCTTCGGCAATGCCCAGCCGCTGCGCGTCCGCCGGATGGATTTGCAAGGTGGGCTGGTGGCCGCGCGTCAGGCGTTCGCTGTTGTGCATCCAGCTGTTCAGCGATTGCAGCCGCCGCCTGCCGAACAAGAGCAGGGTCTCGCCGTCTGGTGGTGTCGCCGGGCCGCTCGCCAGCAGTCGTTCGAACTCTGCGGCGCAGACCTCGCCCCACAGGCTGGCCTTGCCGCCGGGAAGCGTGATCGCCGCCCGCGTGGCTTCAGCATCGACCTTTTGCAAATAGCGGTAGCCATGCGGGTACCGGTCGCGCAGCACTTCGATACTCAAGCCGCCTGGCAGGCTGGCAGCGCCCCATGGTCCGGCCTGCAGACGAGCATCGATCGCCGTCATCGGGTCCGGATCAGGGCAATCCTGCGTCCCCATCATTGCCAGTGGCGAGGGCAGATCCATTCGTTCAAGGATTGCGGCATAGATCGCGAATTCAGTGCGCGCCTCACCCTGAGGAGCAAGCACGGCGTCACTATATTGGATCCACGGGCGCGGTGCATTTGCGCCCCAAAACTCGTTCATGTCGGGGCGCTCGAGAAAGGTGGTGGCCGGCAGGATGTAATCCGCCAGCCGGTTGGTCTCATTGATATAGAGATCGAACGAAACATGCAGGTCGAGGCTCGCCAACGCATGTTCCAGCCGGTCACCGCGCGGGTAGGACAACACCGGGTTGCCGGAATCGACGAACAGCGCACGGATCTGTCCTTTGCCTGGCGTTGTAATCTCGTCTGCCAGCGTGCCGCCGGGCGCAATGTCGATGATCAATGGCAGGTTGCCGATCCGCGACCGCTTCGAGCCATAGGGAAAGGGGTTGCTGGTGGGTGCCGACACCGCTCCCTGGCCGATGACCCAGCCGCCCGACTGGCCGAGCCGGCCGGTGACGATATTGAGCGCTTCGATCAGCAGGTTGGTGAGCGTCGAATAGGAGCCGCGACCGGTGCCGAGCCGGGTATATACCGCCGCCGTGCGCGCCTGTGCCAGCCGCCGGGCCAGCGCCTCGGCAGTCGCCACATCAACTCCGCAACGGGCACTGGCCGCCTCCAGCGAAACCTGTGCGGCGGCGCTGCGCAGCTCTCGCCAGCCGGTGGCGGCGGCATCAAGGGTGGCGGTGTCGAATAGCTCCTCGTCAAAAATCGTACGTAGCAGCATCAGCACCAACCAGATGTCGCTGTCTGGCCGCACTGGCAGGTGATCATAGCGGCGTGCCGTCTCGGTGCGGCGGGGGTCGATGACGACAACCCCGCCCTTTGCCGCGATCGCATCCAACCGATCCATTGCGCGTGGTTCGCTGATCAGCGACATGTGCGATGCGACAGGATTGCCGCCGATCACGATCAGGAAATCGCAATCTTCCAAATCGGGAAAGGTGTAGCGGTAGGGATTGCCGTAGGTCAGCTCCATCGCCAGGTTCTTGGCACCGGTGTCGGTGTGGAGCGAATTGAACTTACGGGCACTCCCCAGCGCGCGCAGGAAGCCGTTCATGTAGGCGGCGTGAAGCGAACCGAATGATGCGGGATTGCCGATATAGGTGGCCACGCTTTCACCACCATGACGTTCGATTATGGTGGCCAGTCGTCCCGCAATGTCGCCCAGCGCTTCATCCCAGCTCACCCGCTCGAACTCACCGGCATGACCCTTGCAGCGCAGTGGATAGAGTACGCGGTCGGGGTCGTGCACGATGTCGACCATTCTCGCGCCTTTCACGCAGATATGGCCTTGCGAAACCGGATGGTCGCGATCCGGGCCAACACGGACGATGCGGCCGCCCGCAACAGCGACGCTCAGGCCGCACAGTGCCTCGCACAGCCGGCAGAAACTGATGTGCTCGCCATCCCCGCCGGGTGACAGTTGCGCCTTGAGGGACATCGTCGAGGCTCCTTTGGCCGCAAACATGAACTCGCAACTTATTCGGGCTGTGAGCTTTTCCGCATTGGTTGGAACTGCCGTGTAGTCTGAATTCGCAACGAAGGCTTGGCTGCGCAATAACGCAGCCGGGCCTTCTCTTGCGCGCAGATCAGGTCAGAACTTATAGCCAATCGTTCCGCCAAAGGACAGCGGTTCGCCCAGCGGAATGTATGTTCGCGAACTGGGCCGATAGTGCACTGCATAGAACTTGTTGGTCAGGTTGTTCCCCCAGACCCGGACATAGTAATGGTCAGTTGGGTCGGTCCACGTGACGGATGCATTGACCAGTGCATAGCCACTCTGCCGCGCGCGCTGGTCGCTCGACTGACTCAGGTATGGCGTCCCGGCGGCGCCTGCCGCTGCAAACACCGCATTGTTGTTCGATGGAGTTGCAATTGTAGGCGCAGTCAACCCTGTTCTGGCCGTGAACGCCGCCTGGGACTCACCACCCCAGACCGACGGGTCGGTCACGACATAGCTGGAGGTATATTTCACGTTCGCAGCAATCTTGAAGCCGCCATCGCCCTTAGGAATGTTGTATTCAAAGCCAACATAGCCCGTGAAGTCCGGGGCACGAACCATCTGCATGCCAGAAATGTCCTGCCACAATGGTGGAATGAAAACATTAGGAAAGGACTTGAGCGGATTGGCCGGATTCGGGACCGCGACTGTTCCTGCCGGATTTACGCCGACGCCCTGAAAAAAGGCACCGTTGCCATAGCGGGCGTGGAGCCATGTTGCGCCCGCCCTGACCTTAAAGTCCGAAGTCACGTCATAGTCGACATTGCTTTCAATACCATAGATCTTGGCCTTGGGCAGCGTTTGCAGGTACACGGACGCGACTCCGCCAACGAACTGCACCGAACTGATCTGCAGGTCCTTATAATTGTAATAGAATCCGGACAGGTCAAAGCGTAGCTTCTGGCTGGCCGTCTTCAGGCCAGCTTCGAAGGAGTCGACCTTTTCCTGGCCAACCTGGCCCTTCTGAAACCATACGGCCGGATTGTTGTCGGGGATGACCCCATTCCATTCGCCAGCCTTGAAACCCTGCGAATAGCTGAAATAGATGTTGGTGCGCGGCGAAATCTCGTATCGGATTGAGGCCCGCGGCGTGAACTTGCTGTAGGTCGCTCCATTGCTGGCGTCGTAAATCGTCCCGGTAATTCCTCCGATTGGGATACCGCCCACGCAACCGGCCGCGAGAGCGCAATAATTGATATTCGTCGCATGGATATTCTGCGTTTCCTGGCTGTAGCGGCCGCCAACGTTGATGCTGAGCCGATCTGTAGCGTGGAAGGTCGCATCGATGAAACCCGCCCAAGAATCCTTGGTGCGCTGAGAGTCCTTCTGATTGGATATGACGTAGGAAGAAAGCGGCGTCCCGACAGGCGAGCCAGCCGGAGCGATTAGGGTGGCGTTTGCACCACCAGGAACAAATTTCTCTTTATTATTGAAATAGGTAAAGCCCACGATCAGATCAAGTTTGTCAATCGCGGTAATCGTGTAATCGAGGTTTTCCTGCCAAGTGTTATCGATGAAACTGACCTGGCTGATGCTGCTCGGGGTATAAGTGGTGGCAGTGGTATCGTACGTTTGGACCTGCGTCGAGTGCTGATAGCCAGTTACCGAGCGAAGCGTGCCTATACCGGTATCGAGCTCAAGCTTGAGCGACCCTTCGTGCTGCTTGAAATCGAGAATGGCCACTTGGCCGATGAACGACCCCATACCCCAGTTGCCCTGACTGGCGGCCGTGAGGTTTTCGGTAGGTGTGAAGAAGACACCTCGCGGATCACTCGCCCGCGTATAGTTATAGACAATAGTCGCTTTAAATCCGTCTGTGATCTCTGCCTTGATCTTGGCGCGGATTGACTGCTGATCCAACCCAAGCGTGTGCCCATCGGTCTTGGTGGTATCTGCGGGGTTGACGTGATTGTAATAACCGTCGGTCTTGCGATAGGTCCCGGCCAGACTGAAGCCGATCTTGTCGCTCAAAGGACCGGCGACGTAACCGCGGAAACGTCGGTCATTGAAACGACCATACGTCGCTTCGGCATTCCCGTTCCATTCCTTGCCCGGATCAATCGTATCGATAAGAATCGCGCCGCCGGTTGCGTTTCGTCCGTAGAGTGCGCCTTGAGGGCCCTTCAATATCTGGATGCCCTTCACATTCGGGATATCCATATTGAGGATCTGCGGCGTTATTTCATAGAGTCCATCAACCCAAAGAGCGACGTTGTTCTCGTAGGAACCCGAATTGGTCGTCGTGATACCACGGATGGCTGGCTGCGGATAGGATCCGCTGTTGTTAAGCTGGAATCCTGACGTGACGTTCTGCAGATCACGAAGCGTGTTGATGCCCGAATTGGCCAGTGTCTCGGCAGTTACCACCGCAATCGACATCGGCACTTCTTCAAGCTTCTCCGAGCGACGCTGGGCAGTAACGATAATGTCGTTGCTGTTGGTTTCTTCCGCCGCAGCACCTTGCCCGGCTTTGTCTTGCGCCATCACCGGAGAGGCTCCAAGAGCGCAAACAGAAGCTGCACCCAACAGCAAACCAGACTTAACCGCCCCAAATTTCATCGCAATGTTCCCCCCTGCCGCCTATTGATGCGCCAGTCAGGCGCGGGCATGCACTCCACTGCATAATATAATGCATAATGCATATTTAGAAAGCGCTATGAGCCGATGATTGGCGATCTTTATTCCGCCTTGACGGAAATTAGGCACGAAATCCGTAAAGACGGAACCTTTCGCAATTTCTTCCAGGATCAGTCAGTGGGGGCCGGTCACTCCCTGGCGACCATCGCCGGTGTGGAGGCTTAAAGTTCCGCAGCGAGAGAGGGAACCGCAAGTACATCAGCACCACCAGGCGAGTGATCTCCGGCGACGAGTTCAAAAGGTGATACAGGCTTCACCCTCTCCTCATTCTAATGCCTACATTTGCTTTGAGAATGTCCGCTCATATACTCCAACAGGGAGGCGCATTCTGGAGCAGTATAGGCATGGTCGGTGGCGCAAGAGCAGACACAACGGCAAATCGCAGCAGGCCCTCAAGCCCGCACCGCGGATGGCGGCCATGGCTGTGATCCAGGGATCGGCATTCAGCTCGTGAATGTCGACACCGGGCGTTTTAATAACCAGTTGCAGCATATCGTTGGACCGGGCATTGTCATTTTCACAAGGTAAGTCGGCAATATATGCTGGCCACTGCGCAGGGAGATTTCCGTTGGAGGCAACCAACAACCAGACCCTAACTTGCCGTTACGGCTTCACGGTTCCGGGATCGTCGTTGACGGGCCTTGCCGATATCCATCCTGAGTGGGTTCGCGAGATAACACCCGAGGATATGGCGGTTGTCGCGCAGGCGGCTGAGCGGCTAGGCTACGACAATCTCGCATGTGCGGAGCATGTTGGCATTCCGTCCGACGTCGAACCGGTCCGCGGCGGGCGCTATTACGATCCGCTTCCCCTGTTCGGATATTTGGCGGCAGTTACCAGCCGGATCCGCTTTCTGACATACGTTTTGGTGCTAGGCTATCATCACCCGCTTGCCATCGCCAAACGCTATGGCACGCTCGATCGCATGAGTGGCGGGAGGCTCGTGCTCGGCGTGGGCGTCGGATCGCTCAAGCAAGAGTTCGAACTCCTCGGGCTGGGCGGTGCAGAATTCGAGCAACGCGGCGCGCGTGCCGATGATGCCCTGCGCGCCTTGCGCGCGTCGCTTGGGCACCGCTTGCCGGAATATAAGGGGCCATTTTACAACTTCGGCGATTTGATCGTCGATCCATGCGCGATCCAACTGAACATGCCGCTGTGGATTGGCGGCCGTTCGGCGCGATCGCTGCGTCGCGCGGTGGAACTGGCCGACGGCTGGGCACCTTTTGGTCTGAGCGTTGCCGAACAGTCCGAGATGATCGCGCGCGCGCGCGAAACGCCCGCCTGGAATGCGCGCCGAGAGCCGCTGGAAATTACGCTGAGGCACGATGGAATGCTCGATCCGCTTGACCAGCCCGGAAAGGCCGCTGACCGTGTCGGAGCAGTTTTTGCGGCGGGCGCCACCCAGTTGCATGTAGTTTTTGCCCATCGGTCGCGAAACCATTTCGTCGAACAACTCGAAGCGCTTTCTGCGCTTAAAGTTTGAACTATTAGGCCGCCGGGAAGCGCGCTGGTCCCGACTATTCACGGCGACGATCTCACCACCCGAATTTTCCTCGCGGTGACGGTCGTACCAGTATTCTCTGTTGCCGAATACATGGTAGTCAGAGCCTGTGCATTGCTCAAACCGACACCTTAATCGCGACGCGGTTCGCTCTTGCCCGGTTTGAGCATTGATTGTTCCTCGATGTGCGCATGACGACAAGTCGCAATGCGGGGAGCAGCGCACCGCACCTTTCTCTCGCACCCGGAACGGACCTGTCGAGCTCCTGCGATACGGCTTGGGTGGCCAGGCGTCGAGCGCTTCAGCCGTCTTTGGGCGCTGCGCCTTTTTTAATCAGCGCCGCAGTCATCCACAAATGCGAAGCCCGTGCAGAAACAATTTCTAAAATATGCATTTTGTATTATGATTCTGGCGAGAGCAACCGGCGCCTAGGGAGCGGAAGTTGTTCAGTCGACCTTTAAGGGGATAAAAACTTGGAACAAATGTCCTCGAATAGCCGCAAACGCTGCGATTTGCCCCTGCCATTCGGCTGGTTCTCCGTGGCGCGATCGGGAGAGCTGGAAGTCGGCCAGGTCCTGCCGCGGGATTTCTGCGAAACCGAATTCGTCCTTTGGCGTGGTGAGGATGGCCTTGTCCGCGCGCTCGATGCCTATTGCCCGCATCTGGGTGCCCATCTCGGCTATGACAGCCAGGTCGTCGGCAACGATCTGCTGTGCCCGTTTCATCATTGGCAGCACGCCGGGGATGGGCGGGTCACGACCATTCCCTATTCCCCCAAGGTCCCGCCCAAGCTGGCGCGCGCCTGTGATCGCGCCTGGCCGGTTTATGAGGACATGGGCATGATCTTCGTCTGGTGGCACCCGCACAAGGCAGCGCCGCTGTGGGAGCTATCGCCGGTCGCAGAGATTTCGGAGGAGGGCTGGACGGCGACCGAATACCGCGACTGGGTGGTCGATATCCCGGTCCAGGAGCTGACCGAGAATGGCGCGGACATCGCCCATTTCGCGGCGTTGCACGGCACGAAAAGCCCGCCGGTGCCAGAGCTGAAGATCGACGGCTACACCCGCTACAGCTCGGTTTCCACCAGGATGCCGACGCCGCGCGGGGATATCGACGGCAAGATCACGGTGCGCGCGCCGGGGCCAGGCGTATCCTTCACCCGCTTCCACGGCATCACCGAAATGCTGCTGATGCAGATGCACACGCCGATCGACCGCAGCCACACGCTGCTGCGCCACCAGTATTTCGTGCCCTCCGTGCTCGATGACCGGAAGATCAACGTCACCAAGGCGCTGATCCGCGAGACGTGGCGCCAGCTCGAACAGGATATTCGCATCTGGAAGCACAAGAAATACCTTGCCGATCCGATCCTGGTGAAAGGTGACGGGCCGATCCTGGCCTATCGTGAATTCTTCCAGCGCTACTACGCATGAAATTCACTGCGGAGCTGCCGCTGGGCGTCATCGAGCCCGCCGGCGAATTCCAGTCGATGGCGGCGATCGCCGAAATGGCGCAGGCGCTCGAAAAGGCGCGGATCGACGCCTGCTTCATCACCGACCACCCGGCGCCTGATACGCAGTGGCTGCGGGGCGGCTTCGGCCATGATGCGCTCGATCCCTTCGCTGGGCTCGCCTTCGTCGCGGCGGCGAGCACCCGGCTGATGCTGCACACCAATATCGTCGTACTCGGCTATCGCAGCCCTTTCGTCACCGCCAAAGGCGCGGCGACGGTGCAGGTTCTGTCGGGCGGCCGCCTGATCCTCGGCGTCGGGGTGGGCTATCAGAAAGCCGAATTCGATGCGCTGGGCGCCGATTTTCGCCGCCGCGGCGCGCTGACCGACGAGGCGCTCGACGTCATCCGGCGGACATGGTCGGGCGAGGTCGTCACGATGCAGGGCTTGGGCTTCCATGCCCCCGGCAACGAGGCTCGCCCCGTGCCCGATCCGCCGCCGCCGATCTGGGTGGGCGGCAGCAGCGAGAAGGCGCTGGGTCGCGCCGCGCGCTGGGGCGATGGCTGGTGCCCGTTCTATGCGACGCCGGGGATGAGCGCGATCAACCAGGAAAGCGGCGTCCAGTCGAACGACCACCTGCGCGAACTCATCGCCCGTCTGCAGGAAAAGCGTGCCGCGCTGGGCAGGACGGGCGCGTTCGATATCGTGCTCGGACCGCGGATGCGCATCAAGGAACCCAAGCCGGAAGCCGCAGACCGTTTTCTGGCATTGCTCGCCGAGCTGGCAGCGGCGGGCGTCACCTGGTCGACGATCAATTTCGCCCACCCGAGCCGTGCCGCCTATGTCGAGCTGGTGCAGTGGTTCGGCGAGGAAGTCGTCTCGCGAAGTACCTGAACGATAGCTTGAGAGGAGAAG